>CAIYYI010000210.1 GCA_903930345.1 uncultured Verrucomicrobiota bacterium
ATGGGCTGAAGGCGCTGCCGGAAATCCGCCGCCTGCTGCTGGCTGGTCGGAACGCCGAGGCCCAGACGCTGGTGGAGCGCAACCTGAACGGCAAGTACAACCAATGTTATATGCCGTTGGGGGATTTGCGGATTAACTTCCCGATCATCGGCGAGGTCAGCGGCTACCGCCGCGAGCTTGACCTGGCGCAGGCGGCCGCCCGGGTGCGGTTTGAGCAGGGCGGCAACCGCTTCACCCGTGAGATCTTCGTCTCTCAGCCCGGGCAGGCCATGGTGGTGCAGCTCACCAGCGAATCCCCGGGCAAGCTGTCGTTCACCGCCGTTTTGGACAGCCAGTTGCGGCACGAGATCAGTGCCCGGTCCGACGCGCTGCGTCTGCTCGGCCAGGTGCCGGCTCATGCGGATCCGCATTATCTGGGACGGCGGATTGTCTATGATGGCAAAGGGATGCGTTTCGAAACCCGGCTTGTGGCCCGAGCTGAAGGCGGTTCCCTAAAATGCACCGACCAGGGGATCAGTGCGGAAAATTGCACCCGGGTGACGCTGATCCTGGTGGCGGCCACCAGCTTCAATGGCCCGGAGCGAAGCCCCAGCCAGGCGGGCAAAGACCCTGCCCGGCTCTGTGATGCCTATCTCGCCGCCCTGGAGGGCAAATCTTTTGCCGCCCTGCGCGAGGACCATGTGACCGACCACCGGCGCCTCTTCGACCGGGTGCAGCTAAGTCTGGGGGATTTTGCCGCCAGTCTGCTGCCCACGGACGTTCGCCTGAAACAGTATTGGCCGGCGACCGATCCAGGCCTGGCCGCGCTCTATTTCCAATTTGGCCGGTATCTGCTGATCGCCGGCTCGCGTCCCGGCACCCAGCCATCCAATCTGCAGGGGATTTGGAACAAGGATATCAATCCGGCCTGGTCGGCCAACTGGACTCTGAACTGCAATGCCCAGATCAACTACTGGCCGGTGGAGGTTGCCAACCTGGCCGAATGCCATGAGCCGCTGCTGGACCTGATCAGTGAACTCAGCCGGGACGGCACGAACATTGCCCGGAATCTTTATGGTGTCCGTGGCTGGGTGGCGCACCACAACACCGACATCTGGCGGCAGGCTGGTCCCGTGGGCGGCAGCGCCTGCTGGAGTGTCTTCCCCGCTGGCAGTGCCTGGCTCTGCCAGCACCTCTGGGAGCATTACGCTTTCAGTGGTGACACAAATTACCTTCGCCGCTCCTGGCCGTTGCTGGCCGGCGCCGCCCGCTATTATCTGGACGCCATGATCGAGGAGCCCGGCCACCGCTGGCTGGTCACCGCTCCCGACGTCAACTTTGAGAACAATTTCCGCAAGCCCAACGGCGAGTCCACCTGTTCCTGCTTTGGCCCCACCGCCTCCATGCAGATGGTGCGCGAGCTTTTCCAGAACTGCCTGGCGGCGGGTGCGTTGCTCCAGGCGGATGCCCCCCTGCGGGAGGAAATCGCCAAGGCGCTGCCCCGCCTGGCTCCCATGCAGATCAGCCCCACCACCGGGGAGCTTCAGGAATGGGTTGAGGATTGGAAGCGGACTGCCGATTGCCAGGTCCTCTCCAGTTGGGGGGCGATTTGCAGCGCGCAGATCACCCCGCGTGATACCCCGGCCCTGGCCGCCGGCTTGCGCCGGATTTTTGACTCCGGCAAGTGGTGGCAGAAAGGCGCGGTGGGCAGTTGGCAGGGTGCCTTTCAGGCCAACGCCTATGCCCGGCTTCATGATGGCGACACCGCGCATGATGTCCTGACGACCCATCTTCGCACCGCCGCCAATCCGAACCTATCCGCAAAATTCCCCGGCCATTCGGAGTGGCAGATTGATGGCAATCTGGGGATGACCGCCGCGATTGCGGAGATGCTGCTTCAGTCCCAGGTCCGCCCGGTGGCTGTCCCTCTGGGCTATGAGCTGCACCTGTTGCCGGCGCTGCCCAAATCATGGTCCGCTGGTTCGGTGTCTGGCCTGCGCGCCCGCGGCGGTGCCACGGTCGGGTTGGTCTGGCAGGATGGGTCTCTGCGCCAGGCCCGCATCACCTCACTCCGTGGCGGCCCGTTGCGGGTCCGTCTGGGGAATGTCGTCAGGGATTTCGCTTCCCGTCCCGGGCAGACCCTCATTTTGGATGGTGCCCTGCAACCGGAACCATGAGGTTCCGTCTCACGGTGTTTTTACTTTGGCTTTGGCCTGCCGCATCATGCTTTCAAAGGCTTCGCGTCCGCCAAAAAAGGCGTGGTTCACCGGTCCCATCAATTCGACCTGGCGATTCAATTCCTCCCATTGGCCGGCCCGAAAGGCCCACAGGACATACCAGTGGCGTCTCGTGGTATCCTCCGGGTTGGCTTGCAGGTATTTGTCGAAGGCCGCCTTGATGTCCAGCCAGACCTCCGGTTGTTTCCAGTAACGCACTTGGTCGTCCTTGTCCAGATATCCGGCCAGGGACTGGTGCGCATCCACCAGCGTCAGGGGCACCATGCCCCCCCAGTTGGTGGAATTGAGGCATTCGTGCCCGAAGGCCAGCATGTCTTGCGGGGTGCCCCCCCACTTGGGTTCAAGAAAATTGCGCTTCGCCTTGCACGCCTCATAGGAATTGGGGTTTGCCGTCATCGCCCGGGTGAACCAAAGTTCCATCTGGTCCTTCTCTTGTTCTTTGCCCATGGCCACGACGATCATCACCACGGCACTGCGGTCATCGCCGGGGTCCAGTTCCCAGGCTTTGGTCAGGGATTTCTCGGCCAGGTCCAACCGCTCCGCAAAGGTTTTCCAACCCGCTTCGGAAACGGTGTCCGCCAACCCGCTGCCGCGCGCCTGCCAGGCAGAACGCTTGTAAAACTGGCCTTTGATCAGGTGGGTGATGGATTCTTTCGGCCAGTGGCGGTCCAGGAGCGGTTCAAAGGTTAAGAAGGCGTTCCCATATTGGGCCGGGTTACGTTCCAGCAGGTTGAGCAGGTCATTGCAGCCATCGTACACCTCCCCCAGGGGCACGGAGGAATCCTGCAGCGTCTGCACCCAGAAAAAGATGGCCTGTTTGCGGAACCCGACCACTTCATTCCAGTGGTTGGAGCCCTGCAAATGCAGCGCCTCCGCCGCGCGCACACAGGCGTAAAATTTGCGGACGGCGGGGTATTCGCTCTCGGAGAGAGCCTGGGCGGCCGCCTGCAGTGCCTCCGCGCGGAGCAGGATGTCCTCCTCATTCTCCGTGGCCAGTCCGTAGCGTGCGTGCAGGTATTTCACCAGCGGATCCTGGCAGCCCTTTTGCACGGCGATGGTCGTGCTTTGTTTGATCTCGTTCTGCAGTGAATCAACCGGGTGGCCCGTGGTGCGCAGGTTGGCGAAGGCAGCCAACGCTGCGGTGGCGGCCTTGTCCCAGCGGGAGTTGTGCCGCCCCACCTTATCGTAGCTTTTGACCAGGGTGTTCAGGTTCCATTGCAGGCGGGACTTTTTTTGTGCCTCAACCGTTGGCTTGTCTTTCCCCGTCGCCGGGGTGGTCTCCTTTGTTTTCGGTCTGGTGGTCACGGGGGAGGAATCACAGGCGGTGACCAGCGCCAGGCAGAGCAGGCCCAAATAATAAGAAGTCTTCATGCTTGATGGCCTACTCATAGCGGAGGCCATTATGCATGTCCAGCCGATATCCCGTGGTCAATGGCTGGAAGTTCGAGCGGGCGAAGGGGGTTGCCTTGGGAAGGCATGGGGGGAATGGTTGCCAGCCAATCCGTTGGCGGCTAAATCCGCAGGAAGATTTTTCGCCGGTACATCCACCAGACGATTAGCCACAGGATCAACAGGGTGAAGCCGCGTTCCAGCATCGGCACCCAGGTTGGGCCGAAGGTGGCGAAGCAGTTTTGGCCCAAGTGCGTCTGGGCCTGCTGGCGGATGAACTTGGTGCTCAATTGGGAGAGACAATAGAGGGTGATGGGGTTGAGTCCCACGACGACCAGCGGGAAGGCCCAGCGTTTCCAACCGCGCCAGTCCACCACCGCCACAAACCCGGCCAGCATCAGGGTCACCCAGCCGGAGCTGTAGATGGCCCAACTCGGTGTCCAGATCCGTTTGACGATGGGGCACAGGCCGGTCAATTCGATGGCCTTGCCCAGCACCACTCCGGCAATGCCCGCCAGGAGGAGGCGCTGGAGCTTCTCAGGCATCGGCAGGCTGCCGCGCAGCAGGCGTCCGGCGATCAGGCCGAAGATCATGGTGGCCAGTGAGGGCACAAAGTTCAGCGTCTGGTAGCCGCCATTGTTGAAGGCGAACGGGGTGGAACGCGGAAAGAGGTTCAGGAACCAGACATCGAAGGCGGAGGCGCAATTGGCGTTCTTATCCCAATGGGCCGCCAGGCCGCTGAAATGGGGCCAGTTGGCGGGAACACCCACGGATTTCCAGTCGAAATCCGCTGGTGGCAGCGGATACAGGGCGAAGGCCAGCCAGTAGGCGATGAGAATGCCACCCGCAGCCAGCCAGGGGAGACGCCGCCCCGTGAAGGCCAGCAGGAAGAGCAGGGGATAGCCCAGCCCGATTTGGGCCAGCACATTGGGGAAGATCCATTCCGTCTGCCGGCTCCAGGCGGAGCTGAGGAATACCGCGAGCAGCACCAGCAGGATGGCCCGCCAGACCGCATGGGTGAACATGCGGCCAAAGCTCTGCCCGGCGGCCTGACGGTTGGCCACCGACCACGGCAGGGCCACCCCCACCATGAACATGAAGGATGGCTGGATCAGATCCCAAATCGCGCAGCCGCTCCAGGCGACATGGTCGGTCTGGCTGCCCAGGAACCCCCACGCGGCGCTGTCGGGAAAATGTTTGGCGATCTCCGGCAGCCCAAGGCCTCCGGAGGCCATGAGCAGCATGATGGCTCCCCGATAGGCATCAAGCGAGGTGAGGCGGGCGGGCGGGGTGTTTGGTGCGGTGTTCATGGGTTGGAAGTTGGCGCAGTGCTCCACCCGCTGCCTGCGGGTCTGGTCGGGGGGCTGGTTTTGGTCAGCGGCGGCAGGACGACCGGTGGCGGAACATTTTTGTCCACGGTGACCCGGTCGAAGGCCTGGATTTCCGAGAGCAGCAGACCCCAGCCTTTTTGCGCCGTGCATGTCACCCGGACATAACGGGCGGAGATGGGTTGCGCGAGGATCACCCGATAGGCATAGGCGAGTCGTCCGCCCGCCGGCAGTGCGGCATATTTCGGTGAGTCATCGTGTTCCCAGGGTCCAAAGTCGGCGGGCGGGTCGAAAACTTGAGGATGTTCCGCCTGTCCCGCCTTTGAGAACTGAATCCCATCAGCGGAGGTCTCAACCGCAATGGTTTGGGGGAAGGCCAGGTGGAACCCTGCTTCCTGCCCCGCGTGAACCCGCACGGCGGCGAGGGACTGTGCCTGGCCGAGATCAATGGTGGCCACAGCCGCGCTGTCTTGCTCGAAGATCACGCTGGTGGGCATGTACTTCTCTGACACGTAATCATCCGGCGGTGCGATGATCCCGTCGGTGAGGTCGCTGCCAGCGTCCCGGTTTTTCGCGCTTTGTGTCCCGGCCAGCGTGTAGGGGCGTCCTTTGGCCAGGTTTTTCCCCCAGTGATAAAGCGCCGGGGTTGGCTTGGGGTCGGGCTCGATTTCCTGGCCGTCGGAGTACCCATAGGAGACCTTTTCGCCGATGGGGGCGGAGCCTTTGAGGTTGAGTCGCACCCATTGCATGGTCGGATCCCTGAAACCGCCGACCTGGAGGGTGAATTCGTGGGCGGGTGAATCAGCCAGTTCGGTGTGCCGCCGTTCCACCTCGCCCCCGGCGCGGTGTTCAATCCAGCAATAGGTGATCTCAATGGGGGTGAACCCCACCACGCGCGGCTGGTGCTGCACGGTCATGCGGGCCATCTGGATTCCCGGGCCGCTGTAGCTGCGGGCGTTGCGCTCTGTGGCAAATTCGTAGCGCAGGAATGCTGTCCGGGTGTCGGCGGGCGCAGGGATTGTCCGAAGGATCATGAGGTCAAAGGGCGGGGAGCCGTTCGTTTTCTGATAGTCAGTGGTGAAGTGTCGGCCGTCCCAGGAGTGCAGCAGGGTGGCCCGGTCGCGGGCGGACTTCACGCAGAGGGTCCCCCCGTAGTTCACTTCGGTGATCGGCGTCGGCGTCTCGATTTTCCAGGTGACCCGGCCCGGCGCGCCATTTGAGGCGGGCCGGAGGATGGGTTTGTAAAAACCGATGTCCTTTTCGACATCAATGGACTGTTCCTCGGCCACGGTGGCCCGGTGATTCCCGGCCACCACCGACGGCTGGAATTGGATGGTTTCAACCTGTGGTCCAAGCGTGAGTTGGACGCGATTCCGGCCGCGAGTCAGCCGGGGCAGGGCGGCGCGGTTGATTTGCGTCAGGGTCTCGAAGGCGGCTGCCTCCAGGCCCGCTCCGGCACCGGACAGGCGCACTCTGACCAGATACTCCGTGGCCCCCGCGACCAGCGGCAGCAGGTCGATTTCAGCCGGTCGGGCGATTCCTTTCTCCTCGCAGGTCCACGCCGGCGCATACGTGATTCCGGCGGTGCGGGAGACTTCCACTGTGACCGCATCGCTTTCTGTCGTCCGGGTGGTGGTGAGTCGGAGCTTCGCGGAGGTGACCACGTTCGCCGCTGAGACGCGGATGGTGACCGTGCCGGGCTCGGTGGTGGTCGCCGGGCGGATGGCGAAGCCTTTTCGGGGATCGCCCCAGGCCACCCCTTTGGCGTCGTACACCAGGTTGGTGGCGTGGGGAGTGCGCAAATCCGGCTGGTAGAGCCAGCGCCCATTGGCGCGGATGCCCCCATGGCCGTGCTGGTCTTCTGGATCCTTGCCATTTTTGAGGGGGCGTAGCAGGCGATTGCGCGGAGTTCCGTCATCAAGGGGGTGAAAGTAGCGGGTGTAGTGCTCGCCGGGCCGCAGGTCCAGCACCAGGCGCTGCCCCCATTGGGCGTAGAGGTTGTATTCGGAAATGCCGTTCGGCGGCTTGAAGGAGTCGTAACCGTTGGCGAGCGTCCGCTGGTAGAGCACCGGGCGGTCCGATGCCGAGCGCCAGGCCTGGTGGTCGTCCAGCCCCTTGGCCGGATTGGTGCCACACTCCGGGGCAAAGTTTTCCAGGTAGAAGCGCGGGTTCTTTTCGATCTCCGTCACCGACGCCACCTGGCCGGTGTCGTTGAAGCAATAGAAGCTCATGGAGGCGTCGAACATGTGCCAGGTCTTGCCGTCGTCCCAGGAGGTTTCGCAGACGGTGTGATCGCCCAACTGCACGTAGTGCGCCTGCCATCCCAGGTTCAGCCAGAAGGTGTTGTTCAGCCCGGAGATGATGCCGCAATTGCAGTGGCCGTAGCTGTTGAAGAGGGTGATGGGGTCCAGGACATCCTGCCCGTCTTCCATCGGGTTTGAGGTCTGTTTTCGCAGCCGCTGCGACCAGCGCCAGACGGCGATGGCCTTTTCCTGCGGCGTGGCAAACTGCGAGGTGATCGAACGCAGGTAGCTCTCGACATCCGTCAGATCAGGGGTGCTGTCGGTGAGCAAACGGACATTATAGACCGGTGCCGGTGGGGGAGCTTCAGCCAGGGAGATGAGCGAAGGGCAGAGGGTGGCCAAAACCAGAATGAAAGCCGTTCTCACCAAAACCCAGCGCGGTGGATTCGGCATGGCATAAGGCATGCCCGCAGCGTAGCGGGCCCAACCTGCTTTGCAAGCCTCTCTTGGATCAGCTCAGTGCCGCGAAAACATGGTGGACATCCTCGTGATCGTCCAAGGCGGTGAGGAAATCGGTCACTTGCTTGCGCGCGGCATCGTCCAGGTTGGTGCCGTTCTTGGCCACGTACCTGAGTTCGGCAGCCAGGATGTTCCAGCCGGCGGCCTTCAACGCCTTGGAGACAGTGTCCAGATCGCGGATTTCAGTGAAGAACCGGGCACCCTTGGTGCCTTCCGGGGTTTCCTCGGCTTCCAGCGGTTCCACTTCCTGGGCTCCCGCCTCAATGGCGTCGCCTTCGGCGTCATGGCTGAGATCGGTGTGGGTGGCTTCCACCACGCCGAGGTGGTTGAAGAAGAAGGCAACGCAGCCGGGGGCACCCAGTGCGCCCGCTTTGAAAAGGTTGCGGATTTCCGGTGCGGTGCGGTTGCGGTTGTCGGTGAGGCATTCCACCACCACGGGCACCTTGTGCGGGCCAAAGCCCTCATAGGTCACCACTTCGAAGGAGATCTTCTCGTCCGTCTGGCCGCTGCCCTTTTTGATGGCCCGCTCAATCGTGTCCCGATAGACCGAGGCCTTGCGCGCCTTTTCCACGGCGGCCGCAAGACGGGCATTGAGGTCAGGGTCAGCTCCGCCCAGTTTGGCGGCGACCATGATTTCGCGGACCAGCTTCACGACCATCTGGCCCTTCTTTTGCGCGTTGGCTTCGCGCCCGGCTTGTTTCCATTGTGCGCCCAAGCAATTACTCCTGAATAAGGTTAAAACGTCGAATGTCGTGGCCAGTCTGACGGTTTTTCCGCCCGCGTCAACGTCTCATCACGTTTTTACCTTTTTCCCGATGGCGGCGATCAGCCCCTCGATGGTGTGCTCGCGTGCCTCCAAGGTTGGCTTCAGGCCCAGGGCGGCCAGCGCTTTGCTGGTCTCCGGGCCGATGGAGGCGGTTTTCAGGTCGGGGAATTTTGCCAGGATTTCCGGCAGTGGGAAACGGGCGTGGAAGTTTTCCACCGTCGATGCGCTGGTGAAGGTGATCCAGTCCGCCCCGGTTTCCCGGAACCGGGCGGCGGCCCCGTTCCGGTCCTCGGTTTCCGGCACCGTGCGGTAGCACGGGATGTCGTCCACGATGGCCCCCATCTCCGCCAGCAGCTCGGGCAGCTCCGGGTTGGCCTTTTCGGCGCGCAGCAGCACCACGCGCAGGTTTTCCATGCTCTCGTAGTCGCTGAGCGCCTTGGCGACCTTTTTGCCCAGGGCCTCGGCGGGCATCACATCCACCTTCAGGTGCAATTCCTTCAGCCGGGCGGCGGTTCCCGGTCCCACGGCGGCGATCCGCGCCCCGCCCAGATCGCGCAGGTCGTCGAAGGCCTTGAAAAAGAAATCGAAGAAGGCGGTGACCCCGTTGGCGCTGGTGAACACCAGCCAGTCATAGGAATTCAGACCGGCGATGGCATCCACGATCAGATCGTGCTTGGTGGGAGGCTCAATCTTGATGGTGGGCAGCTCCAGCACCTCCGCGCCGTGCTCGCGGAGCTGGGTGGCCAGTTTGCCCGCTTGGGTCGCTGCTCGGGTGACCACGATGCGCTGCCCGAACAGGGGTCGGCGCTCAAACCAGTTCAGCTTCGCCCGGCGGTCCACCACCCCTCCGATCACCGCCACGGTGGGTGGGGAGAGGGGGGAGGAGGCCAGGGTCTCGGCAATGGTGCCCAGCGTTCCGGTGAGCGTTTTCTGGCGGCCGGTGGTGCCCCAGCTCACCAGCCCGATTGGCGTGGCGGAATCCATGCCGTGCTGCACCAGCAGTTGGGCGATCTGTCCGATGCGCGGGGTGGCCATCAGGATGGCTTTGGTGCCGGGCGTCCGGGCCACCTGTGCCCAATCTACCTTGCCCCCCGGTTTTGCCGGATCCTCGTGGCCGCTGATCACCGTCAGGATCGAGCCGTGCTCGCGGTGGGTGAGGGGGATGCCGCCATAATTGGGCACGGCGGAGAGGGAGGAAACGCCCGGCACCACCTCAAACGGGATGCCGGCCTGGGCCAGCTCCCAGGCTTCCTCGCCGCCTCGTCCGAAAATGTAGGGGTCGCCCCCCTTGAGGCGCACCACTGTGCGGCCCTCCCGTGCCTTGGCGATCAGGATCGCGTTCAATTCGGCCTGGGGCAGGGGATGGTTCTCCGCCCGCTTGCCGCCATAGATGATCTCCGCCCCCGGGGGGGCGAGGCGGAGCAGATCCGCATTGACCAGGGCGTCATAGACCACCACGTCGGCGCGGCCGATCAATTCCGCGCCCCGCTGGGTGAGCAGTCCGGCGTCCCCGGGACCTGCGCCGACCAAATAAACCATGCCTTTCATTCGGGGAAGACTATCGGAACAGCTTGGCGAAATGAAGTTGAATGTCTGGCAGATATGCGGCCAGGGCCTGGTCCAGTCCCAGAAGGGTGGCGGCTTTGGCTTCGGCTGCCATCTGAGGAAAACCGTGTTCACGCATTGGCTGCTGTGGCAAAAGCTGGTTGGCATAATCCAGCCGAATGGCATGCTGATCAGAAAAGGATGCCCGTCCTCAACAACTGTGTCCGTTGATCCAGGGCCACCTGCAAGGGCCGCCAATCCGCCGCCAGACTGGCGATGAATTGCCGCAGGACGGTCAGATCATTGCCCCAGCAGAAGGAGAGCGGGGCGGCCAGGGCCTCGTTGATACTGCCGGGTTCCGGAAGGCGGTTGTTCACGGCCAGGGCGCGGCCAATCTGCAGGCTGGCCTCGAACAAGGCCTCGCGGGCCTCATCGGCCAGCCCACCCTCGCCGAGCAACCGGGCCATCCTTGTCTTGCGCTCCGCTGCCGACAGGCAATGGGCCAGTTTGGCCTGTTCCTCCGGGTTGAGGGTGCGTGGGATGGCCGGGGCGGTGGCTTCAGCGGACAAGGAGCGGGACGCACGCTGGGTGGTGGCAATCAGGCCCGCATCCATCAGGCGTTGCAGGGCGGCATCGGTGGCCTGGTCCACCACCTCCAACCGCACGGGTGCCAGGGGATCGCTGTTGGTGACAAAATATTCCTGGTATAGGTCGGCCAGCCGGTCCTGCCACGTGGCGGCGTCCCGTTCCACCACGAGATAAATCACGGAATGCACGCCGGTCTGGGGATAACGCTCCTCGCAACGTACCAGGGCGCCATTGATGCGCTGCCGGGCCTCCTGGGCGAAGCCGAGCCCGCGATCGGCCGGCAACACTTTTTTTGGCGCGGGCGGCTGGGCTCCCTGGGTTGTGTGTCCGGGGGTGATCAACTGTTTCAAACGTTCCAGGAAGGCCTGCGAACCGCCCCGCAACTTGATCGTGTCCAGGTCGCCCCGCAAATCCAGGACGCCGTCGGCCAGGGCCCGCTTATTGGCCAGGGTATCGAGCATGCGGTGCTCAATCGTGTTTTCCGCCACCAGGTTCACCACGGTGACGGGCCGGGTCTGGTATTTGCGCCAGGCCCGTGCGATGCGCTGCTCCAGTTTGGCCGGGTTCCAAGGCAGGTCGCAGTTGACGACCACGCTGGCGTTCTGCAGGTTCAGGCCGGTCGCGCCCGAGTCGGTGCTCAGGAACACCCGGCACTGGGGATCCGTTTTGAACGCGTTGATCTCACCCCTGCGGCGGCGCTGGGGCACGGAGCCGGTGTGCCAGGCAAAGCCCAGGCGCATGCGCTCGCACAGCTCCTTCACCAATTCCAGCATCCGTTCCCATTCGGAGAAGATGATGACTTTGACGCCGGGATTCTGACGGCACTCTTCCAGGATTTTGCCCAGCTCTTGCAGCTTGGGGCATTCGCGGTCCTCGGGATCGAGGATGTAATTGGTGTCGCAGATCATCCTCATCATGGCCAGCTCCCGCATGAGCTTGTCCTGCTCCTGCTTGCTGAGGGGGCGGCGGGCGGCGGCGCCCATCAGCTTGGCCACCGCCTGCTGGTGAAACTGGTAGGAGGCCACCTGTCCGGGGGTGAGCTGGATGAAGTGGTTGCGGTCGGTGCGGTCGGGCAGTTCGGTTTCCACCTGCTCCTTGCGCCGCCGGAGCATGTAGGGGGCGATCCGCTGGTGCAACTGCTCCAGGTTGCGGAAGGCTGCCGGGCGGCCCCGCTCATCAAACGCGTAATACTCCCGGTTGAAACGGAACAACGGCCCCAGCAGGGACGGATTCAGGAAATCCATCAGCGAATACAGCTCGTCCAGCCGGTTCTCAATGGGCGTGCCCGTCAGCACAAACGCGTACCGGCTGCGCAGGCGCTTGATGGCCTGGGTGGTCTTGATGCTCCAGTTTTTGATGCGCTGGGCCTCATCCAGAACAATGACGTCGGGCCGCAGGCGTGAATTGACATCCAGCGCGTCCTTCATCATCTGCTCATAATTCACGATGGTGAAAAAAACGGGGGCATCGTAAACCTCCCGGCGCTGTTTGGGTCCGCCGAAGACGAGCTGGTAAGGCAGTTGGGTGAAGCGTTGGATCTGATCCTCCCACTCGGTTTTCAAGGAGGCTGGCGTGACCACCAGCACGCGTCGGGCGAGGCCCAGCCGGTGCAGCAGCGCGCAGGCGGCAATGGCCTGGATGGTCTTGCCCAGCCCCATTTCATCCGCCAGGAGGGCGCGTTCGGTGAAGGCCAGGTGCAGCATGCCCTCCCGCTGGTAGGGGAACAATGGCACCAGGGTTTCGTGTGCGGGCCATTCCCCGCTCTGCACCTTCAGCTCATACTGGTGCCGCAGTTCCCGCCGCTCGGTGGCCTGTCGTCGGGATTCAAGCCAGGGCTTAACCTCCTGGGAAATCCGCAAAGCCGGGCACTTCGCGAGTCCGCGCTCCAGCTCCGCCACCGCCTCCTCCGGGGTTCCGTCTATCAGCCGACCCTCGCCATCAAACAACCGGCGCAAGGACGCTGGCAGGTCGGGCAGCCGGTGGGTGACCTTCAGGGTGGCGCTCGGCTGGTCCACGCCCACCTCAATGCGGGTGGAACCGTCTCGGGTGGCGGCGGCATGAAGGCGGCGGAAGCGGCCTTCCAGATGGAGCAGGACTGCCTCGGTGTGTTTGCAGGCACCCAGGCCGTTGATCCGGTAATCCACGCAATCACAGGCCGTCTGCCGCTCGCGCAAATCCCGCACCTCCACCTGGTAGGTCATGCCGCTGCCGGATTGGACGCTGAAATTCGAGAACACCGGGTGGCGTGCGTCCGTGTTCACGATGGTGAAGCTTTCCGTCCGGGCACGCAACCGTCGCCGGTTCAGTTCGTCTGCGTCGCTGGTGCGCCAATCGCTGGCCGGAGGCAGTTTGATGTCTGATTCGGTGTTGCGTGCCGGTTTAGCCATGTCCCCAATCCAGGGCAGATTCAGCCCCAAGTCAATCTGCAATTTCCGGTTTTTCCTTTTGTGTCCGTTGCCGCCGCCGGGGTAGAGTACCGCCATGAACCTTCCTCGCCGTGCCTTTTTGCATCGGGGCACCCTGCTGGCCGCCGCTGCCGCTTCGGCTCCCGCCCTTTTATTGGCCCAGGCTGCGGTCAAACCGCTGCGTGCGGCGGTCATTGGCTGGACCGGTCGCGGGGAGTTTGGCCACGGTTTCGACCAGGTCTTTCGCGGGGTTGAAAACGTCACCGTGGAAGCGGTTTCTGATCCTGATCCCGCCGGTTTGAAAAAAGCGGCGGAGCGCTCTGGGGCACGCCGCCAATACCGGGATTACCGCGAGCTGCTGGAGCGCGAGAAACCCGACCTGGTGGCGATTTGCATGCGGCATCCGGATCTCCATCGCGAAGTGGCCCTGGCCGCGCTGCAAACCGCCCGGGGCCTGTTCCTCGAAAAGCCTTTCACGGAAACCATGGAGGATGCCGATGCCGTCCTGGCGGCGGCGGAGAAAACGGGCGCGCGCATCGCTGTGGCCCATGTGCGCCGTTACACCCCGGAGTTCCTGAAGTTCAAGGCGCTGCTGGACGAGGGGTTTCTCGGCGAAATCCGCCACGTGATCGTGCACGGCAAGCAGGATGAGCGCAGCGGCGGCGAGGATTTGATCGTGCTCGGAACCCATGACTTTGATTTCCTCCGGTTCTGCCTGGGGGATCCGCTCTGGTGTTTTGCGCAGGTCTCAGTGGGCGGGCTCGATGTGACCCGCCAGGATATCCGCCAGGGCAGGGAACCGATCCGGGTGGCGGGCGACACCGTGCGGGCCCAGTTTGCGTTTCCCAAAAACGTCCAGATGTTCTGGACCTCTCAGAAGACCGGGGACAAATGGAACACCAATTTCTCCAAACGGGAGAAGTGGGGGTTTGAGGTGGTGGGCACCAAACGGGTGGTGGTTTACCAATCGGGCTTTGGCTTTGCCTTTTTGGATTCGCCGTTTCTGGCGCACTTGGATGAGGCATCCAAGTGGCAGCCGCTGCCGGAGCCGGCCAATTACGCCGCCGATCCCGTGCGCCACAGCATCATTGGTAATCTGGTGCAGGCCCTGGCCAAGGGGGGGCAGCCGGCGTGCAGCGGTTACGATGGCCGGTGGGCCATTGAAATGGTGTCGGCGGTTTACCGCTCCCATTTCCTGGGGGCGCGCGTGAACTTCCCGCTGGCGGATCGCCGCCATCCGCTGGCCTGACTTTTTCTCCCTTGCCGTGCTTGCGTGGCGCAGGCGATGTCGTAAGCTGGCGGCCCATGGTTGAGTCATTGGTCGTCAACGAGATTTATCTGAGCCTGCAAGGGGAAAGCACCTTGGCCGGGTTGCCGTGCGTGTTTGTGCGGCTGACCGGCTGCAACCTGCGTTGCTCCTATTGCGACACGGCCTATGCCTTCACGGAGGGCCGTCGGCTGTCGTTGGCCGACATTCTCGCCCAAGTGCGCCGTTGCGCCGAACCGTATCGCACCCTGAAGTCGGTGGCTGGCCCGCTGCCGCTGGTGGAATTGACGGGCGGTGAACCGCTCCTGCAACCGGGCGCTCCGGAGCTGATGCGCCAGTTGGTGGCGGAGGGCTTCACCGTGTTGGTCGAAACCAGTGGTGCCCTTGATATTTCCAAGGTGGACCCGCGCGTGCGCCGCATCATGGATTTGAAGTGCCCCTCCAGCGGGGAGTGCGATCGCAATCTCTGGGCCAACCTGGCGCACCTGCACGCCACGGATGAGATCAAATTTGTGATCGGCACCGTGGAGGATTATGACTGGGCCGTGGCGGTGATCCGGGAACACAACCTGGCGCGGGTCTGCCCTCTGCTCTTTTCCTGGGTGGCTCCGCTGCGACCGGAACAGCAGGATAAATCGCTCAAGCCGGTGCCGACGGGACAGCACCCGCTCACCCGGCTGGAACTGGTGGAGCGCATCATTCGTGACGCCTTGCCGGTACGGTTCCAGGTGCAGATGCACAAAGTTGTTTGGGTGCCAGAGGCCCGGGGGGTCTGAAAATGAACCGGCGGATGTTCGTTACCCTGCGACGCCACGGGTTGGGCCGGGGCTGCCTGCGCCTGCCGGAGGGAGGAGACGGGGAAAGTGACCAGTTTTACGCCCCCGTTAATCATCACGGCACAACAACTAACGCAAACAGTTGCGGTCCTGCGTCATGTTTTGCTGGCGCTCCGTCCGGCACTCGCATAAATTCACCGAATATTTTGACCCAGTAAACAGTCAAAACTTATAACGCGGCTGATTCCGGGCGATGAAACCGGGGTGCCGCACAAACAGAGAAACAACGCATGAAATTGACAAAGACATTGATGGCTGGAGTGGTTGCCCTTGGGTTGGGGATGGTTTTGAACAGCACCGCTCTCGGCGCGGACATGGAAACCCTCAAGATCGAGTGGCCCAACCCCACGATCAAAGGCACACCGGACAGCCTGCCCGTCGGTCCCACGGTGGAACCGCTGATGACCAACGATCCCGCCCTGTTCATGGTGCCGAAGGGCGTGGTGAACGTGGCCAAGGGCAAGACCGTCACCGCCAGCGACAAGCCGTTCACCGGCGAGTTCTCCTTCGTGACCGATGGCGATCGCGAGGCGCAGGATGAATCCGTGCTGGAAATCCGCAAGGGCGTCTGCTGGACCGCCGTGGATCTCGGCAAGGAATACTCCATTGCCGCCATCGCCGTGTGGAACGACCACCGTTATTACCAGGTCTATTACGACGTGATCATCCAGATCGCCGATGACGCTGCCTTCACCAAAAACCTGCGCACCCTGTACAACAACGACTTGGACAACTCCTCCAAGCAGGGCATTGGCACGGACAAGGAATACATCGAAACCCGCTGGGGTAAAGTGGTGAATGCCAAGGGTGAGAAGGCCCGCTACGTGCGCACCTTCACCAAGGGCGGTTCGCTCAGCGCCGGCAACAGCCGCCAGGAAATCGAGGTTTACGCGGTCGAGAAGTAAATCGTCCAAAGAGCTTGCGGGGTGCCCGCCCGCTGTGGGCGGGCATCCGTCAGCTTCGAACGTCCATTCCACCTTCATCTTTCCAGTTACAATTATGATCCAGAAACATTTCGGCCGGTATTTGCTCGCCACCACCCTGAGCGCCAGCCTGACGCTCGCCATCGCCACTGCGGCTGACGCTGACAAGGCACCCCTGACCATCAAGTGGCCCATGCCCACGCTCAAGGGCACGCCTGACGACCTGCCGACCGGTCCGAACGTGGAAAAGCTGCCGGAAAAGGCCCCCGCCATGCCCGCGATCTCCAAGGGCGCGGTGAATGTCGCCAAGGGCAAGAAGGTCAATGCCAGCGATAAAAATCCGATTTCCGGCTCGCTCGACATGATCACCGATGGTCTGCGCGAGGCGTATGATGACCAGGTGGTCGAGATGCGCAAGGGCACCCAGTGGGTTCAGATCGATCTCGAATCCGAGCACGAGATCCAGGTTGTGGTGCTGTGGAACGATCACCGCTGGATTCAGCTCTATCGCGACGTGATCCTGCAGGTCGCGGACGACGCTGATTTCACCAAAAACGTGCGCACGGTTTACAACAACGACACCGACAACTCCTCCGGTCTGGGCATTGGCACGGACAAGGAATATTTTGAAACGCAGTGGGGCCGCGTGGTGGAAGCCAAGGGCGTCAAGGCCCGCTACCTGCGCAGCTACAGCAAGGGCAGCAATCAGAGTGCGCTGAACTGCCGCCAGGAAATTGAAGTTTACGCAGTGCCTGCCAAGTGATGAGCCGCTGGCTCGCCATTGTGCTGGGGCTGCTGGTCGTGGGGGCGCTGGCGCTGCGGTTGCCGCAGCTTGACCAGCGCCCAGATC
>CAIYYI010000211.1 GCA_903930345.1 uncultured Verrucomicrobiota bacterium
GCAAGGATCGGCCAACTCCACGACCGTCACCATCCGGGTGCGGGCAAAGCCAGAATTCACTGTGGACTTCACGGCTTCCCCAACCGCCGCCGAACCCGGTCAAACGCAGAAGTTCATCGCACGTGCCAGCAGCGAGCCTGGCAAGTTCGAATGGCAGGTCAATTCACTGCTGTGCGGCACGAACCAGGAGCTGGCTTACCTTTGCGAGAAGGAAGGCCGCTATGAAATCAAACTGACGGCCTGGAGTGCCGACGGACGGACGGCCTCAAAAACCCGCGTCATGGAGGTCCAGGAGAAACCGTTGACAGCTCAGATCATCGCACCATCGGAGGCAATGTCAGGAATGCCGGTCCAGTTTGCAGGCGAGTTTGTCGGCCCTTGCGCCTCCGTTGAGTGGTCTTTTGGCGACGGCACGGCCAGCCCGGAGAAGAATCCCCTTCATTCATTCTCTGTCAGACCGGGTGAAACCAACACCTTCACTGTCGGATTACGCGCGGCCAGCCCTCAGGGTCATGGCGCGGCCGCCGATTCGCACGTCATCAGGGTGATCGCACCTGCGCAGACCCCCGCCCCAAAAGCCGCGTTCAAAATCCTCGATGCGCGTTTGCGCGTGGGCGAGCGGCTGCGGTTGGTGGATGAGAGCATGGGATTTATCGAGGTGTGGCAATGGTCCATCAACGGTGTAGCCGTCAGCCAAACGCGGAATCCAGAACACGTATTGGATCATGTCGGCGAAACGGTCATTACATTGAAAGTCAAAGGACCCGGTGGAACATCAGACGCCGTTCGCAAAATCATCGTCAATCCAAGATTCGAGCCCGTGACTGTCCAGGCGGGCGCGTCTCCCAAAAACGGTGTAGCTCCACTGACCGTTAAGTTTACGAGCAGGATTGGCGGCGATTGCCGAGCGTTCCGCTGGGTATTCGGTGACGGGCAGTCCTCAACGAACAACAACCCGCAGCATACGTACGCGCAGGTCACCAATTGCGCTGCCATGCTCACAGCATATCCGGTGGATACAAACCAAGCGCCCATCGAGGTTCGGGTGGGCATTCAGGTGCTGAAGCCCAAACCGATCTGGGCAAAGGCCCTGCCGTTTGTGGGTTGCAGTTTACTGTTGAGGCTGCCTACTGCCGCGCTGCTCTGGCGAAAACGCCAACGGGCCTTGCTGCTTCCAGTCCATTATTGGGCGGAGACATCCTCGGTCTGTCGCAGCATCGTGTTCACCCGAGCCGACGAGGTCCGCGAACTCACCCCCGATGCGCCGGTTCGGATCAAGCGTACTGGCAAATCCAGCAATCTTGTCGTTGAACCGGTCAACGGGGCTGTCCTCCTCTCTTCGGGCGGACAGGAATTGACGGCCCAGAACATCGGCCAAGGCGCGCGCATTCTAGTCCGAGGCGAATCGGCAACGCCTCGGGCGGTCGCAATTTCGGCGGTCCAGAAACCACGAAGGCCATCACCGGCTTCACCGGATTCTGAGCCATTTTCAGATACGGCCGCTCCAAACCCAGCGACTCCTGGGGATCTCGATTGGGAGTGGGAGACAACGGAATCAACGAAAACCAACTAACACACCAACTCAAAACACAAAACTAAACAACAAACAGAACACAAAACTAAACAACAAACAGAACACAACGCTATGAAACAGACTGAACGCAGCATCCCATTGGTTAAACATCAACGAGGCTTGATCATCGTCATCGGCGGAACGGGGGCGGAAATCCTGGCTCCCAATCGGCAGCGAACGGTCGATGAGTTCGGCAGCTTGGAGAATGTTCC
>CAIYYI010000212.1 GCA_903930345.1 uncultured Verrucomicrobiota bacterium
CACCCCGAACTTGCGCGCCTCATAGGAGGCGGAGGCGATGATGCCGCGCTTCTCTCCGCCCACAGCCACCGGCAGTCCGCGCAGCCGGGAGTCGGCAGCCTGCTCTACCGACGCGAAGAAGGCATCGGCATCGAGATGAACGATTACGCGCGGCACAATCCGGATGGCTCATTTGCGTTTGCGGATGAGCGCCACCATGACGCCCTGGATGACCAGTTCGCCGACCGGGATCAGGTCGGGATAGCTGGGATTCTCAGCGCGCAGGAAGGTTCGGTCGTCCTCCTGGACAAAGGTTTTGAGGGTGTTCTCGTTGTCGATCAGAGCCGCTACCACATCGCCGTTGCGCGGGGTCATACCGTGCTCCAGGACCACCAGGTCCCCGTCCAAGATGGCCTTGCCGGTCATGGAGTCGCCCCGGACTTCCAAGGCAAAGGTGCGCGGGGTCGGCTTGACGCCCAAGGTCTGGATGTCGATGGTGACGCACCCTTTGGCCTCCTGCTGCCGGTCTTCGGCGAACCCGGCGGGAATGGAGCCGAGCAGGGGGATGTCCACCACCGGCTGGCGGAGCGCTGCCAGGGGCGACTGGATACGCAGGGAGCGCGCCTGGCCGGACTCCTTGGGCAGGACGCCCTTCTTGCGGAGCGCGCGCACGTGGCTGACGACACTACCAACGCTGGCGAAGCCGAAATGGGCGGCGATCTCGCGGAAGCTGGGCGGGGTACCTCCGCTCCGGTGGCTGCGGTCGATGAACTCGACGATTTGCTGCTGTCGTTGCGTTAGTTTGAGCATAGCGTACAGGTGTACGCTACTCTGTGTGTGGACACTGTCAAGCCGGGTGCAGCGGTGAAAGACTGAAAAGTGTGGCCTGATACCGACATCATCAACTCGTAACGGTTATGGGTTGGGCCTGGACCTTGCCTGTTGAGAAGTCAGCCACCTTGTCGAAAGCCCTGAATGACGGCTGATCAGTGCCTATGTGTCCAAATCAGGGTTTGAGGCAGGGGTGGGATCACGGCTACTTCTCCGTTGAGGGTGCCGCTGTTGTCTTTTATCGTCATCTGGAGGATTACGGTGTCCACCTGGCCGCCTTGTGTTCATAGGAGAGCAGGCCCAAACGTGGCTCGCCGGGCACCAATATTTTTGAATCATTGAACATTTTATTCAAACCGGCTATCATATCTCCATTATGGCAAACGATATACGCAATCTGAGTGTGGCCGTCATTGAACGGGCAATCACCATCAAGAAAAAGATCTCCATGCTGGAAGCAGAATTGGCGGCTCTGCTGGGGGGAGCAAAGGCTGGCCCCAAGGGCAAAGCAGCCAAGGTCGTGGATGAGCAGGACGAGGATCCAGCTCCCAAGAAAGCCCGTGCCCAGCGCACGATGAGCCCGGAAGGCCGGGCACGGATCATCGCAGCGCAAAAGGCGAGATGGGCCAAGGCCAAGGCCGGTGCCAAGAAATAGTGCAGTGGGTGTTTGACGCCGGGCTGAGGCGGGATTACTGCCTCAGTCCGGCTCTGTTTACGGACCAGCACCAAGGTGACTTGCATTGTATCTTGCGCGCTCACACAGCAGCACGCACCTTCCAGGTATCGCTGGTGCTTAATGGCGTTCAACTGTAGCGCTTAATATTTTCAGCGTACACGAAGCAGTCCATTGCTGGGCGATCCACACAGGTAGGTTTGGACTGTTTTACAGAGCCTTGAGCGCGTAGCGCTGGGGAAGACAGATTGAGGCATTATAAGTGTATACAAAGAGCAGTGGCCATGAGCGGGAATAGCATTTTTTTTGATTGGCTTTGGCCGCCAAATGATTTGACCGCGATTTGTCCCGAGCGCCACATTTCGAAATAAAACCTTGCATTTATGAGATCTGCCATGCACTGTTAATTCAGTTTGCTGAACATCGTTTAAATGTTGGTACCTGTTGATTTAGTGTGAGTTAGCAATCAGAAAGACTTGGTTTTGGCGTTGGATTTGTAAACCGTCGGTCGTCGGTTCAAGTCCGACAACTGGCTCCATTTCTTCACAGCCGCTTCAATCCCGTGTTGGGATCATAACGAAGTTCCCAGAGGGAGTGGCCGAATTTCTCCAGCAGTTCCTTGCAGGTACGGGGAAAGTTCTGGTCGGCCAGAAACCTCATTTGCCCCCGGATTCGTAGTCGAACGATTCAAACCGCGCCATCTGCGCGGCAAAATCCAGTGCCGCATCAATGTCTTCCTCTACGATGGACGGGTAATCCTGCAAAATCGACTGCCTGGACTGCCCGGCAGCCAAAGCGCCAAGCAGATTGGCGACCAGAACCCGTGTTCCACCGATGACCGGTTTGCCGTGACAGACCATGGGGTCAATTGAAATTCGAGCCTGTTCGACTGTTACCATGCCGATAGCATACCTGTCGGGCCGGTGTTTTCAACCCTTGATTCAGGCCGGACCGCGTTTTTCAGGCTGAATCCGCCGGGCCAGTGAGGCCACCAGTTCCGGGAAGCGGCAGCCGGTGCAGAGGGTGTCGGAGCGTTCGCAGAAATCCCGCACGATGTGGATCAGCCCCTGCTGCTGGCAGGCCTCCCGCAGATGTCGCCCCGGGGCGCTGCCCAGCAACCGGTGCTCCGCCAGCTTCAGCACGGTGTTCTCCTGCGCGTCCGGCCACTGCACGTAACGCCTTTCCGCCTCGGCCACCAGCCGGGCATCCCCGCCCTGGCGGGCGCGGGCCAGGAACCAGGGCAGGATGATGTTCATCGCCAGGTCGGTGGTGCGGGTGGCTCCCAACAGGGGCTGCGCGCTGGCCTGGCGCCGGGAGCGCAGCGTCCAGTGCCACGACCAGAAGTCATCCCGCGCCACTTGCAACACCTGCAGCAGGGAGGCCGGCAGCTCCCGCGTGGGGACCGGTTGCAGGAGCCAGTCCTGCAGGCGGGTCACCAGGTTGCGGTCTTGCAGCCAGTGGGCGGCCAGCGCCAGGCGGCGCTCCGGGTGGTTGGCCGGGCGCAGGCCGTTCAGCCGCCAGGCCGTTTTGGGCAGCCGGTAGTCGGCGTACTGGTCCTGCTCCCGCCACCAGATGTCCCAGATCTGACGCACATAGGTGTCGCTGGCGGAGCGTGTCAATTCGGCGGGCAACAGCCCGCTGACGCCCAGCAGGCGCGCTTGCAGGTGCAGCACCGTGTGGGGGGCGGGGCTGGTTTCCGCCTGGAGCCGCTCCCGCAGCTCCGCCAGGGTCTGCATGGGCCAGGGATTGTGCTTGTAACCGAGCGCGCGAAACAGGCCCTCCCACAGGGACTGCTCCCCGCCGGAGAGCCGGGCGCGCGCGTGGAAATGGCCGGCCTTGCTTTCCAAGCGGGCCAGCCCGGCCAGCCGCAGCAGCTCCTGCTGCTGCCCGGGCCGCATCCGCTGGATTTCCGGCGCACACCGGCCGCGCAAATCGGCCGGCCAGGCCTCGGCGTTTTCCGTGGCCAGATGCGTCTCCAGATCCGCGAGCGGCGCATCCAGCCAGGGCCGCAGGGCCAGCGTGGGCAGGCCCGGGGTGTCGCCGGCGGGGCCATCCCAGATGACGTGCAGCACCACCTGGCGGAAGTTGGGGTTGCGGTCATGGCCATGATCCCGCCAGCCCGCCCCTTTCAAATCCACCTCCACATCCCCCCGGTAGGGGGCGGCCTGGCCGATTTGCAGGATGGCACCGCGAAAGTCCGGCCCGGCCTCGTGGTTGCGATAGCCGGGGTGCAGCACACGCACCGGTTGGCCGCCCAGGGTCCGCAGGGCATCGCGGCGGATCCGTTGGTGCTGCCAGATGACCTGCACCAGCCACTCGGGCGGCATTTCTCCCGCCTCCTCCTGCAACAGCGCCCCGGCGCGGAACTGCTCGCGCACCTCCAGATAAAGGTTGCCCCCGGGTGAATTCATCTCCCTTGCTTACCTGAAAGCACCCGGCCGGGCCAGCGCTTTTTGCCAGTTTAATTCCAATGAGCTTTCAAGCTGAGCCTAAGGCGCGCCGGGTTTTGGGCCGCTGGCTAGTATTACTATGTTATGTAGAATCGACGCTGACATCCTCAAACTTTCTGCCGCAGCAATAGCAAAAGCCGACCAACTTCAGCAGCCACGGCCGCATCCTCGTCAACACCTGCTCCCACGTCAC
>CAIYYI010000213.1 GCA_903930345.1 uncultured Verrucomicrobiota bacterium
GGCCCCATGGTCCGTGGTCCCGTAGTCTTTTCTCAGCCTTCCATTTGCCCTTGCCAACTCAGGTCACCGTATCCAATATCGTCACCCTAATGAAAAACACGGCACCGGTAACAACGAACGAAAAGTTCGTTCAATACTACTGATGGGCGGACAAATGAAATTGTCTGACATATTCAAGCCAGCTCCACACCATCCGCAGATGTTCGAATACTTGGCGCGCCAGCATTTCTCGGAGCACGTTCCTGGGGTTACTTGTAGAGTTCTGGCGATTGTGTGCGAGCAATTGGGCGCCGAGCCTGGGCAACTTCGTGCAGACACGCAGTTCGTCCGTGACCTGAACGCCGATGACCTCGACCCCGTTGAGCTTATCATGGCGGTTGAGCAGGAGTTCAAATTCAAGATTCCCCGACATGATGCCGAGGAGCTTTTGACGGTGGAAGATCTTATTGAGTACGTTGAACGACGAAGCGCCCATCAATCCGACGAGCCGAACGGGGCTCCGCCCCGTCGGCTATCTTGAACGTTGGCAGATATGATTCTACTGCGCCGCACAAATTGGCCCATATGGGCCTTGCTCGTGTTCGGGATCCCGATTGCTCTGGCCGACCTCACGTGGTTCAGGGGCTGTCAATGCTGGTACGGAGCGTGGGAGAACTATAAAGCCGCAACCGCTCTCGGAATAGTCGGGTTTGTGGCCATTCGGTTTGTCGGCGCTTGGGTATTTAAGGAGCAAAACAATGGCTGGAAGTATTATCTGTTTCTTTTGGGAATCAGCCCGCTTGTCGTGGAGATTGTCTTTTTTATTGCCAAGCTTGCACTGCCTGCGGACTTGCTAGTACACCCATAACTATGACTCTGCCAACATACCTTTAGGGATCAAACGAGAGTCTTGGTTCATCGGGTCCTTCCCCATCGGCTTTCCTCCAGCGATGGAGTCTGCAAGCGAAGCTCTTCCAACTCCCCAGGTGCAATCGCTTGGTGAGCCAGGATATCGGCCAGGTTGGTGATACCCATCCACACCGGCTGGCTGGCATTCGTGCCCGTCACCACCGCACAGTAGTGGTCCCCACTTCCGAACGCCGCCCTGGGTCTGCACGACCAGACGGGTGGTCTGTCGGCCAAGCTGATCAAACCGATTGGACAGAGCCAGAGAGGCCAGTGGATGCGGGTTCACGTGGGTGAATACCTTCGGTCGTAGTGGATTCGGGATCAATCCATATGGGTCACTGAGGCACCTGTTGCTTGGGTTGGAAAGGCCATCTTCAAGCGGTGGATGTCCATCCAGTTTATCACTTTGAACTAAACCGCTTCGCGGAGATCGAAAGGCCCAAGTCGCTTTGACGTGGCTGGTAGTTTGGGTGGTTATGTCCAAACTACGTCAGCAATTCATACAGGCTCTGTCGATCAGAGGTTATTCACCAACCACGCAGAACATCTACGTGGGTTATGTGGCCAGTTTAGCCCGCCATTTTAAGCGGTCTCCCGATCAGCTCTCGGCGCAGCAGATTCAGGAGTATCTCTACCACCTCCTGACGGAGCGGCACTATGCGCAAAGCAGCCTGGGCGGGGTGGTCGGCGCGCTGCGCTTTTTCTACCGGCACGTTTTGGCCTGGCCCGAGGGGCGCATCGGGCGGGATTTACCACGCTCCAAACAGCCCAAGCGCCTGCCGGAGGTCTATAGCCAGGAGGAGATCGAGCGACTGTTCTCCATCGCCTATCCCAACCCGCGCCAGCGGGTCTTCCTGATGACCGTTTACGGCGCCGGGCTGCGGGTCTCCGAAGGGTGTCACTTGCAGCTCCGCCATCTGGAGAGCACGCGCGGCATGATCCGCGTCGAGCAGGGCAAGCGGGCCAAGGACCGGTACACGCTTTTGTCGGATCGGCTCCTCAAAGAGTTGCGCGACTACTGGCGCATGTATCGTCCGCCGCTGTGGCTGTTCACCTCCGCACGGGACATCCATCGCCCGCTCGCCGCCAAACACGCGCAGAAGTTCTTCCGGGCCGCCGTGCAGCGGGCGGGCCTGCCGAACAAGGGCGGGATCCATGTCCTGCGCCACTCCTTTGCCACGCACCTGCTGGAGAATGGCACCGATTTGACGATCGTCCAGAAGCTGCTGGGCCATGCCAGGCTGGAACACACCGCCGTCTACCTGCACGTGCGCCAGGAGAGAGTGCGCCAAACCCGCAGTCCGCTGGACCTGTTGCAGCTTAAAAATCCCCTGCCCCCATCGCCGTAACCGGGCGCGGCCATGTCGGCGTCCTGCCCAGCGAGCGCAGGAGCAGTCGCGCCACCCCTTCGCCCAGCCCTGTCTTTGGCCGAGGTCCTGCGGGCCGGCCTGCCTGGCTACGCAAAGGCGCGCGCTCTGCTGCCGCAACAATGGAAGGTGCTGCGGGCTATTTTAGCCTGCCGAACACCGGCCCTGGGAGCGCATTGTTACCGCTGCCGGGACTGCGGCCGTGACCATGTGCGGTTGCATTCCTGCCGCAACCGGCATTGCCCCCGCTGCCAGGGTTCGCTGGCCGCCGCGTGGCTGGAAAAGCAGCAAGACGCGCTGCTGCCCGTGCCCTACTTCCATCTGGTGTTTACGCTGCCGCACTGTCTCAATCCGCTGATCCGCCAGAACCGCGCCGCCCTTTACAAACTCCTGCTGGACTGCTCGGCCCAGACGCTCCTGGAGTTTGGCCGCCGCCGCTGGGGCGGACAGCTGGGCATCACCAGTGTCCTCCACACCTGGGGACAAGCGCTCACGGACCACTATCACGTCCACTGCATCGTTACTGGCGGCGCCTTGACGGAAAAGGGCTGGCGCGGCGCCTCACCCCATTTTCTGTTCCCGGTGCGGGCCTTGTCCAAGGTCTTCCAAGGCAAGTTCTGCAGCGCTGTGGAGAAGCTTCTGGCCGCCCACGCGCTCGCGCTTCACGGCGAGGTGAAGACCTTGTCCGAACCGGCCAGCAGGCCCAGACTGCTCCGCCAGGCGGTGGCCACAAAATGGGTTGTCTACGCCAAACGCCCTTTTGCCGGGCCGCTGCCAGTGCTCAATTACCTCTCGCTCTACACCCACCGGGTGGCGCTCAGCGAGCGGCGCCTCCTGGCGCTCAATCCAACGCCAGCCAGCGTGAGCTTCTCGTATAAAGATTACGCCGATGGCGCCCGGCGCAAGGTGATGACGCTGGCTTTAGACGAGTTTATCCGGCGCTTCCTGCTGCACCTGCTGCCCGAGCGCTTCGTGAAAATCCGCCACTATGGAATCCTGGGCAATCACCGGCGCCAACAGCGCCTCCAGCACATCCGCTCACTGCTGCACTCATCGGCGCCAACCGCTCCCCAAGCCCCGAAGACGTTGTCCACCGCCACCCGAGCCGCGTTGATCAGGATTTTGGCGCACAGCACTGCGGAGCCTGGCCCAATCCGCTGCCCTTTCTGCAACTCAGACCGAATCAGCCTTATTCGCGTTATCCACCCGGCTCGACGCGTAGCCAAACTGGACAGCTCGTGATGAAGTCTCCGCCCAACACTACTTTGAGTCCGGACAGACGCTTGCCTTTTTCCCCCTCAAGCCGACGGCCTCCTTTTGTCCGGCGGCCAGTTTTACCCCTGCCGGGCTCAGATCGTCCGGCCTCTATTCTTGTGTTTTCGTCTTCCCAAGCGCAAGGGCACTTCAGACCAGCCTCCCGGCATCCACACCCGGGAATTACTTTCGCCTGAGCGCCTGGTTCAGCGGTTCAGTTCAAAGACGAAGTAA
>CAIYYI010000214.1 GCA_903930345.1 uncultured Verrucomicrobiota bacterium
GGTACTCCATCCTGCTCGGCTACCCCGTGCTGGGGATCTGGTACTGGTGCTGCGACCAGACAATTGTGCAGCGCGTGCTGGCCGCGAAGGATGAGCGGCATGCGCGCCTCGGACCGCTCTTCTGCGCCTTTCTGAAAATCTGGCCGGTGTTCTTCTTTGTGCTGCCCGGCGTGATCTGCGTGGCGCTGGTCCAGCAGAACGCCTTTGGCGGCGCCGCGCCGCAGACCGCGGCGGACACCTACACCTTCCTCATCACACACCTGCTGCCCACCGGCCTGAAGGGGCTGGTCATCGCCGCGATGCTGGCGGCCGCCATGCAGACCTGCTCCGCCGCGCTCAACTCTACGGCCACGCTGGTCGCGTACGACCTCTTCAAACGCCACCGGCCCGGCCTGACAGACCACCAGTTGGTCACCATCGGCAAGGTGACCACGGTGGTCGGAACGGTCCTCGCCATCGTCGCCTCGCCCCTGTTCGGCCATTACACAACCATCTTTGAGGGGATCAACAAACTCATCTCCTACGTCGCGCCGCCCATCACCGCCGTATTTCTGCTCGGCGTGTTCTGGAAGCGCGCCTCGGGCCGGGCCGCCTTCATCACACTCGTCGCCGGTATGGCGCTGGGAGCCGTGATGTTCGTCGTGGACTGGCGCGGGATCTACCAGGGCGATTTCATGCTCATCGCCTTCCTGCTGCTGGTCGTCTGCCTCATCATCATGGTCGTGGCCACGCACCTGTTTCCGGAGACGCTCAAGGAGGAGGCCCGGCCGCTGGTCTGGGAGAACTGGCGCGAGCCGCTACGCGGGAAATGCGGCTCCGGGTTTTCGGATTACCGCGTCATGTCGGCCGTAATGCTGGTCATTTTCCTGGTGCTTTACCTCATCTTTCGCTGAACCGATGAAAACAATCCTTGCCCTGCTCACCGCCCTGCTCCTGACAGGCTGCGCCACCACGTCCAAGCCGATCCAGCGCCACGCCTGGATCACCGGCCTCAAACCGGAGAAGGCGGACTATTACCGCCAGCTTCACGCCCACCCCTGGCCCACCGTGAATCAGACGCTGAAGCGCTGCCACATCCAGAACTTCTCCATCCACGAGGCCGTGATTGACGGCCGAACCTACCTCTTCGCCTACCTGGAATACACCGGCACAAACTTTGACGCGGACATGAAGCAGATGGGCGACGATCCCGAAACCCAACGGTGGTGGAAGGAAACCGACCCCTGCCAGTCGCCGCTGCCGGAAGCGGCGGCGCGGGGCAAAGTCTGGTCCGACACCAAAGAGCTTTATTTCCTGAAATAACCCCATCATGACCTCCCGCGAACGCATCTTGGCCGCCATTGAGCACCGTCAGCCTGACCGCGTGCCGATCGATCTGGGTGCCACGCCCAGCTCCGGCATTTCCGCCATCGCCTATGGCCGGCTGAAACAGCACCTGGGCCTGACCCAGGGCCAGACCCGCGTTTATGATGTGGTGCAGCAACTGGCCCAGCCGGAGGATTGCATCCTGGACCGTTTCGGCGTGGATGTCCTCGACCTCGGCCGCGCCTTCAACACCGAGCCAGCCGCCTGGCAGCCCGATGTGCTGGCCGACGGCCAGCCGGCGCAACGCCCCGCCTGGTTCAACCCGGATCGGCAGCCGGAAGGGACGCTTGTGGCCCGGATGC
Source organism: uncultured Verrucomicrobiota bacterium (assembly GCA_903930345.1). GTDB lineage: Bacteria > Verrucomicrobiota > Verrucomicrobiia > Limisphaerales > CAIYYI01 > CAIYYI01. Next base: position 1,668 of record CAIYYI010000214.1, read on the forward strand.
CAGACGGGCTCGACATCGCCCACATGCCCGCCGGAGGAACCTTCTACGATCAGACCCACTTCCCTTATCTGGATGGTTACCCCTCCGATTTCCGGGACCTCTCCGGAGCGATGGGCAAAGTGCTGTGGTCGGCCCTCGTCCACAGCCCGTGGGACCACGCGAACGACCCGGACTTTTGGGAGACCCTGCGCGCCCGGGCGCTGGAGCTGCGCCGCACCAGCGACCGCGCGCTCATGGTGGTGCTCGGCTGCAACCTCTTTGAATGGGGCACCTTTCTCCGGCGCATGGATATTTTCCTCATGGATCTGATCGCCGAACCGGAACGCGTGGAGGCGCTGCTCGACGCCCTCATGGAGCGCCACCTGGCCGTGCTGGAGAAAACCTGTCGGGCCGTCGGCGACGTGGCGGACATCATCCGCTTCGGCGACGACCTGGGCACGAACGGCGGGCCGTTCATGGCGCCCAAGACCTACCGGCAGCTCTTCAAGCCCCGGCACACCCTCCTCTGTGAGTATGTGCACCGGCACACGCGGATGAAGACCTTCCTGCATTCCTGCGGCTCCATCCGCGCCCTCCTGCCAGATCTCATCGAGGCGGGTTTCGATGTCATCAACCCGGTCCAGACCACCTGCCGGGGAATGGAACCGGAAGGGTTGAAGGCTGACTTTGGGCGGGACATCTGCTTCTGGGGCGGCGGCTGCGACACCCGGAGCGTGCTACCCCAGGGCACCCCCCAGGAGGTCAAGGACCACGTGCGGCGGCGGCTGGAGATCTTCATGCCCGGCGGCGGTTTTGTGTTCAACACGGTCCACAACATCCTGCCGGAAATACCACCGCAGAACCTGGTGGCCATGTTTGAAGCCGTGCATGAATTCAAAGCCTGAACCGGCGACGCGTCCCCAGGGGGTACTGGCCATTCCACCGCACGTGTCAAGCTGCCCCGTGAGGGCACGGTGATTCATATCTGGGCGGAACCGCGAGGATTTAACCGCTAATTCACGCGAATAGACGCGAATAATAGTGTCGAAGGCGAGGTTCATCGCCATTGGGATCGTCCAAAAATCCAGCTTGGCAGTCCCGGTCAAAACAGGGAGAGTCGATGCGGCATGAGGCTGTTTCCGGTGATCACCCGTGAGTTGCGTGTGGCCTCCCGCAAGGCTGGGACGTACTGGTTCCGCTCGGCGGCGGCGGCCTGTGCCCTGGGCTTCGCCCTGTTCTTCCTGTACGTTGACTCCTACCGCAACCCACAAGCCCAGGCGCAGATGCTTTTTTCCGTCATCAGCTCCGTCTGTTTCGTCGTCTGCATGCTGATGGGTTTCACCACGGCGGACTGCCTGAGCCAGGAGCAGCGCAACGGCACGCTGGGGCTGCTGTTCCTGACGGATTTGCGGGGGATGGATGTGGTCCTGGGCAAGCTCGTGTCCAAATCCCTGCTGGGAACCTTCATGATCCTGGCGCTGTTCCCGGTGCTGGCCCTGCCGCTGATGCTGGGGGCGGTGAGCCTGGCCGCAGTGGGGATGGTGCAGTTGAGCCTGCTCAATGCCCTCTTTTTCGCCCTGACCGGCGGCCTGTTCATCTCCGCCCACTGCCGGAGCGCCAAGGCGGTTTTCCTGCTGACCCTGACCCTGCTGCTGGGCTCCACCGTGGGCTGGGTATTCCTGGTGGAAGGCCCGCTGCGGCCCTATCTGCCCCATGACGTGCGGGAGACCTTTTGTTACCCCAGCCCCCTGTACATGTTTGTCATGGGGGTGCAGGAAGTCTTCAGCCGCAACAACAGCGACAAATTCTGGGCCTCCTTTGCCACCGTCCAGGCGCTCGGCTGGGGCTTCCTGTTGTTCGCGAGCCTGAGGCTGCCGCGCGCCTGGCGTGACCGGGTGAAGACGCCCCGCGCGGTGAAATGGGGGGAACGGCTGCGCCTCTGGAGCGTGGGCCATGCGGCCACACGCGCCGCCTACCGCCAGCGACTGCTGGACCTCAACCCGGTCTGCTGGATCGATGACCGGTACCGCCTCCAGAAAAGCATGCTCTGGGGAGTTTTTCTCTGCGCCCTAACTGGCTATGCCTTCCTTTATGCCCATGACCCCAATGACATGATCTCGGAGGACTCCATCCTCTTCATCGGGGTGTTCCTCAATTACGGGCTGCTCTGCTGGATGGCTTTTCAGGCCACGCAGCGCTGGGCGGAGGACCACGCCAGCGGCGCCCTGGAACTGCTCTGCTCCACCCGGATGACGGTGGAGGATCTGCTGCGCGGCCGCCGACTGATGTTCCGCCGCCAATTCGGCTGGCTGGCGGCATGCCTGATGTTGTGGGAAGCCGCGATGATTCTGGGGTACTCCAAGATAGCCCATTATCAGACCGGGTTCACGTGCCAGGTGTTTTTCGCGGGCATGGGCATGTTCCTCCTGAACGCGCGGGCCCTGTTCTGGGTGGGCCATTGGCAGGGGTTGGTGCTGCGGGATGTCCTGCAGGCCACCCTGTCCAGCCTGCTGCTGGTGGTGGGGCTGCACTGGATCGGTTTCCTGGTGGGGGCGGCGGTGCTGGTCCTCCTGGAGGTCAAACATGTGATCCGGGTTTCCGAGTACGCCGTCCTCTATTTCTGGATCGGCCTGGGGGTGGCCATCAGCCTCATCACCCTGCGCCGCGCCCGCCACTGTCTGCAGACGGACTTCCGCGCCCTGGCCGCGCAGCCCCCCCGCACCTTCTGGAAATCCCTGGCCGTATTTTTCGGCCCCGGCCGCAACGGATAGCGAGGCTCCGCGATCGTCAAAAAGGGCGCGCCCCGCAGAGCGCGCCCCGGTCTATCGCCTGTTTCCCGGCTCAGGGAACCAGGATGTGATTGTTGCCGTTGGCATCCCCGGAATTGCGCAGCAGGGCGCGCAGCCCGGAATCCTTCACCTGCTGCACACTGCCATCGCCCAAGGCCACGTTGCCCTGGTTCTGGTGCAGGCTCTCGGACCAGCGGTAGGTGGAGGCTTGCGCCGCCTTCAACGCCACCGCGGTGACGCCCACCGTCTCGCACGGTTCGCTGGCCGGGGTCTGCCCGGCGGTGTCGGTGATGTTGCGGTCCCCGAACAGCAGGGACTGGGGAAGGGTTTCAGAGGAATCCAGCCCCACAAAGAACGATATGTTCTCGTTCTTCAGGCTGGTGAAGTCACTCACCGCCGTCCGGGTGGCGTCCATGGGACACGCCAGAATGCGGGGGGTGCCGAGCTGGTTCGTGAGGGCGCGGAAATGCGCGGCGGCCTCCGCCACGCCGCGTGTTCCATCGTCACTGGAGACCACCTGCCACGGAAACTTGTCGCCACTGTCATTGGCCCACAGGCGGGCCCCCAGCGCGCATTGGCGCAGTTGGCTGACACACTGGATGCGCTTGGCCCTCTTTTGCGCGCCCGAAAGCGCGGGCAACAAAAGGCCCGCGAGAATGGCGATGATCGCAATCACCACCAACAGTTCGATGAGAGTGAACGCTCCCCGAGTAAGCTGCCGCATGTTTTTCATAAGCCGGTCCCTTTCTGTGTTGACTGTTACCAGGCTTCCTGCGGCGGGGACTTCCGCGGCCCTGTCCCCTGCCGCCGGTCGTCTTTGACTGATGAATAGCATGGGCGGTGCCAACGGCTGGACACGGGATTTGGCAGGCCAAACCACCCCAAAACGGCCGCTGCCGACGCAATCAGGGTGCGGTTTTCACGCGCCGCGCCAGCAACGGCTTGCCCGGCGGCAAAAAACAGCGACAATGGCCCCCGGCATCACCTTATGAAACGCTTGCTCGACCTCACGCATCCGCTCCGGCACGGCCAGGCCGCCTATCCCGGCGACCCCTCACTGGAGATCACCGCGCACCTCACGGTGCCAAAGGATGGCTGCCAGGTTTCCCGGGTGGTTTTCTCCAGCCACCACGGCACCCACCTGGACGCCCCGCGCCATTTCAGGGAAAAGGGCACCCCGGTGGATCAACTGCCCCTGGACCGCTTTTACGGCCCGGCCCGGTTGGTGGATCTGGCCCCGCATAGCGCCTTGCCCCCGGACCGCTGGCTCACGGTGGCAGACTTTGCGCCCCATGCCGATTGTTTCCAGCCCGGCGCACGCGTCGTGTACCGCACCGGCTGGAGCAGCCGTTACGGACAGCCGGATTATTACGGCCCCTGCCCCTCGCTGACCGCAGAGGCAGCCCAATGGATCGCCGACCGACGCATTCACCTGCTGGGCATGGACACCCCCACTCCCAGCCAGGACACCGTGCGGTGCCATGAAATCCTGCTGGGTGCTGACGCGGAGATCGTGATTGTGGAGGGGCTGACCAACCTGGAACATTTGCCCGCCGAATTCATCCTGATGGCCTTCCCGCTGCGGCTGGAGGGACTGGATGGGAGCCCCATCCGAGCGGTGGCGCTGCTGGATGCCCCGCCGTAGTCAATCCAGGCGCGGCCTTACTTGCGCCGCGCAGCGGCTTCCCCGCCGGCAAATGGAGGCAGCTCAAACAGGCATTGCTCCCCCACCACCCGCGGGTCGCCCGCCCGGGTCAGAACCTCCATGAGTTGGGCAGCGAGGGCAGCCCGAATGGAAGCATGGGCAGGGTCAGCCGCCAGGTTGTTTATTTCATCCAGATCCTTCTGCAGATCGTAAAGCTCCTCGGCGGGGCGCTGGCCAAAGGCAAGGTCATAAAACGGCTTCCACTGCGGCTCCTGGCGATGGTGCACCAGCCAGGCCTTGGTCGGGCTGGCATCCATGTCGGCAAACGCCACATACGTGTTTTGCTCTAATGCGCTGTAGGAGGGGGTGTTGGTTTCCGTCACCTCGTTGGGCGCGCCCATCGGCCAGCGGTCGGGCTGAAAATTGCGGATATAGAGGTAGCGCTCGTTCCGCAGCGCCCGGTGGGGATAAGGCCGGTTGCCCTCGCGCGCGCCCGCCACGTGCCGCTCCCGTCCGGTGATCACAAAGGTGCGGTTGCTCTCCACCAGCCCGGCCCGGGGGCTGCGCAGGATGTTCACCAGGCTGCGCCCGTCCATGCCCGCCGGCGGTTTTAATCCACCCAGCTCCAGAAAAGTCGGTGCCAGATCCATCAGCAGGGTGAAGTCATCCACCACCCTCCCTCCGGGCTGGCCCGGCCACCAGATGGAAAGCGAGACCCCCACGCCAAAGTCATACAGATTGCACTTGCCGTGCGGGAAGCCGGGGGCGCCGTGATCGCCGCTGACCACCACCACGGTATTGGTCAGCTCGCCAATGGCCGCCAGCTTCTCCAGCAACACCCCCACGCCGCTGTCAAACGCCTGCACCTCCCCCAGATAATCGGCAAAGTCCTCCCGCACCTCCGGCACATCCGGCAGGAAACTGGGCAGGCGGCCTTTCAGCGCATCCGGGTTGATGTTCCACAGCGCCTTGCCGGATCCTTTCTCCCACGTGCGGTGGGTCAGAGTCGGGCCGAACCAGTAACAAAACGGCTGGCCGGCAGGGCGGGCCGCCAGGAAGGACTCGAAGTTGCCGCGCACCTCGGCCTCCATCCGCCGCCGCGCCTCGGCCAGGGGAACGCCCTCCCGAACCAGCGCGGTGACGTTCTCCGAGTAGTTGTTGTACTTGCGCCCGGACTTCTCATAGGCATGCGCCTGGCCGCCGTAAGGGGCATCGGCGGGCGTGCCGGGGCTCCAGACTTTGAAGGTCTTGCCGATGTGATAGCCGGACTCCTTGAGCAGCAGCGGATACACCGGCAGGCTGGCATCCCACTGTGCGCCATTCAAAATCGCACCCCGGCCGGTCCGGAAAAAGTAGCGTCCGCTCAGCAGGCTGCTGCGGCACGGGGTGCAGCTCGGCGCATTCACATAGGCGTTGCGGAAAAGCACCCCCTGCCGGGCCACCCGGTCAATGTTGGGCGTCCTGACCACCTGGTTCGGGGAAGGCCTCTGTTCGAGGGTGGCGTAGATGCTGGCGTACCGGCCCCAGTCATCAGCAAAGCAAAACAGAATGTTGGGCGGGCGATCAGCGGCTGCCGTTCCCCAGGCCAACCGTAATAGCAAACCACACCACAAAAGCTGGCGTATCATTTCTGACGAATACCACAGGCAGGCGGTTTTGACCAGCATCCAGCTTTCCCTTTCTTCTTTGTCCTTTTTATGCTTGGGTGGTGGCCATGATCCGTCGCACTTGGGCACAGACCGCCATCGCAGGCATCCTTCTGGGTGGGTTGCTGTTGGCGCAGCCCGGCTGCAAAACCACCGCGCGCGCCTCCTCCAAGGCGGTGACCGGCAGTGCCAAAGTGACCGGCAAAGTGGCGGTGGCCGCGGTCAAAACCTCCGGCCAGGTGGCGATCATCACCGCCAAAACCACGGGTAAGATCGCCACCCAGGGCGTGAAGGCGGCGGCGTCCATCGCCAAGGGGCCGCTGGTGACACTCAAGGACACCACCACCGGGATCGTCAGGCAGATCCCCTGGACCGAGGGCCTGAAGCTGTACACCGCCAGCAAGTCCGTCGAATTCAACACCTACCTGAAAGCCTTCACGATATTCCGCGAGGGAGCCAGGGAGGTGATCCGCACGGACTGGCCCAAAATCAAAGCCGGCGCACCCGAGCCGGTGCTGTGGCCGGGTGATGTGGTGGAAATCACCGCCCTCCGCTGAGACCCGTGCGCAGGAAGCCATCACAGAGCTGGCGGAGCGGCTTTCAGGTTAAACCGCACCCGAAAACGAGCGCCAATATCCAATCACCGCGTTTCAAGGAAAGCACACCCTGTTTATGGCCTGGTTTGGCTATCTGACCGTCACCCGGCTGACCTGGTACCAACCGGCCTTGGACGGGGCGTCCATGGCCAATTGGAGCGGACCGCGCTGATCGGCGGGATGCAGCAGGGCAACCGCAAGGTCGTATTCTCCGGGCGGCAGACCGGTCGGCACCGGCAGCGCGACGGCCACCTCCCATTCACCGGGCAGCCATTCGCGCGGGTCAGCCTTGGCCTCCGCCCGGGCGACCGTCTGGCCAGCCGCATTTGACAGGGAAAGACGCAGGACATAGGGGTGGTGCAATTTCCCCACCCCCACGTTGGCCCATTTCATGGCCACGTCCAGGGGCGCGCCGGCACGGACGGATTTCCCGTGCGACACCTCCCGCAGCACAAAGCGATAGCCGGCCAGACGGGCCAGCCTCTCCAACTGCGGACGGGCCTCGGGCGGAAACCGGCCGAAGTTATCGTTGATCATGGTCACATGGTTTTTCAACATGAACTCCACCGCCGCATCGAAGGACCAGTTCTTCGACTGGAGGTACTGGTAGTCGCCGAACCATTCAAAGACCACCGGGGCCCGTTTCCAGGTGTCGGCCATGCCGGTCACCCCGGCGTAGCGCTTGGATCCGATCCAGTTCTTTTCGTGCCAGGGGGAGCCGACCCCGTCACGACGGAAGCCGGTGCCATGCTCCAGCGCATACTTGAGCAAAACCTCATCGTCAGACATGAAAACCAGCGGCGTCCGGGAAAAAGCGCGCAGGTACATATCCACAATCTGCTGGCGAGCGGCGACCGGAGCGGGGTGCGGCGTGTGCCATTCGCCCCAGATCCCATAGGAGCCGATATCGAGGAATTCCACCCCGGGATTGCCATCATACCGCTTGCCCAAGGCAGCCAGAAAAGCGCCGTGTTTTGCCAGATAAACCGGATCGGCATAATCCGGCTCAATGCGCGGAATACGCTGTCCCCCACTGGTGGGATCATCGCCGCCTTTGAGGTATTCAAATCCCTTGCACCCAGCGTCAAAGAGCCATTTGGGAGAGCTGTAGTAGCCCCGACTGTGCGCATTGGCAGTCATGACGCGCATGGAAACCGCCGCCCCGTTCGTCCGCCAGGAAGCGATAACGTCATCGATCACCTTCCAATTGTACTGCCCCTCTTCCGGTTCCACATCTACCCAGTTGAAGCGGATATAAACGACTGAACAGGGAAAGCGGGAGCCGCCCTTGGGGCTGCGCTGCTGACTCATCCAGCCCTGGCCGGGGTTGGCAAACAGGGTATCCACCTCCCGGAACCGTACCTGCAGCCGATCGTCCCCGGCGGCAAATGTGAGAATTGGGAGCAGCAGCAGACTGAAAAGCCCAAGCGAACGGGTGAAGTTCATAGATGTAAGTTCATGGATAATAATGCGGATGATGGCATCATTTCAATTGCTGTTCAAGCCACGGTGCAACTCGATCCACCCAGCGCGCGGCGTGCTCACGCAAGCCGGCCCCGCTAAAGTGGACCCCCTTGCCGTTGGCCTCACGCCACTCTGCCTTGAGGGCGTCCGTATCCGGCCCCGGAAGGGCAAGCCCCACCTTCCACAAGGAAGCTTGGGCCGCGCGAATATCCGGGGAGGCCTCATCTCCAGGCACATGGTAGCTAACCTGGGCCACAAACCAAGGCACCTCCCAGCCACTAGCGCGACGGGAGTTCAGGATGATCTTTTTCAGATATTCACCATAAAGATGCCCGGGCAGCGTGCGCGTGGGATCTTTTTGGTTGGCATCACTCTCACCCTGATGCCAGAGCACAGCACGCAAGCCGTGCGGCCCCAGCACCTTCAGCCGGGCCGAGAGCACGCCAAACGCCTGCCCCAGGCACTCCCATTCTCCGCCTGGAAGTTGCCGCACCCGGCTGACGATAGTGGGTGGGTTCGAAAACCTGCTCCCCGGAGGCAACCACTCCCGCACACTGCTGGCGCCAACGCCGCAGGCGACAAAGCCCACAGGCACCTGAAAACGTTCCACCAGAGCATCCCCGAACGGGGGCATAAAGCTGCCGCCACTGCCACTGGCACCCGGCTGGGGATCGTCAGCCAGCTGCCAGCGCTTCCCATTGAAAGCGGCGACCTTCCCAGTCTTGGTGTGCTGCTTCTCCTGTCCATGGTTGGCGGAGTTCGACTGCCCGGCGACAAGAAATACCTCCCCGATACCCACGGTTTCAACCTCCGTTTCCGCCCGAACCTGATCCCCCATCAAGGCCCGAACCTCCAAACGATACCAACCGCCGGCTGACGCCTCCAACCGCGCCTCGAAAGCGGAGCCGGCAAAGGTGATCTGGAGCCGTTGCCAAGGATTCGGCTTACCGCCGCTGACGAGACGGGCCTCCAGCGACACTTCCCGGGCTTCCATATCCATAACCCGCCCGCTGATGGTCATAACCCCTTTATCCCTGGATGTCCGCTGCAAGACCTGATGCTCCAACGGGCTATCCAGCACAAGTGTGGCAGCAGGCAGTTCAGCCAAGGCAGCCAGCAAAAGGAGGAGAAGCGCAGGCAAGAAACAATTTATGGCCAATGGCATATCGGTGAGCCAGAAACTACCACACTTTCTCCGGGCTTGAACAGGAACAAACTATCGGCCGATTTGCCATTGACCCGGCCGGGAGGCAGCGATAGCGTCAGCCGACAATTCACAGAGGCCTTCACACTGTTGTGAGCCATGACACTTTCCGGACGGTTAAAACCGATGTTTCTGATCAGCCTAGCACTCTGGAGCCTGATGGCTCCTCTGTCCGCCGTTGAATTCAGCGAGGTCACGGTGGCTGGCCAGCGCGTCACGGTCTGCCGGGTCAATGTCCGCAAGGAACGACTCCAGTTGTTCCTGCATGATGAAACCGGCAAGACCTTCAAACGGTTTGACCACCTCGAGGCCTGGCTGAAAAAGCGGGAACAAAAAGTCGTTTTCGCCATGAACGCCGGGATGTATCTTGATGACTTTTCCGCGCAGGGCCTCTTTGTCTCCGGAAGCCGACAGATCGCCCCGCTCAACACGACGAATGGGCCGGGCAACTTTTTCCTGAAGCCCAACGGCGTTTTCCTGCTCACGGAGACCGGCGCACACGTGGTGGAGTCCTCCGAATACCCGAAACTCCGCGAACGCGTCATTCTGGCCACCCAGTCCGGCCCGCTGCTGGTCCAGGGCGGCAGGATCCATCCGGTCTTCAAACCCGCCTCAACCAATCGGCTCATCCGCAACGGGGTTGGCGTGCCCTCGCCCGAGATCGCCATCTTCGCCATCAGCGCGGGGCCGATCAATTTCCACGAATTCGCCACCCTGTTCCGCGACAGGCTGGACTGCCCGGACGCCCTTTTCCTGGATGGCGTCATATCCAGCCTGCATGCGCCCGGGCTGAAACGAACGGACCGCAAGGCGGACCTGGGACCGATCCTGGCGGTTACCGAGTGAAACCCTCAATGATTAACCGCCCCGAAATGGGGCGCTTTTTCGCCAGCGCGGCGAGGTGGGTGGGTCTGGGCAAGCCCCCCCGATGAATGGCTGAAAGCATCAGGGCTGGCGCTTTTCAACCTTCCTCTCCACCACCGTCAGGCTGAGGTCGCGCACCTGCATTTCCACATCGAACAAGCCGGGCACCTCCCAGCCCAGGTTCATGCCGGTGACGCGGTAGTCGGCCAGGTCGCGTGATTCGCGCAGGAAACCGCGCTGCCAGGCGGTTTCCAGCGCCTCAAGGAATAGGGGGCGAAGGTCCTTGTCCACGGCGATCCACTCGCGATCATGGGCACTGCGCCCGGAGAACACCTGACCGCCGGGCGTGAAAATGAACATCGTCGTGCCGCCGAAGTCCTGCGACTTATGCTCCTTGGGGAACCGGGACCGGTCATCGTAGAGCGGGATGCCGAACCAGACCAGCCGGCCGTAACCGGGCGACTGCCGGTTGCGGTTCTGAAGCATCAGGAACATCTGGAACTGCGCGGCGTGCAAACCGGGCGAATAATCGTCCGTGCGGAGCAGCTCGGACCGCAGCAGCCGGGCCTGAAGACGGAGCCGGGCGGAGGCCAGATCTGCCATCGACGGCGGATCCGCAAAAGTCTGTTCCACCAGCAGATGAACCCAAGGCTCACTTTTCAACCGGGCCCGCCTCCCATACTCCACGCTGGCATTCGCCGCCAGGGACAAGTCCGCCGCATTTGTATCCACCCCACCCACAACCACCGCCTTCGCGGCATTGCTCCAACAGCCCATCCCAGGCTGGGGAACGGCTCCGGCCGATAGGGGAAAACGGCTGGACCATTGGTCGAGATCCCAGACGGGCCTGGTCCCGTCAGAAACACCAGGGATTTGACCGTACACAACCCGCTGGCCGGGCTTGGGCTCGATCAGGCGGAAGCCGCTGCGGAAATGAGGATCACGGATCAGCTCCCGCCCCGCCACCGGGTTCTCTGCCGCGCAATGAAGGCGGGCGACCGCCAGCAATGTCACCCAGAACAAAATGGTCAAGCGAGGCATAAGGTTCAGCGATAAGTTTGAATGTCTAGGGCGAGGGCAGCCGGGCGGGCAAAACCGGCACGTCGCAGAACGTCAGCGCAGCGATGCCGTTTTCCCCTCGGAGCAGCGTTTTCTGGCTCCAGGCGCCGCCATCAAGATACGTGAGATGGCGGGCGGTGGAGGGAGCCGCCAGCTTCAGCGTCACCGCCTTCCCTGACGCCGAACCTGCCACCACCCTGCCCCGCTCGCCATCAAGATAGAACTGGGCGGCGAGGGCGTCATCCCACTTCACCGGCTGGTCGAACTCCACCAGAATCGCATCCCGCCGCGCATTCGCATAGGAGACCTGCTGGAGATTGGGCGGCGTGATGGAGCCGGGAAAAACCGCGCCGTATTGGTCGCGCTCCACCAGCGGGGCAATCAGGCGGGCCAGCTCCGCATAACCGGCCGCGGGAAAATGGCAGCCGCCGGGAGGCTCGATGCCGAGCGTGGACATGATGCCCATCCGCGAGAACGCCTCAGGCAGGGTGCGCTGCACCTCGCGCAGTCGGTTGTCGGAACCGTTGAAGCCCATGGCGCAGGATCTCGGCCAGATCTGGAAGATGTAGTAGTTTTGAAGGTTGGGGTAGTCCTGCTTCCAGGCTGCGGCCAGATCGATGAAGTACTGGCGATAGGTCTCCCAGCCAAATCCGCCCGTCGGTCCATCCGCACCCTGGTCGTTCTCACCCTGGTGCCAAAGCACGGCGCGGATGCCATGAGTCAACCCGGCTTGCTGAACCCGCCAGAGCAGGCGTCCGTAGATCGTCGCCATGTCCACGGGGTTCTCCGGATTCCGCTGGTGCTGATCAATGCGGGAGCCGCCGACCGCCCCGTTGAGGATGCAGATGGGGATGCGGTGGTTTTCCACCAGGCGGCGGGCCAGCTCCATGCCCCAATACCCGATCTGCAACTGTTCACCTTCCCGGTTGCGCGGCACCGCCTCCCCCCACAGCCGGAGGCCTTTTGGGCTGCCCGACATGCTGCCAAAGCTGCGGATCCATTCGCTGCGAAAGGCGGGCTCCTCTTTGCCCCAGTCCGTCGCCACCGCATTGGACTGCCCGTTGATCAGATAGGCGTCGCCGCAAACGAGGTTGGTCACGGCACGCACCACCATTTCGCGGCCGCCGGTCCGGTGGCCAAACTCCACCCGGTAGCGGATCAGCCCCGGCTTGAGTTTCACCGCAAAGGCGTAGGACCGGTCCTCCCCCAACCGGCGGCTGGCATTCTGGTAGAGCTGGTCGTCGGCATAAACGCGGAGAAACACCTCGTCGGCGGCCTCATTGAGCACCCCGCAATAGGCAAGGGTGCCCTCGTTGCGATCATCGCGGGCGTAGAACTGGTTGTCCGCCGGCTGCTCATCCCGGGCGGCCGGACGCGCAACCCATTCATCCTTGGGCGGCTCAGCCACCCTGATCGTGACGGACTGGGTGACCGGCTCGCCCCCATTGTGAATCGTGGCTGACACTGTCAGCCCGCCGCTGTTCTGTGCGCGTTTGAGCAGAAGCCTACCGGGCGCCTCCTCGCGGATGACAGCAATGCCGGAAGCACTCCAACGACAATCCAACTTCCCGGCCCCTTTTGCCTGCATGGCGTCCTGATTGGCTATCCGCAAGGCTACTTCGATCGGCTGCCGGCCATCCCAAGTGGCCGGGGCGGACAAGGTGAACACCGGATCCGGAATCTCCTCCCGAAGAGTGATGGGGATGTCCTGAGTCCTCACTCCGCCCGCGTAAACAGCGCGCAATTGCAAGGAAGCCGAACGATCACCTGTGAACCGCCCTGCCGCGAACTGATATTGGAAGCGGTCCACCGCCACCAATGTCTCCCGGCCCTCCGCTTTGAGGATCCAGTAAATTTTCTGCGCGCCGCCTGCCTGCGCGGACAATGTCGCAGTTGCCCCCTCTGCGACAATCAGACGGGCCGGGGAGGCTGCGAAGGCATCTCCCGGCTGAACCACGGGCCCGACGAGCGTTTGCAGGTCTTTTTGATTTTCGTACTGCAAACGCACCCAGTCCGCCGACCGTGCCACCCGGGAAATGCGCACCTCGTCGAGGTCGCCGATGAAATCGTAATTGTTGTACCATCCGCCAAGCCACAGCCGGGCCGGACTCCTGATGTTGAGCAGGGGGGATGACTGGCCATCCAGTTGTCCGTTGAGGTAGATCCGTCCATCACCGTTCTGATAGGTGTGCATGACATGCGCCCACTCCGACCTGGGCACGGCAGCCTGGCACTTCACGTCCGAGAAATCGCTATCCACATGCAGATGGGGCGGGCTGCGCAATTGCATCCGCACCTTGCTGCCGCGGCCGCCGCCCTCATTGCCCCAGCCGAAAATGGTTGAGTTGGGCCTTTCCGCCCGGAACCAGGCCTCCGAGCTGTGCGCCGCGGCTCCGGAGGGGTAGTTGGTGATCCTGTCCCCGCCAAAAATCCCCTGCCGCCCCGCCAGGTGGCGCGCCTCACCGATCATCCCCTGGGTGGCGGAGGTGCCAACATCCCTGGTCTCCAGAGTGCCCGCCTCATCCCGCACTGGTTCGCCCATGTGCCACACACTCAGGTAGCCATTGGAGACGTTGAACACGGCTTCGCCCTTTGACTCGCTGAGCGCATCCGCCCTGCCCCAGAAGATGCGAATCTCCTGCCGGTCATTACCCCGGATGGCGGGAACGCGCACCCAGATGCTGGCGGTTCCATGGGCGGCATCCCACTGGTCGATCTGGTACGCCAGCGGCGCCCCGGCAAGGGTGGCAAACCGGAGGTCCTCCCCCTGCGGGCGGGCCTGCTGAAAATCAAAAAAATCCCAGCGCAGCCGCACCAGCACGGGAAAATCGGTCTCGGACGCGGTCGCCGCCAGATTGGCCCCCTCGGGCGTGGTGAGCAGAAACAGGGATCCCGAATGCTTCCATCCCGGGTATTGGGCCTGGGCGTCGAAAAAGCATGCCGCGAGAAACCATGCGATCAAAACAAATTGGGCCATGGGTACCAGTCCTACCAGAAAACCGGCGGAAGTCCATGTCATAAGAAATGGCAATAGAGAGAAACGAATGCAATTGCCCTGGGCCAACCCGTGAGGGATATTGTCGTCAACATCCGGTATGAAATTTACGCGCAATCCATTCCAGCTGATTCTGGTGCTCATCCTTATCGCGGCAAACGGGCAGCCCCACCGCCTCCAGGCGGGCGAACCGGCGCGCAAACCGAACCTCGTCATCATCCTTGCCGATGACTTGGGCTGGAACGAGCTGGGCTGCTACGGCCAGCAGAAGATCAAAACACCAAACCTCGACCGGATGGCGGCGGAGGGGCAGCGGTGGGGGCAATTCTACTCCGGCGCCCCGGTGTGCTCCCCCTCCCGCAACGTGCTGCTCACCGGCCGCCACACCGGCGGCTGCAATGTGCAAAACCTCAAACGCGCTGACCCCACGGAGACCCTGGACGACCTGCGCGGCGACTGGCCGATGGATGCCCGGCAATACACCCTGCCTGCGGCGTTGAAAAAGGCGGGCTACACCACCGGCGCCTTCGGCAAGTGGGGCATGGGGGAATACGGCACCACCGGCGCCCCGGACAAACACGGGGTGGATTATTTCTACGGCTACACCGACCACCGGATGTGCCACACCTTCTACCCGCCCTTTCTCTGGCGGAACGGGGTCAAGGAAACCATCAACACACCCGGCATCCCGGGCCACGCCAAACAGTCCTCCGGGGAGGTCAAAGCGGAGACTTACGCCGGGCAGACGCATGCCTCCAAAGCCATCCTGAACGAGCTGCTGGGGTACTTGGACCGCCAAACCGGAACCGGCCAGCCATTCTTCATCTACTACTGCCCCACCGAGCCGCACGTGGCCATGCAACCCCCGCAGGAGTGGGTGGAAAAGTATCCCCGGGATTGGGATTCCGAACCTTACCGGGGGGAGAAATCGTATCTGCCGCATCCCCGTCCACGGGCCGCCTACGCCGCAACTATCTCCTTCCTGGATGACCACGTCGGCAAAGTCCTGGCCAAACTCAAGGAAAAGGGACTTGATGAGCAGACCCTGATCATCTTCACCAGCGACAACGGCACCACCCACGATGTGGGCGGGGTGGACCACGGATTCTTCAACTCGGTGGCGGACCTCAAGGGCCTCAAGGGCTCACTCTACGAAGGCGGCATCCGGGTGCCCACCCTGATCCGCTGGCCCGGCCGGGTGAAAGCCGGCCAGGTGGTAAGCCAGGCCGGCTACTCAGCCGATCTCATGCCCACCCTCTGCGCCCTGACGGGAGCAGACGCCGGGCAACCTTACGGGGAAAACCTCCTGCCTATCGTCCTGGGGCAGAAGAAATCCCTCCCTATGCGTAAACCGCTGGTTTGGACCGGCGGCGGCTACGGCGGCCAGGTGGCCGTCCGCCTGGGGGATATGAAGGCCATCCGGCGCGAACTCCTCTCCACCAGGGCCGGCACCCCCTTGAATTGGGAGGTCTATGACCTGGCCAGAGATCGCGGAGAGACCAACGATCTGGCCGCCACGCAGCGGGAGGTGATCCGCCAGGCGGAAGAAGTGCTGCGCCGGGAATACCAGACCGCTGAGGGCTACCCGGTCCCGCGCATCTTCGAGCCGGAAAAACCCGCCGCAGGCACAGCGGCGGCCAACCCAAACACGCCGCAGTCAATCTTTGAACGGCTGGACACCAACCGCGATGGAAAACTCAACTTCACTGAATGGCAAACCAGCCCCCGCGCCAAGGCAAACCCCGGAAAACATCCGGAAATCTTCACCAGTCTCGACACCAATAGCGACAAATCCATCAGCCAGGAGGAGTTCGCAGCCCAGTTTAAAAAACGCTGAGCGACGGAAACCACTCCCGCCGTCTTGCACTTTCGCTTAACCAAACACATGAACAATCTGCGTACCGCCCTGGGTATAATCCTGCTCGCCAGCGGATGGCTGCCGGGCACCTCCGCAGGCGCGCCCGCGCCGAACTCCGCCGAGGCGGCAGCCGTCCTCCCACCGCACCCACGGTTGCCACTGGAACATCACCTGACCCTGGCACCCAGACCCGGCAACCACCGCAACAGCGAGGGGGACTTTGTCCGTCTGAGGGACGGGCGATGGCTGTTCATCTACACCCACTTCACTGGTGGCGCGGGCGACCACGCCAAGGCGGTCCTGGCATCCCGCGAATCAGCCGACGAGGGCCGGACGTGGACCGGGGAAGACCGGGTGGTGGTGCCCAACGAGGGCGGCTTCAACGTCATGTCCGTCTCCCTGCTGCGCCTGAAATCAGGCGAGATCGCCCTTTTCTACCTGCGCAAGAATTCACTGCAGGATTGCCGGCCCTGGATGCGCATCTCCCGGGATGAGGCCCAAACCTGGAGCGAACCCCGCGCCTGCATCACCGATGAAATGGGGTACTACGTGCTGAACAACAACCGGGTCATCCAGCTCGTCAGCGGACGGCTGGTGATGCCCACCGCCCTGCATGAATTTGTCGGCGGCAGGCTGCAGCCGGGAAAAATCATCGTCTATCTTTCGGACGATCTGGGGAAAACCTGGCGGCGCAGCCGGACGCCGCTGGAAAAGGATGTCCAAGGCACCCGCATCAACCTTATGGAGCCAGGCGTGGCGGAGCCAAACCCCGGCCGCCTACTGATGCTCATCCGCACCAAGCTCGGGTGCCAGTACGAGAGCGAATCGGCGGACGACGGGGAAACCTGGAGCCCTCCCAGGCCCGGCCCATTGCTATCCCCGGAGTCGCCCGCCACCCTCACCCGAATCCCCTCCACCGGGGAATTGCTCGTCCTGTGGAATGACCACTGCAACCAACCGGAGAACGTGCGTCGCGCCCAACCACCCGTGCGCACCCCCCTGGGGGCCGCCCTTTCGCGGGATGGCGGAAAGACCTGGGAGCGGGAATGCCTGATCGAAGCCGAAACCGGCCATGGCTACTGCTACACCGCGATTGCCCTGGCGGGAGACCGCGTGCTCCTCGCCTACTGCGCGCATGCATCCCCTTACGGCCTGGAGACCACCCAAATCAGCTCCTTCCGAATCCAGGATCTCCGGTTGAAGTAGGGCCTTGCCGTCCAACCATTGCGGACTCCCCCATGGTTCTCCGGCAACCCGCCAGATCGCTGTGGACAAAGCACTGGAATTCTGAGGCCGCCCGGCGTAAGCTTCATTCATTGGCAAATCCGTAGTGACACATGATCAGCCACCAAAAACCATCCGCCGGGTTCACGCTTGTGGAGCTGCTGGTCGTCATTGCCATCATCGCCCTGCTGGCGGCGCTGCTGCTGCCTGCGCTGGCCCGGGCCAAGAGCCGCGCCCGCCGGGTCCAATGCCTGAGCAACCTCCGGCAGGTGAGCGTCTCCTTCTACGGCTTCATGATCGACCGCAATCTTTATCCCTGGCGCCTCTCCACCGCCGATGGGGGCTCCAAGACAAGCACCAATGTTTTCCGCACCTTCCGCTCGGTGGAAAAGGAGCTGGGCGATCCCCGGGTGCTGGTCTGTCCCGAGGACGGACGCCGACCCGCCGCGAACTTTGCCACACTGGCGAATTCAAACATCTCGTTCTTTATCGGCATTGATACCCGCGAGAACAAGCCCGGCATGATGATCGCCGGCGACCGGCATCTGGAAGGCGGCAAACCGGGGCAGAGCTGCCCGGTGGCGGGGGTCAACAAAGTGGCCATCGCCTTTGGTAAAAACGAGGTCCCCAAGGCCCGCTGGACGAACACCCTGCACGCGGGCTACGGCAACATCGCCCTAGGCGATGGCAGTGCGCATGGCAGCACCTCGCGCACCGTCCGGAAAATTCTCCTCAGTTCGGACGACGAGGCCAACGCGTTCAACAACCACATCCTGAAGCCGTGACCTCGGACGACCCTGCTCAATCCCTCGATAATCCCGCAAAAAAGACTCGCCGGAGGTTTCCAAATAGTATGCCATTCCCGCAGGGTCTTCTGTGAATAACACGTGCACATCAACCTCGAAGCCAGCCTTTGATCGGCCAGGCACCCCGGCGCGATGCATCACCGACTGATCAACGGCTGCCTTTTGATGATCATGCTGGGCCTAACCTCCTGCCGCACCACCACACCCACGCCCCCGCCCCTGGTCTGGTGTCAACTCGCCCCCCTGCCTGACCGGGAAGGCTTTGCCGGTGCCTACGCGGGCGTGAGCGGGGGCAGTCTCATCGTGGCCGGCGGAGCCAATTTCCCGGGCAAGAAACCCTGGGAAAAGGGCCAGAAAGTCTGGTACGACGAGGTTTTCGCCCTGACCGAACCCGCCGGCCAATGGCAGTCGGCTGGCCGTCTTCCGCACCCGCTCGGCTACGGGGTTTCCGTCACCGTCAGCGCCGGCGTGGCCTGCGTGGGGGGAAGCGACGCGACCAAACACCACGCCGTTTGCTTCCTGCTGACGCTGGAAAACGGCCGGGCCCGCGTGCATCCGCTGCCGCCGTTGCCCCTCCCCCTGGCCAACGCCGGTGGGGCGGCGATCGGCGATTGCCTCTACATCTGCGGCGGCTCAGATCAACCGGGTGAACCGTCCGCCCTGGGCCGCCTGTTTGCGCTCGACCTGACGGCCGCCAATCCCGCCTGGACCGAGCTGGAACCCTGCCCGGGCCGGCCACGGCTGCTGCCCGTGGCGGCCGCGGTCAACGGCGCCTTTTATCTGGCCGGGGGCGCGGACATTGTGCTGAGGGAAGGCAAACCAACGCGGGAATACCTGACTGATGCCTGGCGCTACCAGCCCGGCCGGGGCTGGCAGCGGATCGCCGATCTGCCCAAGCCTTCCGTGGCCGCCCCCTGCCCCGCCCCCGCCACAGATACCATGTTTTACCTCGCCGGGGGCGATGACGGCTCCCGGGTCGGCTTCCAGCCGGTGGAGCAACACCCCGGCTTTCCAAGCGGCATCCGGCTGTACGACACCACCAAAAACGAGTGGCGTTCAGCCGGGGAAACGCCCGCCCCCCGGGCCACCCTGCCGTGCGTTTTCTGGCAGGGACGATTTGTGTTCCCCAGCGGTGAGCTGCGCCCGGGCGTGCGCTCACCGGAGGTGTGGACCATGGCCCCGGCCCGGCTACCGTGAACCGCCCACCCAGGAGAACCATTGCCAAACCCATCTGACACCTCCCGAACCACGTTCCCCGGCTACGCCTGGCTCGTGGTGGCGCTGCTGGTGCCGGTGGCCCTCCTGAACTACCTCGACCGCCAGATGCTGGCATCCATGAAGTTCTCGGTCATGAGCGATATCCCCAGCATCGGCTCCGAGGCCAACTGGGGGCGCATGCTGGGGCAATTCAAGTGGGTCTATGCCTTTCTCAGCCCCGTGGGCGGCTACCTTGCCGACCGCTTCGGCCGCCGCCACACGATCTGCGGCAGCCTGTTCGCCTGGTCGGCCATCACCTGGGCCACCGGGCATGTCACCTCCTATGATGGGCTGCTGCTCACCCGCTCGCTCATGGGCATCAGCGAGGCGTTTTACATCCCGGCCGCGCTGGCGCTGATCGCGGACTACCATGCCGGCCCCACCCGCTCCCGGGCGGTGGGCACCCACCAGATGGCGATTTACGTGGGGGTCATCATCGGCGGCTTCAGCGGCTATGCGGCAGATTCACCCACCCTGGGCTGGCGCTGGGCTTTTGCCGCCTGCGGCATCATCGGCATCCTGTACTCGGTGCCCCTGGCGCTGTTGCTGCGGGAAGCCCCGGCGGCCAAGTCGGCCACGGTCACCCCCACTCTGGGCCGTTCGGCACAGGCCCTGCTGACCAACGGTTCCTTCATCCTGCTGGTGCTGTATTTCACCCTGCCAGCTCTGGCTGGCTGGGTGGTGCGGGACTGGATGCCCGCCATACTCAAAGACCAGTTCAAAATCGGCCAGGGCAAGGCGGGGGTCTCCGCCACCATTTACTGGCAGTCCGCCGCCATCATCGGCGCACTCGTCGGCGGCTGGCTGGCGGACCGCTGGATGCGTCGGCACCGGCGCGGCCGCATCTTCGTCAGCGCCATCGGCATGGGTCTTATCATCCCGGCGATGTTCGGGGTGGGCAATGCCGGCACCCTCACCGTGGCCATTTGCTTTCTGGTTTTGTTCGGGCTGGGCTGGGGGGTTTTCGACTGCAACAACATGCCCATCCTCTGCCAGATCGTGCCGCCCAACCTGCGCGCCACCGGCTACGGCATCATGAACCTGGTCAGCATTAGCTGCGGCGGCCTGGCCGACTGGGGTTTTGGCAGCCTGCGCGACCAGCAGGTGCCGCTCAACATCATTTTCAGCGTCTTCGCCACCGCCGCCCTTGTCTCCGTGGCGCTGGTGCTGCTGATCCGGCCGAAGCCGGAACTGACCGATGCGAACAGATAACCCTGCGAATCCAACCCCTCGTTTGCCCATCAACGTGAAACCCACCTTCAAACTGACCGGCCTCGTGGCCGCCACCCACACACCCTTCCAGGCGGACGGCTCCCTCCACCTTGCCGCCGTCGAGCAACAGGCCGCCCACCTGCTGGCCAACCGCGTCTCCTTCGCCTTCATCGGCGGCAGCACAGGTGAAAGCCATTCCCTGACCCTCGACGAACGCCGGCAACTGGCGAAGCGCTGGGCGGAGGTAGCGCGGGGCACCGGCCTGCGGATCGTGACGCACGTGGGCTCCAACTGCCTGGCGGATGCCCGCGCTCTGGCCGCCCAGGCGGAATCCCTCGGCGCGGCGGCCATCTCAGCGCTGGCCCCCGCCTATTTCAAGCCCCGGAACCTGGAGGCGCTGATCGACTGCTGCGCGGACATCGCCGCCGCCGCACCCGCCACCCCGTTTTACTTTTACGACATTCCGGTGATGACCGGGGTCTGTTTTTCAATGCCGGAATTCCTGAGCCACGCCCCGGAACGGATCCCCACGCTGGCCGGCATCAAGTTCACCAATTCCGACCTGATGGCCTACCAGCTTTGTCTGCGGGCCGACGGCGGCCGGTTTGATGTGCCGTATGGAACCGATGAGTGGCTGCTGGCGGCCGCGGCCCTGGGGGCGCAGGGGGCGGTGGGCAGCACCTACAATTTCGCGGCGCCGATCTACCACCGGCTGCTGGCCGCTTTCCAGGCCGGCGACCTGGCCCGGGCGCGGGAGGAGCAGTTCCGCTCGGTGCGGCTGATCCAGGTGCTGGCCGGGTACGGCTACATGGGTGCCGCCAAAGCCGTCATGAACATGCTCGGGGTGAATGTCGGCCCGGCCCGGTTGCCCAACGGAAACCCTGGCCCGGCGCAGGTCAGGCAGCTCCGGGCGGAACTCGAAACCCTTGGTTTCTTCGAGTGGATCCGCTGAAACCGTCGGCCCTTCACCCCATGAAAACAGCCTCCATCCGGATGATCTGGCGGGCCGCCATGACTGCCGCAGCCTGGCTCGCCCTCTCCGCTGCCAACGCCAAGGCTGCTCCCGAGTTTAGCGACGTGTTCACGGCCGGGAAAGACACCTTCAAGTCCATCCGCATCCCCTCCGTGGTGGTGTCGAAAAAGGGGACGGTGCTGGCGCTGGCCGAGGGTCGGGCCACCCACGCCGACCAGGCCAACAACAAGCTGATCCTCAAGCGCAGCCTGGACGGCGGCCGCATCTGGGGGCCGCTGCAGCTCATCGCCGATGACGGCCGCAACTGCCTGAACAACCCCTGCGCGGTGGTCGAGCAGCAAACCGGCCGCATCCTCGTCATGTTCCAATCCTATCCGGCCGGCATCAGCGAGCGCAGCGGCCAGATCAAGCCCGGGCTGGAAGGATCCGCCATCGTGCGCAATTTCCTGATCCACTCCGATGACGACGGCGTCACCTGGTCGAAGCTGAACGATGTCACCCGCACCACCAAGAGTCCGGACCGGGTGACCATCCTGGCCAGCGGACCCGGCATCGGCATCCAGCTTCGCGGAGGCCCCCACCAGGGGCGCCTGATCATGCCCTTCAACGAGGGCCCCTTCGGACAATGGCATGTCCGCGCGGTTTTCAGCGATGACCGGGGTGCCACCTGGCGCCTGGGTGAGCCCGCGCCTGGCTGCCGGGTGCCGAATGCCAAGGGCGGCGAGATCAGCCTGGTGAATGAGGTCCAAATGGTGGAACTGTCGGACAGCTCAGTGATGCTGAACAGCCGCAAGTGGGGCGGCCAGGCACTGCGAAAAACCGCCGTCAGCAGGGACGGGGGCGTGACCTGGTCCACCATCATGGAGGAACCGGCCCTGCGCGACCCTGGTTGCATGGCGGCCATCTTTCGCCCCGCCGGAACCGCCGCCGACAACTGTCTCCTCTACTCTGGCCCGGATAGCACCAGGCGGGAGAATGGCACCATCTACCTGAGCCGGGACGACGGCCGGACCTGGCCGGTAAAAAGGGTCCTCTTCCCCGGCAGCTTCGCCTACTCCGTGCTTACCAGCCTGCCGGACGGCACCCTGGGCTGCCTGTTTGAGACCGACAACGCCAACCGCATGGTCTTCGCCCGCTTCACCCTGGCCTGGCTCCAGCCCGGCCGGTAACCCCTTCCCGGCATGAACCCAGCCCCTCCTTTGCAAACCGCCTCGGGTCGCGCGGCGCTGGCCGCCACGTATCGTGACGCCCTGCTCCAGGACTGCGTCCCGTTCTGGTTCCCGCGCAGCATCGACCTCGCACACGGCGGCTTCCTGCATTGCCTGGACCGCGATGGCACGGTGGTGGACACGGACAAAAGCGTGTGGGTCCAGGGCCGCATGTCCTGGATGCTCCTGACGCTGTACAACACGGTGGAAAGGAACCCTCAATGGCTCCAGTGGGCTGAGCAGGGGCTGGGTTTTCTGGCCGCCCATTGTTTCGACACCGATGGGCGGATGTTCTTCCATGTCACACAGTCAGGGCAGCCTCTCCGCAAGCGGCGCTATGCGTTCAGCGAATCGTTCGCCGCCATCGCCTACGCCGCCCATGCCAGGGCCACCGGCAGCGCGGCCTCCGCCCAAAAGGCACGGGAGCTGTTCGCGCTGTTCACCCGTTGGAATTTCACACCGGGCCTCATGCCGCCCAAGTTCACCGACGTGCGGCCCCAGATCGGCATGAGCCCGCGCATGATCACCATCGTCACCGCCCAGGAACTCCGTGCCAACCTGGGGCCGGACCCGGGCCTGGATGCCTGGATTGACCGCTGCATTGACGAGATCCGGCGTCTGTTTGTGAAGCCAGACCTGCGGGCCGTCATGGAGTCCGTCTCCCCCGATGGGACGATCCTGGACCATTTTGACGGGCGCACCCTCAACCCCGGCCATGCCATCGAAGGTGCCTGGTTCATCATGCACGAAGGCCGACTGCGCCAGGATCAGGGGCTGATTCGCCTCGGTTGCGACATGCTCGACTGGATGTGGGAGCGTGGCTGGGATACTGAGCATGGCGGGCTGTTTTACTTCCGGGACGTCCACGGCAAACCGGTGCAGGAATACTGGCACGACATGAAATTCTGGTGGCCTCATGACGAAGCCATCATCGCCACCCTGCTGGCCCATGAATTGACCGGCAACGAAAAGTACGCCCGCTGGCACCAGATGGTCCACGACTGGTCATTCCGGCACCTGGCTGATCCGGTGCACGGCGAATGGTACGGGTACCTGCACCGCGACGGGCGGGTCTCCGTCCCGTTGAAGGGCAACCTCTGGAAAAGCTTTTTCCACCATCCACGGATGCTCTGGTATGGAGGCCAACTGCTGACCCAGACACCCCTCTGCAGTTGCACATAAAACCCTCCCAGACAACCACCTCCAGCGACCACCGCTGACGACGGTCAAGGCCTCCATTCAACCGGATCACAGCAAACCTCTTCCCCGGTTTGATCCGGCGGCCATTTTTTATGTAGAAAAGATCCGGCAAGGACGGTGAACGATCGACCATAATCACCGCAACCTATTGATATTTAACGTCAAAGAATCCACAGACAGCTTCATATCAGGCGCCCTTTTCCGCCGGATATCGGTTAAGATTATCCGAATCCTGCCGATAACCCATCCGTTAAGTCGCATGATATGAAGCCTGATATATCCGGTGGTGCGGATAAAGCCGAAGCAAAGCTGTCCAACAACGAAC
>CAIYYI010000215.1 GCA_903930345.1 uncultured Verrucomicrobiota bacterium
CTGAACCGTGCGAGGAACGGTCTCGCCCAAAACCACCCGAACGGCGTCGATCAAATGAATTCCCCAATCCACCAGGTGCCCGTTGCCGTATTCTTTTTCCAAGCGCCAGCTCACATGGCCAATTTGAGGGCAGTAGGGAAGTTTGGGAGCCGGGCCACACCACATATCCCAATCCAAAGATGCCGGAGGCGGCTGAGGGGTGGTATCTTTGGTACCTGCGGTGTAATGGATCTGGGCCTCTACGGCCAACACCTTGCCCGCGTTACCAGCATCAATGTATTGTTTGGCGGCCTGGATCGCCTGGCTCTGACGGCGTTGGAAACCGACTTGAACGATACACTTTGGTTTCTTTTTGGCAGCCTCCACCATCGCCCGACCTTCGCGTATATCATAGGCCAACGGTTTTTCCTCGTAAATATCCAGGTTCTTTTCCAAGGCGGCAATAAAGGGCAGCGCATGCCACTGGGGCGGCGTGGCAATAATCACCGCCTCCAATCCCGGCTGATCGAGGAGTTCCTGATAAAGCTTGCAGGTCTTGGGCCGGGTGCCTTGCAGTTTATCCACCTTGCCCGCGACGTCGTCCAGGTGCTGGCTGTCCACATCGCACAGCGCCACCACTTCAACGCCGCCTACTTTGAACGCGGCATTGATATCCGCCATCCCATAGCCGCCACAGCCAATAACGCCTAATTTAATTTTACGCTCGCTGGCAGCACCATTAACGATGGCCGGCATGGTCACAGCAGTGACCGCAGCGGTTCCCAGGAAAGTTCGACGATTAATCGGGTTCATAAGCAGGATGAGAATAGTGGTTTTTGACAGCTACGCCAATTAGAAAATACACGGTCAAATCAGTGGCTTGACGCCGTATCGGCCTGGCCGTAGTTTAACCGATATGCATAGGACGCCTGAAGCACTGCTCCCTTTTCGCCATGCGCCCCGTGAAGGGCAGAAGTATGACCAAACCCAAATGCTGATCTCGCGGCGACAGTTGCTCGGGGCCGCGCTGGTCGGCGCGACGGGCATCCTCGGCCAAACGCTCCTGCAGGGCGGCGAGCCCTTGACGGGCCTGCTCGCCAACGCGGCGGCCGCCGATCCGAAGATCCAAGGACCGTTTCCGATTCTAACGACCCCTTTCACCGCTTCGGGCGCGGTGGACTTCGACGTGCTCGCCAATCAGGCACGCTTCGTGGACTGGGCCGGGTGTTCCGGCATGATCTGGCCGCAGTCGGGTGACAGCGTTGACTTGCTGACCCACGACGAGAAGCTCCAGGGGATGGAGGTGCTGGCGAAGGCAACGCGCGGCCTCCGCACGGCGCTGTGCCTGGGCGTGCAGGGCAAGGACACGGGCGAGATGCTCACCTTCGCGAAGCATGCCGAGACGCTGGCGCCCGCAGCGCTCATTTCGCGACCGCCAGACTCGGGCAAGACGGAAGACGACTTGTGCCAGTATTGGCGCGCGCTCGCATTAGCCACGAAGCGGCCCGTGATCCTCCAGACCACCGGCGGCGTCGCGTACAAGGGGCCGATCCCCCCGCTAAAACTCCTCAGCGACCTGGGCCGAGAGTTCCCGCACTTCGGTTACGTCAAAGAGGAAGCGCAACCCATTATTGCCCGGACGCGGGCTCTGCTCGCAGCCCGGCCACCCATCCGCCGGGTGTTTAGTGCCCGCGGCGGACTCGGCTGGCTATTCGAGTCGCGCCTTGGCACTGAAGGTTTGATCACCGAGCGGGCGATGTACGGGGACGTCCTCACCCGCATCTGGGAACTGCAGCAGAGCGGCGCGGATCCCGCAACTCTGAGGGATGCGTACAGCAAGTTCATCCTGATGACGAACCTGAACGAGACCCATCCGGGAGGTTTGCGCGGCGTCCATCTGTACGTCTGGAAAAAGCGCGGCGTGTTCAAGACTTTGGTCTCGCGCCAATACGGTCCCGGCAACAGCACTCCCGCAACACCTATCTGCTCAGAATTGAAGCTTGCCCCGGAGGACATCGCCGAGATCGAGCACCGATTTGAGGGGCTGAAACCGTATCTGAAGCCGGGATCGCCCTTCGCACCAGGAGCCTAGTGCAGGGCTCCGATTGTGATCCTAAACTATAATAATTTCGCTCCGTTGGAGCTGTTTTTTTCGTAGGGCAACAGGGCGAAAAAACCTGGTTAAAACTACTTTCCAAGGGCTGCCACCGGCAGCTCGGATTTCGGGTGCAAAGCACGGGCGCGCTCCATATAGCCGGTGATTTGCTGCAAGCGCACGGGTTCAGGGCGGGTGTCACCGGGGATCACGCTTTGGGCCACGGCGGCGGCGAAATACAGGTTCGCGGCACGGACCCCGGCCAGTAACTCTTCTGGCGAGGTGGTGCCGAGGGCACAGGAGGGATACAGCGGACGCACGTAGCATTTCCCCATCCAATCGAGGAACACCATGCCCACGAGACGCTCGCGTGGCGGTGGTTGGCGCGGACCCAAATAGGCGAAGAGGGGACGGTCATCGGTGGTAATACTGAACTCGCCGAAGCCCGGTTCGGCGGCATGCAAATCGCCCGCCAGCAGCAGCCACGCATTATCCGGCGAGCGGAAGTACGGGGAACGCGCCACCATCGGCCGCCCGGCCAACGTGGCCAGGCGTGCCTCCAGGAATTCCCGACCCACGGGCAGCGGCTCATTCGCACCCAGCAGACCGAGCACCGGCTGCATGGGGTCCAAATTAGACCGTACGAGCACTGCGCTGGGAAACGCTTCGCTGAAGGTGCGGATCACGCTGCCAGCGGTTTCGGCCGTGTGCTGGTAGCACGGCAACCACAGGCAAAATACTCCGCCGGGATTCAGCCGGGAACGCGCTTCAGTAAAGAACTCCCGCGCGTAGAGATTCGCCGTACCGTCGTCGCCCGGGAAAAATAAATCACAGATGACCGCATCAAATTTGCCCGGCAATTGTGACAGCACCACGCGGCCATCTCCCGTATGCAACCGGACGCGTGGATCTTGAAACAACGCGCTGTTCCACGCCGCGAAATGTTCCCGTGCCGCTTGGGTCACCTCCGGGACCAGCTCCACCGCGTGCAGTTCCTGGATCGGGAAATCGAGCGCCGCCACGGCTGAGAGGCCTGCCGCCATACCAATTGTCAACACGCGCTCAGGTTGCCGGCAAAACAACAGCGGCACCCAGCTCTGATGCTGCTGCGAGGCTAATGCATGCCCCGTACCGCTCAGGCGTTGTCGGCTGTTCAATTGGATTTGACGCGATCCAGTGGTGCGATCTTCCACCACCGCCACCGGACCGTAGGCCCCGGCATATTCCGCCAGCACACGCTGATTTGACTTAAGGCCCAGCACCTCCCGAGACCGGATTCCCTGGCCCACGCCCATCATCGCCAATACGGCCAAAAATGCCACACTAACGCGCGTCCGCTGCCGCATTCCGAACATCACTAATCCCGCCAGCAGCACATAACCGCCCCCCAGCAACACCGTAGCGCGCGCCAGACCGCACGCGGGGAGTAACCCAAATAATCCGGCCACGGCACCCCCAGCAGCCCCCAGCTTATTCACCGCCAAGGCCCGACCCAACACCCAGCCTTCGTGCGGCGTGCGGCTCCGCGCCAATTCCCAGGCCACGGGAAAAACTACACCCAGGGAGAACGTCAGCGGCAACAACCACCACAGGCATTCCCCGAGCGCCTGTACCAACAGGTGCCCGGGGGTCGCACCCGTAAGCACCCATTCCCGTTGCACCCGCCACGCACCGATGTCCGGCACCGCAAACAACAACAGCGCACTCAATCCCGCGAACAGGGTGAGCAGTTTTGCGGGCGAGTGTCCCCTGCCCCGCCAGCGGGCCGCCGCCAAGGCCCCCAATCCCAGCCCGCCAATAAAGGTCGCCAACACACCCGCAATCGCATACACCGAACCGCCCAGCACTTGACGCGCCCACACGATCAGCAATGACTGGGCAGCCAGCGACAGCATACCCGAGGTCGCCAACACCACCCACGCGACCACCGATGCACCCAGTTCGACCTCCGGTTTTTTCGCGGAGCGTGGCACCGGTTCTGACTGTCCAGCCAAGCGCCACGCCCATAAGCCACCGGCGATTTGCAATCCCGTCACCACCAAAAAACCAGAAGCCGTTCCCAATCCCCACGGCAGCCACACGCTGCCGGCCAGCACGCCCAACGCCGCCCCCAGCAGGTTCAGGCCATAAAATGGCGCACCACTCGCCGTGCGCCGGTCGGCCGTTGGCACAAAAGTTTCCGCGAGACTGGGGAACGCGACACCGGCAAAGAATGATGGCAGCCCCACGAGCAGCAACGTCGCAGGCACCTGACCGACCCAACCGGGGGGAAAGGCTCCGGGATGCTGCCAGAGCCAGCGTCCGGCAATGAAGGTTGTCAGCGCGGACAGCCCCGACGCCACCTCGGCTCGTCCGTAATAGCCCAGCGGTCGCGGGCTACGTGCTACCAGGCGTGCTCCCCACAGGTTCCCCAGAGCTGCCGCCGCAAAAAACACCACAATCACCAGAGCCGATGCCACTACCGTATTGCCCGCCCAGAGCGAGATCACGCGCATCCACAGCGTCTCCA
>CAIYYI010000216.1 GCA_903930345.1 uncultured Verrucomicrobiota bacterium
AAAAGACATTCCGACCGAGGTCAGGACCTATGTTGACGGCCCCCAGCGGGCTCCGGGGTTGGAGTGGGAGAGCGTCTGGGCCCAGTATTGGTTCAATCAGCACCATCACCTGCAGCTGCGTGAACCCCTCCGCTGGCATCCGCGGACCTGGCCTGCTGGCGCCAGACCTTTCAAGAAACTGGTGATCAAGGACTGTACCGACCGGCCGTACTTCGGCCTGCACCCGGAGATCGTCGAGCTGCTCCTGGACCTGACCGGCAGGGTCAAGGGCCTGCTCGAACACGACGGCTTGTTCCATCCCTCGACTCCCTTCGAACTGGACCAGCTGATCCGTCAAGCTGACACGGTGACCGGATTCCGTCCATGAAAGTCGATTGTGGGGCAGATGGGATGCCGCTGGGGCAGCTCGCGGTGCTGCCACTACCTCTATGCGTCTATGACAGGCGTGGGGAAAGCCGGCCCACTAGGGCGAAATCGTTCACTTCTTCACCATCAGGATGTCGGCCCAATCATCGTAGGCAGATTGTTTCCTGGGGTTGTTGAGGATCGGGATGAAGAAGAGCCAGCCGATGCAACTGCAACAGGCGAAGATCAGGCTGCGGAACATCGACCATTTCCAGATCTGTCCGGATTGAGGAGCGCCACCGGTCTTGGAGTCGACCATCTTGAAGCCCATGATCCGTTGACCCCAGGTCGCGTTGTGGGCCGAGTTCCCCAGGATGCCGTGATAGAGCAGCGAGATGACGCAGGTGAGGAAGGAGCCCAGAATCTGGGCCATGGGTTTGATCGTGTTGCCGAATTCGCGGGCTTCAGAGTCGGCACCGGCGGCCAGCACGATGATGAACGGGATGACCAGCCCACAGGTCATCAGTCCCATGAACAGGCCGTCGAGAAGGTAGGCACCGAAGCGTTCGCCTCCGGAGGGATATTGCGCGTAAGGCTGGTTTTGGCTCGCGGGAACGGGCGCCGGTCCGGAGGGGAGCAGGTGAGGGTAGGCTTCTGCGATGGTCTTCCATGTCTCCATCCCTTGCTTCCAACAGTAATCGCTCGGGGTGAGTACGCCCTGCGCCAGGCCGCCTTTGATCTGGGCTTCGCTGAAGGTCCCGAGCGTTACCTGATTCCGGCTGACGTGAATGTTGGTTTCCATAGGGTTATGGCGGCTATTTCTATGCTTGTGTAATGAAAAGTCTATTAATTTATCTTTTAATACAATGTCCTCTCTTACGTATCGGATCAGCCGCGCCGGCAAGCCTGTCGGAGAATTCGAATTACCACAGGTCAAGCAGATGCTCGATACGGGAGTCCTGCTTCCTACCGACCATGCCTGGACCGCGGGGATGCAGGAATGGCAGACTTTGGCTGCTTTGTTTCCGGCGATGAGTCCCCCGGCGCTTCCCCCTAGGGCGCCCGCGACTCCGCCGCCTGCTCCCGCCGCCCCGTCTGCTCTGCCGCCGGCCCCCGCGGGTCAGCCCGCCGCTCCTAACTCTTTCGTTGCTTTGCTCGTCCCGCTGGGTCGATCCGGCTGGTCTATCTTGGCCGGCTATCTCGGCTTGTTTTCCGTCTTGGTCTTGCCTGCGCCTTTCGCGATCTTGTGCGGGGTGCTCGCCATCAAGGATATCCGCAAGAACCCGCATAAGCTGGGGCTGGTGCGGGCTTGGTTTGGCATCATTGCCGGGGCCATCGCCCTGATCACGCTTTTCGTTCTGATCGTCGCCGCTTCCATCAAGAAGTAAGCCGGACCGACGGCGTAGTGGGCCATCTGGCGGTTGCGATGCTTGCTGACCGGCTGATCATATCCAGAACCTGCCTCCTCACCTCATGTCCCTCGATCGTTTCGTAGACGCCCAGGCGAACACCTATGAGGCGGCCTTGGCGGAGCTGAAGGCCGGCCATAAGCGGGGGCATTGGATCTGGTGGATTTTCCCGCAGTTGAAGGGTTTGGGGACTTCCCCTAACTCGATCTTCTATGGCCTGGATGATGACGCTGAAGCCAAGGCGTATCTCCAGCATCCCATCTTGGGCCAGCGTTACTGTGACTGCGTGCATGCGGTCTACATGCAGTTCTACAAGCACGGTAAAACACCGCAGGAACTCATGGGCAGCGAAATCGATATCATGAAGCTGCGAAGTTCCTTGGAGCTTTTTCTGCGTAATGGTTTTGC
>CAIYYI010000217.1 GCA_903930345.1 uncultured Verrucomicrobiota bacterium
ACATTCACCAGCAAGGCAGATTCCCATTTGCGCGCCAGTAGCGTCGCCGAGGTGCCCGCCATCGCGATGTCGAGAATTCCACCTGCGTCAATCTGCGTCATGTTCGCCCCGTCGTAGGCCAACACGGGCAGGAACGATACGAGTTCCTTGACCGCATTCTCCGGGTTCGGCTCGTTGGGCGACAGGCCGATCCCGTACTCCGAGAGTTGCCGCAGGGCGCGGGTGGGCGCGAAGTCGAAAACGAAACAGACGGGCTTGAGGATTTCCTCCTCGTTGGGGGCGTCGCCGTTCGGGTTCTTGATGGACCACGGTGACTGCACGCGAAAGGCGGCCTGAAAGTAGGTTTCCGGCGACTTGAGGTTGCGGAGCATCAGGATGGAGGACCACTGCGGGACGGTGATGCCGGTGGTGAGCTTGCCGCAGGTGAGGGTGATGGTCTTGGTCTCGAAGCCGCTGCCGATGGCCCGGCGCACGGGCGGCAATGCATCCAAGCCGATGCCGGCAGAGGCACCGGCAGC
This sequence comes from uncultured Verrucomicrobiota bacterium, assembly GCA_903930345.1. Lineage (GTDB taxonomy): Bacteria > Verrucomicrobiota > Verrucomicrobiia > Limisphaerales > CAIYYI01 > CAIYYI01. The sequence goes on from CAIYYI010000217.1 coordinate 519, forward strand.
CACGACCACAGTGTAGTCCTGCCAGAATACGTTGTGCCGCTCGGCCAGCAGGGCCGCCATGGCGTGACAGGCGGCGACGTTGGGCAGGAACCAGAAGGAGTGCTGGAGATACGGCAGCAGGCGTGCGTCCGAATACGGGAACGGAGGCCGGGTGCCGGTTTTGAGATGCTCCACCGCCCGGGGCGCATACCCGCCGCGGATGATGTCGAGCCACTTTTGCACATCGCCCTGGTGTTTGAAGCGGGCGGCCTTGCCGGTGCCGGAGGCCTCGAAGAAGGCGTTCAGGTCGAATTCATCGAACTCCCCGGCGCTCGCGATGGCCACCAGTTCATCGGGCATCTGGTAGGTGAGCAGGCGCATCTGCGGCAGGGCACCGTAGGGGTTCCACTGGCCGGGGTTGCTCCGCGCAAATGTTTCTTTGGCGCGCTGCTCATCGGTGTAGGTCCAATTGAAGATTTGTTCCTCGATGAACTCCCCGGTGGCCAGGGCCTTGGTCATGGGAGTTCCGCCGGCGCAGCGGCGGCCAGCTCGCCCACGGTCATGGGCGGGTAGATGGGTTTGGTGGGGGTGAAGATCTCGTGTTTGCCGAGATGGGCAAAGAGGGAGCCCTCGGCGCTGTAGGCCGATGCCTGGTCGATTAAAATGAGTGGCTCAACCCTGGCCACCCGGAAGAGCGGCGGAATCCCCTGGTTCCCCATCCCTTCGACCATTTGGCAAGCAGGAGCCATCGCGAGCGTTGCCCGGAAGGCCAGCCGCACAATCGGCCAGCATCTTGAACAAGGCTGGGAGGGTGAATGGCTTGGGAAGGAACCAGCACACGCCGAGGTGCTCCAATTCCTCCATCATGGCATCATCACTCATGCCGCTGGATACGACGATTTTAAGGGAGGGAAGGCTGCTCAAAAGCACCCGGCACAACGCCACGCCGTCCATCAGAGGCATCATCAGGTCCACCAGAGCCAGTTTGATCTCACCTCGCAAGGGCGTAAACATTTCAATGGCCTCTTTCCCGTTTCTGGCAGCCACCACCCGATAGCCGCACTTTTCGAGAGCCTCCTTGATGAGAAGCCGGATCCTTTCCTCATCATCCACCACCAGAATCAACTGCCCCCGGCCCTCCAATGCTGTGGTATCAGTCGTCCCTTCAGGCAATATTTCATCCTTCTGGGCCGGCAGGTAAACGCGGAAGACGGTGCCCTCCCCCAAACGGCTGTCCACTTGGATAAAGCCGCCATGGCCCAGCACGATACCCAGAACGGTGGACAAGCCCAACCCAGTGCCCTTGCCCACTTCTTTGGTGGTGAAGAAAGGGTCGAAGATGCGGTCCAGAATCTCCGGCGGGATACCCATCCCCGTGTCGGACACCTGCCAAGCCACGTAGGGGCCAGATTTGGCACCAGGGTTCCGCCGGGCGGTGACGCTGTCGAAGACGAGATTCTCCGCTTTCAGGGTCAGGGTGCCACCCTGCGGCATCGCATCGCGCGCGTTGATCAGGAGATTCATCAGCACCTGGTGCAACTGAGTGGCGTCGCCTTCGACCAACCACAGACCGTTCGGCAGACTGGTCTTGAGCGTGATGGACTTGGGAAACGTCTCCCGGATGATTCCGATGCATTCCTTCAAGAGATGGCGCGTTTGGACAGGTGCCCGGTCGCTCGCCAGACCACGGGAGAAAGTCAGTATCTGCTTGATGATGTCCGCCCCGCGCTTGGCGCTTCGCTCCAAAATGTCGAGCAAGAAAACCGCGTGCGGGTTGGTGAGTTCCTCCCGCAACACCGTGCCAACCATCATGATGGGCGCAAGAATGTTGTTCAGGTCATGGGCGATGCCGCCGGCCAGTTGCCCCACGCTCTCCAGGCGTTGGGCACGCAGAAACCGCTCCTCCAGTTGCTTTTTCTCCGTGATGTCCGTGTTGATGGCCAACACCTCCCGGGGGTGGCCCGCTTCGTCCCGTAACAAAGTCCAACGGCAAAACATCACCCGCTGGGTTCCCGCCTGATCGGACTTCTTCAACTCACCAGACCAACTGCCTTTTTCCAAAAGCGCGGCGTGGGCCGCCTCATGATCCAGAAACTCCAATTCGGTGATCTTGCGGCCCATGGCATATGCACTCGTCCAACCGTAGAGCCGCTCCGCACCGACATTCCAGTAGGTCACGGTGTGATCCAACGCGCACACATAGATGGCGTCGGTGGCGGCATCCAGCAGCGCCGCCTGCTGGCGCAACCGTTCCTCGGCCTGTTTGCGCGGGGTAATATCCCAGAATATCCCCAGCACCCCGATAATGCCTCCCGAAGGGTCTTGCAGCGGGACTCTCACGATTTGAACGAACAACTTCTGACCATCCACTCCCGAGTGTTCCTCCACCTTGTCCAAAGTCTGGCCTGACTCCATCACCAGGAGGTCGTCCCGCCGATAAGCCTCGGCCAAGTGGGGTTGAAAAAGGTCGGCATCCGTCTTGCCAACGATCTCCTCCAGTGAATGCCCGACGCCCGCGCAGAATCGCTGATTGCAGAACAGGAAACGCCCGGCGCGGTCTTTCCGGAAGACACTCTGGGGCAGATTTTCCACCAATGAAAAGTAAAGCTCCTGGGAGTCGTGGAGTATCTGCAACGCCCTCACACGCTCCTCCACCCGGCTCTGCAACGCCTTGTTCGCCTGCTCCGCCTGGTCGCGCGCCGCCACCGCATCTTCCATCATCCGCAGCGCCACCGCACGGGATTGGCGCAGGGATTCCTCGGCCTGCTTGCGCTCGGTGATCACGTCAAACACCGCCACAAAATGCTCGGATTCAGGGCTGTAAACCGAAAAACTGAACCACATCTGCAAGGCTGAAAGAAAAATCTCGAAGCGCTCGGGTTGACCGCTCCGGGCCACCCGACCGTAGATCTCCAAGAGCTGCGGGTCCGTCTCCCGGATGCCTGGAATGACTTCGGTAACCTTTTTGCCAACGACGTTCTTCAGGCCGGTCAGCGATTCAAAGGCATCATTGACGGCGAGGTAGGTGAAGTCCCGGGGTTTTCCCTCTTCGAACCACATCCGGCAATACGCAAACCCGTTCAGCATGTTGTTGAACAAGGAACGATAGAGGGTCTCACTTTCCCGGAGCGCCAATTCAGCCCGATTGCGCTCCGCCAGTTCCTGGGTCGGGTCATTTTGGGGGTCATCCCCGGGCATTAACTTCGAGTGGTTAGCTTCCACGGATCAGGGGTGTTTGAGGATTTTCATCCAAATGACGAAAGAATTGAGGCCGGGGAGGGCTGGGGGAAACCATCCGTGCCGCTCGCCCCCCCATGAATCCACAGGGCAGCTCGCAGCAACTCTTGGGACCGGTTTTCATTAAGATCCAGCTTGCTTCCACAACAACAAAACAACCCACAACTACTTTAAGTCGTGCCTCGTAAGGAGTATCGGCAGTTCTTGGAATA
>CAIYYI010000218.1 GCA_903930345.1 uncultured Verrucomicrobiota bacterium
CCAAAGATCTAAAAAACTCGCAAGAAGAGTTAAGTGGCATGTTAGTCGTGTCAGAAACTGTTGATGATCAGAGTATTACTGAAGAATCTGTTAACGAGCCTGAAGTGATTGTATTATCTGAAGTTGAGAATGCTGTTGAAGAAGTTGCAGAAGTATCTGTTGATGAAGCAGTTGAATCAGCAATTCATGAATCGGAAGAAGTTGAAGCTCCTGAAGTGAATGAAACTGAAACACAACTTGAAGAGGAAGAAGTTGTTGCACAGGAAGTACCTGAAGAAATTGAACTGGAAGTTGCTGTAGTTGAAGAAGTGATTACTTCCGAAATTGAAGAAACGCTTGCAGTAGTTGCTGAAGAAGAAGTGGCAATAGAAACTGAAACGGAAGTAATTATTCCTGAAGTTGAAGCTGAAGTTATTGAAGAAGTGTTAGAAATACTTCCGGAGCCTGAACTGGAAGCTGAAGTGAAATCTGTTTTGGAGGAAATTCCATCGATCGAAGAATTGATTGATGTTTCGGAAGATGACCTCGAAATTCATGAGGACGATCTTTTGGATGAAAGTAGTCCGAAACATAAAATGGCAGATTATGCCGATTTGGATGAGATTGGACTTATTACCGAGTTGCGTGCCTTGCTGCAAAACGACGATTTTGATCGAATCCGTGATGATGTTGATGCTATAAAGATCAATTTTTTCCGTCGTTACCGCGCAAATATTGAAGCTCAAAAAGCAGCATTTGTAAGTGCTGGTGGCGATATTGCTGAATTTATTGTGGAACCTGATCCTTATGAATTAGATCTCCGCAACCTGTTAAAACAGTATCAGGATATTCGGAACGAACACAACCGAAGGTGCCGCTTTCCCAGGTGCGCCCAATGGTGGGGACAAAATATTGTTCCTGCGCCCGGCGGTCAAACAGCCCCGGATTGGCGGTGGGAAGTTGCAAGACCTGCGCCAGGAGCGACCCGGCAGGGCAGATGAGCGCAAGCAGCAGGACGAGGACGGACCTCAGGTTGACAGAGAGAACCATGGGAGGCCGGATCACTTCTTTTTCTGCCAGACCGACGCCACGTTGTTCAACCCGCGAACAATGCGCTCCGCCTCCGCACGCGAGGCATCCGGGGTGAAGGACAGAACCCCATCGGTGATGCGGCGGTTGATGAGGGGAGCCCCGATCCAGCGGGCATCAGAAAACTGGCTGAACATGGCCAGCCGCCGCCCACGGTGGGACATGGAAACATTCTCCAACAACAGCGTTCCGGAGCGGTCGAATTTGAGACGGATCTCGTACGAGCCGAGCACCTCCACAACTTCGGCCTTTTCCAGGTACCCTTCATGAAGCACCGGTGAGCGATCCACTTGCAGGACCAACTGGCTGGCCCGATGGACCATGGCGGTGACGCAGCGGTCCGTGCCATCCGGATTCATCTCCCAATGCAGGCTGATGGTGGTGGCCTCCTTGCCACCCCGGCGATAATCCTTGGGTTTCTTGGGAGTTTCCTCCTTTTTTGCGGCCTCCGGCTTGGAATTGGCAGATGGCTTGTCCCCTGCCGCCAGGAGGCCGCCAGCGAAGGCCAAAAAAGCCGACATTAAAATGATATTGAACGTCTGACTGCGATTCTTCATAATGCTCCGAACCGATTAACCGGTCCGAAGCAATTTATAGAATTATGGGCAAGCAATACAACAAAATCGAAAAACGTATTCGTCGGAAAACCTACCTGCAGCGCAAGAAGGACTTGGCGAAGACCAAGAAAACCAAGAAAGCGGCCTAAGCGGCCTCGCTCAACAATACAGCGACCGTAAGACACTGTACGGCCCGGCTATGAGGCCGACAACTCTGCTTGCCGCGGAGAATGGCGTCGGGAAGTCGGCAGCCCTAGAGGCGCCCAATGCTGGCAACCGGGAAAAGAGAGCGTGGCGAGCTCCCACCCCCCATTTGGTCCCTGCTGGACGAAAGTCTGGCAGGGACTTTTTGTTTGGCGTTTCCAACCGTACTGTTGTAATTTCGATTCATGGATCCCGTTCGTAATCCAGCGCCCACCGGTTTCCCTGCCAAAATCCTGATCGTGGATGATGAGAATCACGTCTGTGAACTGTTGTCGCTCACGCTTACCCGGGCGGGTTACCAAGTGACCACCTGCCACAATGGGCTTGATGCCTTGAAGGAAATCCGCAATCTGATTCCTGATCTGGTGATCAGCGATGTCAACATGGACGAAATGGATGGGTGCGAACTGCTGGAAGCCATACGCCGGGAACCAGCCACAGCGACGCTCCCCTTCATCATGATGACCGGGCACACGGAGGAAACCCCGCATCGCAAAAGCATGAACATGGGGGCGGAAGACTATCTTTCCAAACCTTTTTCCCGCAATGATTTACTGACTTCTGTCACCACCCAGCTCAACAAGCGGAAACGTCTGCGCGAAGCGGAATCCAAGAAATATGATTCCCTCAAACAAAGCATCAGCCTCTCCCTGCCCCACGAACTGCTCACTCCTTTGACCGGCATCATCGGCTCCGTGGAATTGCTGCGGGAGGAAATCGACAGCAGTTCCCGGGAGGACAAACTGGAATTGGTGGGGATCATTGAAACCAGCGCGCAGCGTTTGTTGAGGTTGATTCACAAATACCTGACTTACAGCCAGATGGAATTACTACTGGCGGACTCTGCCAAGGCGGAGGAATTTCGGCAGCACCTCTCCATCTGCAACTGTGGAAGCTTGATTGAGGAAATCGCCCGGGAAACCGCTCAACGGTTCAACCGCAGCGCCGATTTGCAATTGGATGTTTCCAGTGATTTTCTGCGTTTCAATGCCGAGCACTTGAAGTACATCCTGATGGAATTGCTGGAAAACGCCTGCAAGTTTTCCAAACCGGGGAGCAAGATCCAGGTGCAAACCATCGTGTCCTCCCAGATTTGGATGTTGCGGGTGACGGATTTCGGACGCGGCATGACCGAACAGCAACTGGAGCAGATTGACGCCTGGCGGCAGTTCGAGCGCGACACCTACGAGCAGCAGGGTGCGGGCTTGGGCCTGGTCACCGTGCGGGGACTGGCCCGCCTTTACAATGGACGGCTGGATCTGCAAAGCGAGGTGGGCACAGGAACCACCGCCAACCTGCATTTCCCGCAAGCGGTGCAGCCCGCCAACGTCTGAAAGGGGTACACGGATGGGGGCATTCTGTCACCAGTTCTGGTGACTGGTGGTTTTTCTGAAACCAGATAGATTGTACTCACGTTAGCGATGCAAATCGCAGTTGTTCTGTGTGTCCCATGGTGCGTGTCTGCGGCACCGCAACCTAACGAAAAACTAAGCGTTGTTCTCAGAGCTTACGAGAAGGCCGGGCGAAAGCCCGGCCTTTCCGCTTTTACAGGGGGGGATTGCCGGGATGGCGTTTGGATGAAGGAGGTGAATCTTTGCCATTTTGGCAGATTTGACTTGTGCCAGTGCGCAAAACAGCCTAAAGGCGGTCACAGCAATTGCTATGACCCAAAAACAGTTGATCGCACTGGCCACGGAACACGGCACGCCACTGGTCGTCGTGGATCATAACATCATCCGCCGCAACTACGCGGAGTTCAAAACCTACCTGCCGAAAGTCCAGGCGTACTACGCGGTAAAGGCCAACCCCGAACCGGACATCGTGCGGACGCTGTACAAGGCCGGGGCAAGCTTTGACGTGGCCTCATTGCCGGAGTTCATGCTGGTGTATGAAAACATCAGGCACCTGCCCCCCAGTGAGCAACAGGATTTCATCTGGGACAAGATCATCTACGCCAATCCCACCAAGCCCAAGGAAACCCTGCTGACGCTGAACAAGTACAAGCCACTGGTGACCTACGACAACGCCAACGAGCTGAAGAAAATCAAGCAATACGCCCCCGACGCCGGGGTGGTGCTACGCCTGCGGGTGCCCAACACCGGATCTATGGTGGAACTCTCCTCCAAATTCGGCTGCGACGCGGGCGAAGCAGTGGATCTGGTCCTCGAAGCCTTCCGGCTGGGGCTGGTGGTGGAGGGCATCAGCTTCCATGTGGGCAGCCAATGCACGAATTTTGAGAATTTTGTCCAGGCCCTGAACATGGCCTCCAGCGTGATGCTGGAGAGCAAGGCGCGCGGGCACGAGATCAAGATTCTGGACATCGGCGGCGGCTTTCCGGCGGCCTACAGCAAACACGTCCGGCCCTTCAAGGAACTGGCCAAGAAGATCAACGCGGAGATTGACCGGCTGTTCCCGAAGGAAATCCAGATCATTGCGGAACCGGGACGATTCCTGGTGGCCACCTCCACCACCTCCGTGGCCCAGATCATCGGCCAGGCGCGGCGGGACGGTAAAAAGTGCTACTACATCAACGACAGCGTCTATCACACCTTCTCAGGCATCATTTTCGACCACTGCCAATACCCGCTGAAGGCGTTCAAGAAGGGACCGAAGGAGATCTGCGCCGTGTTCGGCCAGACCTGCGATGGTCTGGATACGCTGTCCCTCTCGGAAGAGCTGCCCAACCTGCAGGTTGAGGATCTGGTGTACGCCGAGAACATCGGGGCCTACGGCAGCGCCTCCGCCACCCACTTCAACGGCTTCCCGCCGGCGAAGGTGGTCCACATCAACGTGTAAGCGGGCGCGTCAGCTCCGGGCTTGGAACAACTGCACAGCGGTCACGCAGCGAGAGCACAGCACCGGGTGCTCCGCCGACTGACCAACCGTGGTTTCCCAGTGCCAGCAACGCTCGCACTTGGCCCCCTCCGCCCGGGCAATCGCAAACGCGGGCTGCGCCTGGCCCGACACCGCACACCAGTCCACCTGGGACACATTCAGCAACTCGCGCAAGGCCTCGCGATGCGGCTGCAAGGCGTCCACCAAGGATGGCTCGGCCGTGATCATGACGCGGGCTTCCAGCGCTTTGCCGATGGCCTTGGCCTGGCGCGCTTTTTCCAGCTCCGGCAGAGCGGCTTCGCGCACGGCAAACAGATGCTTCCATGCAACCGTTTCCGCCTCGGTACGCGTCAATGCCTTCGGTTCCCAGAGTGACTGGTGGACACTGGCCACCGGCTGGCCGGGAATGAACTCCCACGCCTCATCGGCGGTGAACACCAAAATGGGTGAGAGCATCCGGCTGAGGCCGGAAACCAGGCGATACATGGCCGTCTGCATCGAACGCCGTCGCGTGGAGTTGAAGACGTCAGTGTAGCGGTCCTTGACCAGGTCGTGGTAAATGGCGGAAAGCTCCACCGCGGCGAACTGGCTGACCTGCTGGTAAACCACGTGAAACTCGAAAGCATCGTAGGCCCGGGCCACCGTGGCTTCCAGGCGGGAGAATGCCTCCAGTATCCACCGGTCCAATCCGGTCAGTTCGGCATCGGACACCTGATCGCGCGCCGGGTCAAAGTCGTAAAGGTTGGAGAGCTGGTAGCGCAGCGCGTTGCGGATCCCCCGATAAGTTTCGCCCACCTTGTTGATGCGCTCCTCGCTGACCACAATATCGCTCCGGAAATCCTGGGAGGAAACCCACAGGCGGACCACATCCGCGCCGTATTGCCTGACGTAAGCCTCGGAGGTCTGGGGCTTCTGATAGCCCCCCTGCCCCTGTTTGCTCTTCGAGATTTTCTCCCGGTCCGCATCCACCATGAAACCGTGGGTGAGAACGGTTTTGAAGGGCGCGGCCCCATTGCCCGCCAGGGAGAGCAGCAAGGAGGACTGAAACCATCCGCGATGCTGGTCCGAGCCTTCGAGGTAGATGTCCGCCTGCCATTGATCGACAGGATTGCTCGCCGCCGGGTGATGCAATTCGGGGCGGCGCATCATCACGGTGCGGGAGGAGGAGCCGGAATCAATCCACACATCGAGCGTATCCGTTGATTTGGCAACCGCCTCAGCCCCCTGCCAATCGGCCGGGCGCACCAAGGTCCACAGCTCGGTGGCGGTTTTTTCAAACCAGACGTTGGAGCCGTGCTTCTCCACGAGGTCCGCCGTGGCACGGACGATGCGGCCATCCAGCATGGGATTGCCCTGGGCATCGTAAAAGGAGGGGATCGGCACGCCCCAGGTGCGCTGGCGTGAGATGCACCAGTCGGGCCGGGATTTCACCGCGCCCTCGATGCGGCTCTTGCCCCAATCCGGCACCCAGTTGACACGGTCAATCTCGCCCAACGCCTGGGCGCGGAAAGTGGCGCCGCCATCCACGGTGTGATCCACCTTGATAAACCACTGGTCCATGGCGCGGAAGATGACCGGAGTCTTGCTGCGCCAGCAATGCGGATAGCTATGGGTGTAAGCCTCCTGCACCAGCAGAAAACCGCCCGCCCGCAGGGTCTCCAACACCACCTCGTTGGCATCGCTTTTGCCGTTGCGCTCAAGGATGGCTTTGCCAAGCATTTCAGCCGGCATCTGCTGTTCAACCGGCAGATCCGCCGTGTGGGCCAAACGGCCCTCGTCATCAACAGGGGAATAGATGGGCAGACCGTTCTCGCGGCCCAAACCATAATCCTCCAGACCGTGGCCGGGAGCGATATGGACAAAGCCGGTGCCGGTGGAATTCTCCACAAAAGAATCCCCGGCAAAAGCCCGGCCGGTGCGGTTGCAGAACGGATGCCGGTACTGGAGATCCGCAAAATGCTCACCTTGGAGACTGCGGATGATCAGGTAATTCTCCCATCCGCACTTCTGCGCCACCGTGGAAAGCAGCATGGTGGAGACGATGTAATCCTCTGTCACCTCCTGGGTGCCATCCTCACTCACTGCGCGGGAGACGCGCACCAGGGAGTAATCAATGGTGGAATTGTAGGCCACCGCCAGGTTGGCGGGCAGGGTCCACGGGGTGGTGGTCCAGATGAGCAGGAAGGTGCCCGGGCGATCCACGACCGGAAACTTCACATAGACACTCTGGCTGATGTGGTCCTGATATTCCACCTCGGCTTCGGCCAAGGCGGTGCGGCAGGGGATGCTCCAATAGACCGGCTTTTTGCCCCGGTAAACAAAGCCCTTATCCACGATATCCGCGAAGAGGCGCAACTCATCGGCCTCGTACTGCTGGCTCAGGGTAAGGTACGGGTTATCCCAATCACCCAAGACGCCCAGACGCTTGAACTGTGTGCGCTGAATATCAATGTACTTGCGGGCGTAGGCCTCGCAGGCGGAGCGAATGGTGGCGGCATCGGCGGCGGTATTGCCCGCCTTGCGCATCTCTTGGGAGACCTTGAACTCAATGGGCAGACCATGGCAGTCCCAGCCCGGCACGTAGGGGGCGCTGAAACCACGCAAAGTCTTGTATTTAATGATGATGTCCTTGAGAATCTTGTTCAACGCGGTGCCAATGTGCACATCGCCATTGGCAAAGGGAGGGCCATCGTGCAAAACGTACTTGGGCGCGTCAGCCCGGGCAGCCTGAATCTTTTGGTAAAGGCCTTCCGTCTGCCATCGTTCCAGTCGTTTCGGTTCCCGCGTCACGAGATCCGCCTTCATGGCGAAATCCGTGCGCGGCAGGTTCAAGGTTTGTTTATAGTCCATCGCACAGCCTCAAGAAGCGTCAAAACTAGCAGTTTGCCAGCCCGGGTGCAAGATTTGCTATTTCGCGACAAACCCGGGATGAGGGTTGCGCGGGGGGAGAAAAACGGGCACCATGCGCCGCGACGGAAATCGGCATGAAATACATTGATGAATACCGGGATGCAAACGCCGTGCACCAACTGGCGGAAGCCCTGAAACGGATCACCACACGGCCATGGACCCTCATGGAGATCTGCGGCGGCCAGACCCATGCCATCGTGAAGTTTGGCATTGATGAGCTGCTGCCGCCCCAGCTCACCCTCGTGCATGGCCCCGGTTGCCCGGTCTGTGTCACCCCGGTGGCCATCATTGACAAAGCCACCCACATCGCGGCCCAACCCGGGGTCATTTTCTGCTCTTTTGGCGACATGCTGCGCGTGCCCGGCACCAAAACCGACCTGCTCTCCGTCAAGGCCGCTGGCGGGGTTGTCCGGATGGTGTACAGCCCCATGGATGCCGTCAAACTCGCCCGGGCGAACCCGGGCCGGGAGGTGGTGTTTTTTGCGGTGGGCTTTGAAACCACGGCCCCGGCCAATGCCATGGCCCTCTTCCAGGCAAACCGCGAGGGTCTCAAGAATTTCTCCCTGTTGGTCTCGCATGTGCTGGTTCCCCCCGCCATGGAGGCCCTGCTCAGCGCCCCGGACAACCTGGTGCAAGGGTTCCTGGCGGCCGGCCACGTCTGCACGGTGATGGGCTACGAGGAATACTTCCCCATTGCCGCCAAATACCGGGTGCCCATCGTCGTCACCGGGTTTGAACCGCTGGACATCCTGCAAGGCATCCACCTCTGCGTGCTGCAGCTTGAGCAGGGAAGAACCACGGTGGAAAACCAATACAGCCGGGCCGTGCGCCGTGAGGGCAATCCGGTGGCCATGGACATCATCCGCCAGGTGTTCACAGTAGAGCCCCGCACCTGGCGCGGCATCGGGGAAATTCCAGCCAGCGGCTGGGGGGTGCGACCGGAACTGCGCGAGTTTGATGCCGACCACCGCTTTGGCCTGACTGAATACCAGGCTCAGGAATCGTCCGAATGCATCAGCGGCATGATCATGCGAGGCGTGAAAAAACCGCATGATTGCCCGGCCTTCGGCACCCGATGCACCCCGGAGAAACCCTTGGGCGCACCGATGGTTTCCTCGGAAGGCGCCTGCTCGGCCTACTACCGGTACCGGCGCACCACCGTCCCGTCCCCCACCCTTCCGCACGCATGAGCACACCCCAGCCCTTTGCCCTGAACTGTCCGCTGCCGATCGCCGATTACCCACACATCCTGATGGCCCACGGCGGAGGCGGTCGCCTGACCCAGCAACTGATCGACCGGGTGTTCCGACCCGCCTTCAAAAGCGCCGGGCTGGATCAGGAGCATGATGGAGCGGTGTTGGAAGTCGGCGGCCAACGCATCGCCTTCAGCACGGATTCGTACGTGGTAAAACCGCTGTTCTTTCCGGGCGGCGACATCGGCACCCTGGCCATCAACGGGACCGTCAACGACCTGGCCATGTGCGGGGCGCGGCCCCGCTGGATCAGCGCGGGCTTCATCCTGGAGGAAGGCCTGCCGATGGAAACCCTGGTCCGGGTGGTCACCTCGATGAAGCAGGCCGCCGAGCAAGCCGGAGTGCAATTGGTCACCGGCGACACCAAGGTGGTGGACAAAGGCAAGGGCGACGGCCTGTTTGTGAACACGGCGGGCATCGGGGTGCTGGAATACCCGGTGACAATCGGACCCCGGCAGGTCCAACTTGGGGACGTCATCCTGATCAGCGGCGACCTGGGTCGGCACGGCATGGCGATCATGTCGGCACGGGAAGGCCTGGAATTTGACGGAGCGATCGAGAGCGATTGCGCCCCGCTGGCCGCCCCGGTGATGGATCTGCTCAAGGTGGGCATCCAGGTGCATTGCCTCCGAGATTTGACGCGGGGCGGACTGGCCAGCGCCCTGAATGAGGTCGCCACCTCCGCCCAACTGGCGATGGAGGTGGATGAAACCGCCATCCCGGTCAGGGAAGAGGTGCAGGGGGCGTGTGAGATTCTGGGACTGGACCCGCTCTACGTGGCCAACGAGGGCCGCATGGCGGTGTGGGTGGCGGCGGCGGATGCAGAACGCGCCCTGCATGTGCTGCGCGCCCACCCGCAAACAGCCGGAGCCTGCGCCATCGGACAGGTGATCACGGGCAGCGGAGGCATGGTCACGCGGAAAAGCCGCATCGGAGCGCGCCGCATCCTCGACCTGCTCAGCGGGGAGCAACTGCCCCGCATCTGTTAATTTCCGGTCACAGCTCCGCCAAACGGATATTGCGGAACTTGACCACCGCGCGGTCGTCGTGGTTTTGCAGGCCGATCCGCCCTTGCAGGGAGCGGGTCAGCTCGGCTTCCAGGACTTTCTCGCCGTTCATCTCAAACTCGATGTGCGGCCCTTTGGCCGTGATGGTTACGGTGTTCCATTGGCCGGCCGGACGAACCCGATTCTGGGTGGGCCCAACCGTGTCGTAAATGGAGGTTGCCCCAGTCTTGCTGGGCGGACGACCGGCGGCATCCAGAATCTGCATCTCATAACCGGTAAAGGCCGGGTTCTTTTCCGTGGCGGCCCGGAAGAAAACGCCGCTGTTCCCGCGCTCGTTGATCGCGTACTGCAATTCCAGGCTGAAATCCTGGTAGCTTTTTTCAGTGCAGAGCCAGGAGCCGGTCAGCTCCGGATTGGTCGTCCATTTGCGACCGTTGCGACCGGTGAGAACCCCGTCCGCAATGGTCCATTCCCCGCCCTCAATCACTCGCCAACCATCCAGATTGCGCCCGTTGAAAATCGGCTGGCACTTCTGCTGCCCGGCCCGCACCCGCAAAAGCAAATCCCGCGTGGCGCGCACAGCGGCATATTCCGCGTCGGGATTGGCCCCACCGGATTCCACCCCCACATGGCCATCGTAGCCGCTGTCCCGCACCAGGCGCATCATGCGGAAGAAATCAGTCTCCTTGACCAGGCCTTCCGGGGTGAACTCCATGGCTTTGGCGCTGACCGCCTTGGCGTGGAGAAGGAGCTTCTCCACCGCATCATAGCGGTTGATCTCGGGTGGGAAGTTGCCGAAATCAGGCAGGGTGCCAAAATTGGGTTTGTTCACCGCCGCCATGACCGAGGTCAGCCATTCGGGATCGGAGGAAAGCTTGCCATGATTCTCAATGGCCACCGCCAGACCCCGGGTGGCAGCGTAGTCCGCCAGCACAGAGCAGCTTTCGGCAACGCGTCCACGCAGTTCGGCGGCATCGCCATCCCCGTAGGCATTCACGCGCACCAGACGGCCGCCGAGGAACTTGGCGGCATCAATCCACGGCAGCGTTGCCTCCACCGCCTGCTTCCGCTTGCCGGCATCCGCCGCCCCGAGGGCGCCGTTGGTGTCGATCATGATCAGGCCGATGCTGACACCCTCATCCGCCGCCCGTTTTTTGAGTTCGCCCAGATACGCCTGATCCGTGGCCTTGTCGGCAAAAAACTGGTCCACCAACTCGATGCAATCAATCCCGAATTCCCGGCGGGCCACGCGGGGGAAGTCGAGGTTGGTCAACCGGCCCGCACGGATGCTTTTGACCAGGGACCACTCCGCAAGGGAGAGCTTGAACGGCAGCGGACGAACAAGCTCCTGGGCGAATGCCAACGGGGAGCTGGTGACACAGTTCAAACCGGAAAATCCGGCGGCGAGCTTGAGAAAGGTGCGGCGTTGCATGGGGGCAGTAAACAGGAGGCCGCCGGAAAAAGCAAATCCCACCGCACACGCACGCGGCGAAATCACCGGCCGATGGTGATCAGGCTGCCTCGGCCGAACGCATGCGGAAGCCGAACAGACTTTTCATCCAGCGCCAGATCGCCGTGAATCCCTTGAGGAGCCCGATATCCTGCACCGCCGCCAACTGGTAAAGTTGCGTGACCTCCTCCTCATGCGTACGGTAGCGCGGAGGCAACAACATCATTGTCTTGTAGGTCGCACCATCCAACTGGATCAGTTCGGGATAAAACAACCCCTTGCCGATGGCGTAAACGCCCTCGGGCAGGATGAAATCCCGCTGGGGGAACACCAGCCAGGGGCGGTACGAGAAGACCAGTTCCCCTTTGGCGCTCGTGGTCAGGGTGCCGTAGGTGCGCACCGGAACAATATTGATCGGGCGCGACATGAACATCTTCACCTTGTTCGCTTTGGGGCGGGCGCGAAAACGCCTGAGCGTGAGCAGATCCCAGATGAAAACGATGCCAAAAACCAGCAGGCGGAATGACCAGCCAGCCAGGAAATAGGAGATGCAAATGATGACCGCCGCCCACGTCGCGCCAATGTAGGGATTCGCAAAGCTGGTCAGCACCACCGTGGAAAGAATCAACGTGCGGAAGGCCTTGAGGCCGGCATCCACCGTGGCGAACGGGCTGATGAGAATGAGGACGTTGATGGCATGGGAAACCAGCCAGACAATCGCGAAAGCGGCGACGGCAAAGGGCACCATGAGAATGTTCAGCAGCCAGCTAATGTCAACGGCGGCAAACCCGTGGGCCGCGAGAGAAGCCTGGGCACCACTGGCAACCGTGGGAAATATGGCCGCCACCAAAGGCACAAAGGCCCCGGCAGCGACCAGACCGCTCACCTTGTTTTCCACTGCTTCGGCCACATCGATCGGCTTTTTGAGCACCATGGGGACGGTCGGCCCAAGGACGTCCTTTGCAAAGCAGAGGGTCACCAACAACAGGGCTGGCACCCAGAACCAGGGCTGGGCAAACCAGGCCAGCTTGGCGCGCTGCTCCATGGGGGCCCTCATATATTGGTAGGCTCCCACCGCGCTCACGCCGAGCAATGGTGAAATCGCGACGCCGGTGATCATGGATAAGGCCTGCGCCGCCTCCATCCCCGGTGTTTTTTGGGCCGGCACCGTGTTTTGGACGGGGGCGGCAGTATTTTGCGCGGCGGAGACAACCCCGGCCACCAGGCAAAATCCGATGAGCAAGCAGATCCATGCTTTGCACTTCAACATGCCGTTAACTTGCCGCATTGAAACCGGATGTAAAGTCGGAATTAAACAGCCCAAGGCCGCGGGGCGCAAGACAGATTTCTTCGATTAGGCGGCGAGGGTCAAGGCGTCGTTGCGTGCGGCGTGGGTGTCGAGGCGATCTTTCCAGAAATCATTCAGTCTGCGGCTGCTGTGAATGCAGCGCAGGGC
>CAIYYI010000219.1 GCA_903930345.1 uncultured Verrucomicrobiota bacterium
CTCAGCTCACCTTGCCGGCGACCCAGACCATTGACGAGCTTGCTGCCGTGGGCGTCACGGCCACGGCCACCGACGCCGACCTCCCGTCGAACACGCTGACCTTTGAGAAGGTCGGAACATCCCCGGCCGGCTTGACCGTCAGCCCGGCCGGCCTGATCCAATGGATCCCCACTGAGGTCCAAGGCCCGAGCACCAATACGGTCACCATCCGGGTGTATGACAACGGCACCCCTGCGTTGAGCGCGACCAACAGCTTCACCGTGATTGTGCGCGAGGTGAACACCGCGCCTCAGCTCACCTTGCCGGCGACCCAGACCATTGACGAGCTTGCCGCCCTGGGCGTCACGGCCACGGCCGCAGACGCCGACCTCCCGTCGAACACGCAGACCTTTGAGAAGGTCGGAACATCCCCGGCCGGCTTGACCGTCAGCCCGGCTGGCCTGATCCAATGGGTCCCCACCGAAGCCCAAGGCCCCAGCACCAATACCGTCACCGTCCGGGTGTACGACAACGGCACCCCCACGCTGAGCACGACCAACAGCTTCACCGTGATTGTGCGCGAGGTGAACACCGCGCCTCAGCTCACCGTAACGGCAAAGCAAACAATCATGGCAGGCCAGTTGCTCACGGTGAATAGCGCTGCGACTGACGTTGACCTGCCACCCAACACTCTGACCTACACGCTCCTCAACCCGCCTACAGGCGCGGTCGTAAACACGGCCAATGGCAGCGTGACTTGGACACCTACCCTCGCCCAGGCTGGGAGCCTTTACGAGCTGCAGGTGAAGGCGACTGACAACGGTACGCCCTCGCTCAGCGCCACAAACACCTTAACCGTCGAAGTGCTGTCCAACGTGACGGTGAATATCAGCTACGCGACCGATGGCAAGCCGCACCTCAAGTGGAACACAGCAACGGGCTGGCGCTATCAAGTTCGCATGAAAGCGGAGTTTGACCGGCTAACGTGGACAGCGATCGGCAACCCAATTACCGCCACAGGCAGTATCACCGAGTTCACCGATGAAACTCTAGGTGCTGACCCACGAAGATTTTATCGGGTGGAAGTGCTGCCCTTGCCTTGAGATCTGCAGCCGACGGTTCACTGGCATGGCGATAAGCCATGTTCGGCGAGCAATACCGCTGTTGCCAGGCCAACCAATTTGAGTTCCTTAGAGAGGGGCGCAGGCTGTATGCTTGAGCAGGACGATGTGCATTGAGGACGAGGCGTGCATAATCCTCAACTCGTACAGGCTGGAAGGGATGGATTTTTGGACGTGATCAACAAGTTCATGGTGGAGGGCCTGCAGGGTGGAAAGATCCAAACACACTGTCGGCGCAACTCATTTAGTCGTGATCAGCAGGGCAGAATGGAGGGGGAGTATGTATATCACGCGGTTTTGTTGGAAAAAATGTCAGCATTCTTAGTCAACGCGGCCCAGGAGACAAGTGATCAACGAGGTAGCGGGCAATCAACATCCGCACGTGAACCAGCGATCCCTTACCCTCGGAGAGTCCGTGATCGCGATTGGGATAGACGAAGTAGTCGAAGCGTTTTCCCAGTGCGATGAGCCGGTCCACCAGCCCTTCGGTGATCTAAATGTGCGTGTTGGATTCACCCGAGCCGGTGATGATCAGCAGATCGCCCCGCAGGCCCTCAGCGTAAGTAATCGGAGCACAGGTGCGGTAGCCCTCAGGATTGTCTTTCGGCGTGCGCATGTAAATCTCCTGGTAGCCAGCATTGTAATACTGCGGCTGAGGCTTCGGCACAACGGCGATGCCCACGTGATACACGCCCGGCTTGCGGAACATCGCGTTCAGCGTGTTCGAGCCGCCGCCGCTCCAGCCCCAGATGGCCACGCGAGAGAGATCCACGAATGGGCAGCGACGCGCCAGCGCCTTCAGGCCTGCGGCTTGGTCCTCAGTGGAGATCGGCCCGAGGCTGCCAAAAACCGCCCGCCGCCAGGCTGCCCCCTTGGGCGCTGGGGTGCCCCGGTTGTCCATCGTAATTACGATATAGCCCAAATCAGCCACGGCCCGGTGAAAGAGGGCTTGCCCGCTGCCCCAGTCGTCCAGCACCGTTTGTCCGGCTGGCTCGCCATAGACGTACACCAGCACAGGGTACTTCTTCATCGGATCAAAATCGCGCGGCTTGAGCATCCAGGCGTCCATTACCACCCCGCCGCCTATGTCGATCTGGAGGAACTCGGTGGGCCGAGCGATCAGCTGTTTGACACGGGAGGCTGGAGCAGCGTTGTCTTCCAGCACCCGAAGGCTACGGTATTCCGGCAGTTGCACCAGATCTGTTACTGGCGGCCTGTCGAAGCTGGAATAGGTATGGAATGCCCAGCGACTGTCGGGAGAAAACACATAGCGGTGGGAGCCAGACTGATCCGGCGGCGTCAAACGCTCTGGCACGCCGGTTCCATCAAGGTGCGCGCGGTAGAGGTAGCGCTGCGTGGCATTGTCCGGAGAGGCAAAATAGTAAAACCACCCGTTCTTGTCATCCACTTGGCCGCGCGCGATAAGATCGCTGCCCGCCGCCGTTATCGGCGTCATGCTGGAACCGTCCCGCGCGACGACATAGGCGCGGCGCCACCCGTCCCGCTCACTGATGATGACAAAGGCCTTCCCTCCGTTAATCCACTCCAATCCTGCGTTGGCCGACGGCTCCATATCGATCCAGGCAGGATCCGTTTCCGCGTAGGCTTTGGCGATCACGCCCGTGCGATGGTTGGCGAGCAGGAACTCCCGCGCGTCCCGAGAGCGGCTCAATTTCTCGACCAGCAATTCGTCGGAATTTCCGGCCCAACTGACTTGATTCAGATAGAATGTCCCTGGTTTGTCAGCCAATTCGATCCAGCGCGTGGGGCTCCCCTCCACGCCCACGACGCCGATGCGCAGCGTGGAAATCGGCCCGCCGATTCGCTCATATCTTGTTTCCCGGAAAGCTCGATAGGTCGGGTCTCCGGGCACGAGTACGGCCCGCTTGGGGACAGCCGAGGAATCGGTCCGGACATAGGCGATCGATTTGCCGTCGGGACTCCAACTGGCGAAGCCGTATTCGATGGTGTCGGGATCGCCGTCTTTGGTCAGCGGAATCGTCCGTCCGCTGGTCATGTCAAACACGATCAAATCCGCGCCGCGCGAACCCAGCAGCCGCTGGCCATCCGGCGAAAAGGCATTCGACTCAAACCGCGCTCCGCGACCGGCATCCACCGGCCGCAACGCGCCTGACTGCGGCTCAAACAGCCAATGATCCCTCCCGTGTTCGCCGCTGGTGATGTCTGTGCGCAATAGAAAACGGTTGCCGGACGGCGATCGGACGAACCACCGTATCACCAGGCGCTGGGACGTGGCGGGGACCATGAGTTTCTCGCTGGGCACCACGACCGTGCGTTTGCCGCTGCCGGAATCGTAGCTGGCGATCTCCGCTGCGGACGCGCCGGCGGGGGTCTCCAACTTCAGATAGCCCGAGCCATCCGGCAGCCAAGTAGCTCGAAAGGAGCGCATGGCAAAGTCATTCGTTTCGTAAATCGCCTTGATCCGCGGCTCGACTTGCGCCAGCAAGCGGGCGCTTGCTTCCGCTGCGGAGCTGGCTGCTGGCGCCGGCATGGCGAACGCTACTGCCATCAGGAACGTCAACGCGCACCGCATGACAACAGCGCAGCAAGGGCACCCTTCACGGTTGGAACAACTGCCGGAGCGGCCCGGCAACTTGGTGTCGAGGTTTTCTGTTTTCTTAGTCATTGTTTCCCCTTAATGCAGTTCTCATTTCAGTCTCTAGGCGTGATAATCTGAACCGGCCCGAAAAGGCCCGATGGCATGAGCGGCGGGGTATTGGTGTAAACAGGCCGCGTCTTGCCGCGGGGAACCCTCCCATAGGAACTGTCCGATGTCGGATCGGTTTGAATCCGATCGAGGTTGCTTCGCGTAAAGCGATCTGACTCGGGCCGCAACGAATCCCCATTGAGCCGGTTGGCCCAGAGGTTGGCAACCCGGATCTCCACCTGATTCGGCCCGGCACGAACCGCTCCGGATATTTCGATCCGATAGGGCGGCAGCCAAGCCAGCCCCAGATGCTTTCCGTTGAGCGTGACTTCGGCAATCTCAGCAAGGTTGGCCAGCTGCAGGAAGAGCCGGTTCCGTTTTGCCAATGATTCCGGCAGTTCGAAAGTCTTTCGATAGGTGGCGATTCCCGAGAAGAACCGAATCCCTTCGTTGTCCGACTCCGTCCAGCTTTTCAGTTTCCCGAAGGTGATCATTCGCGGCGCGCCCCAGCCTTCGGGGAACTCGACCTGCCAGGATCCGTCGAGGGTCAGCGCCGCGGGAGTGCTCGCCGCCATGAACGTGTCACGGGCGAGGGGATCAAGCGGTTCGCGATGGGCAGGGCTTGCTTTCCGAAAGACGACAAACGCCGCCCCCAACGGCCCGAGTGTCACCGGCAATTCGGTCTGGCCGCCGGCGACGCTTTTCCAAACGGGACAAGCGCTCCGGCGTCCCGAATCGGGCCACCAGAATTCGGGCGCCAGCCCGTTGGTTTCCGCCACCACCCGGAACCGGCAGGCCAGCGTCTGCGGCTCCATCGTCTGGTTGCGGATGAAGTAGAATTCAGCATCCGTGGTTTTCCGGTGAATGAAGTCCAGTGGACCCAGGTTTCCTTCACTGCGTCCGGCGATTTCAAAATCTGCGCCGACGCCGATTTCCCGGAGCGCCGCACTGCGATCGCTGGCAATGATAAACCGTCCCTGACCGACCGGCCGGATCATGACTGCTGGCGGGTCCGGTTGGTCTGACACTTCACTCCGGCCCCAAAGTTCCTCGACCTGGCGCCTCACTTTTTTGGTTTCCGTTACCTGATCTTTCAGGCCCGGGGCGCGCGTCGGTCGCCGGTGGCCGATCACCGTTGCCCCGGCGGCCACCAGTGAGCGGATCTTTTCGAGAACCGCCAAGGGGATATGATCCTGCTCGGGCAGCACGAGCGCGGCATAACTCATCCCATCCGGCATCACGATCCGACGGTTTTCAACGCGCATCCGCTGCAGGATCACCTGCGACGAACAGACGTCATAATCGTTGCGCGGATCAAGACCCACCAATAACGGCTTCCCCGGCACATTGCACAACGGCGGATAGAAGTTCGGCGCCTGATCGCCGTAATAATAACATACATCGGCCACAAACCACCCCTGGCGAAGCATGTAGGAGCACCGCGCCAGATAATCCATCAACCCGCGGGCCATCGGCCACCAGGTGGCGGACGGATTGATATCGGTGCCGGCATGATAGGCCCAGCCGGGAAGCCCCGCTCCGGGCGGGGAACTGGCGAACGTGTGAAACGCAAAATCATTCAAACCTTCGCACAACGCCCGATCGGCAAGCTGCTTGTGATTCAGCGGTCCATCGATCCAGCGCCGCCAGGTGGTAAACGATTCCGCGCTAACCAAGCGCTTGTCGTAAACATGCGCGGCCGAGGCAATCTCCTTGACCAGGAAAATTCCGCGATGCCTGTTCCAAAACTCCCCCCGCGGAATATCCACCACCCCGAGCGCCTTGATTCCATCCACCGGATTGGAATCCCAGATGGGAGGGCCCGGCCCACCGGACTCGGCGATGAGCTTCAGCCCGTAAGAGCCGAGAACCTTCCGCGCCGTGACGTAATGCGAGTCAATCAACTGGTCGCTCACCAGCTTGCGCCAATCGTAGAAGAACTGCTCCTGTGCTTCGTGATCCGCCAGTTTCCACCCGGCGAGCAGGGGCAAAAACCGGAGCACCGGATAACCCACGCGGCGCTGGAACTCAGCTACCATGATATCGTTCCAAGGTGTAAACCCGTCCAGCTCCATGCTGTCGAACTCCATCGTTTTGAAGCTGGTTCCTGCGAACGACTTGCGCCCCAGTTCCTTGAGAATCGTCGTGACCATATGATGGAGATGAAACTCCGTGGCACGGGGATCAAAGAAGTCGATCATCGGCCCACCGGACTTCGGACTGGGCACGATCAACTGCTGCCCGTGATTCGCACAGACAAAACGAAGGATGTCCCAATCGCCGGCCGGCGCCTCCCAGCGCAGCTTGCCATCGGCTTCGATCCGTTTCGTCAGATCAACGACCTGGTTCACATCGGCAAGCGTTTTTGACTTGTCATGAGGCACGGCCAACACCGCCACTTCGCGCAGATAGATTGGCCGGCCCTGCGCATCCCGCGGACAGAGTTTCGGCAACCCGGGGAGGGGCAATTCCGCGTGAAACTCCACGGGGCCGGTCACCGTGGTGATCGACTGATAAAGGCCTTTCCCGGCGTGCTCCGGCGGAATCCAGCTCCCGCCCGCATTCCACCCACTGGAGGCAATCATGCCGATTTCCAATCCGAGTCGGCCGGCCTCGCGAATCGCATGGACGATGAGCCGCGTGGACTCCGGTCCGAGAAACGCAGGCCCGGCAGGCACCCGCCCGTCAGGATCGGCGTAAGCAGCCACGTCCCAAATCTCACCGCCACGCATGCCACCTCGTTTCATCGCTTCCAAATCTCGAGTGATTTGCTCCTTGGTGATCGACCCGTTGAGCCAATCCCAAAACGCACCGGGCCGCGCATTAACCGGCGGATCGACAAAAGCAGCGGGCAAAAGCCTATCCTCAGCCCTGGCCGACTCTGCAACTTTGTCGGCAGCGTTCGCCGCCATGGGAGCGGCACTAACAATCTGACGGTCCGGCAAAAGACCGCTTTGCAATGCGAAAACAACAAACAGGACGGACGGAAACCGCCGGACCGCTCGTGAACACCGGGTGAGGTGATGATCCTTCATGATGATTGAACTGATAGTTATTTTCGTAATGATGCCGCTATGGTCAGCTCATTCGTGGTGGAATCAGTCCGGAAGAGTCCGATGGAGTATTTCGAGGTCGCTTTGACAGCATAGATCCCCACGTTTAGTCATGCATCCAAGGATGTCAAGTCCAGCCTCAGGGCCTGTCCGGCGACCGGCGACGGGGGTGCGAGACAGAATTCAGGGAAATGGCTTTTAAGAGCGTTTTTTTGTGGAATAGTATATATATGTGTA
>CAIYYI010000220.1 GCA_903930345.1 uncultured Verrucomicrobiota bacterium
GAACTGCTGGCCGGAAAAATTAATGTCGAAGACTTGCTGGGCTTGTTCCGCCTGGCGCAAGTGGCGGTTGGCGAAAAGGCAGGCGATGCGGGAGAGGAGCTGGCGCTCCTCCCAGGGTTTGCCGTTGAAGCTATCCGCCCCGCATTCCAGGCCGCGGATGACATCCACCGGGTCGGCCAGGGAGGTCATGAGCATGACCGGGATGTGGTTCAGCCCGGGGTTGGCTTTGATCTGCCGGCAAAGACCGTAGCCATCCAAGTGCGGCATGATGAGGTCGGTGATGACCAAGGCGGGCGGGTGCTGGCGGATGCATTCGAGGGCACGCCGGCCGTCGCAAGCCACGGTGACCGAGTAACCGTGGCGGTCAAGGACATCGCGGAGCTGCTCGGCCTGGGTGGGGCTATCCTCCACGATGAGGATCTCCACGGGCGATTGCGGGTTGATGGTTGTGGATTGCGGATGCACGGGGAAGGTCATTTTAATTATTTTGCACCAAGTTGACGGAGGAATTGGCCGATGGACTCGGGAGACAGTATGTGGGAGGCAGCGCCCAGACGGATGGCCGCACCGGGCATGCCGTGGACAACCGAGGACGCCTGGTCCTGGGCAATGGTCACGCCGCCCCGGTCGCGGATCAGTTTCAAGGCCTCGGCACCATCCGTGCCCATGCCGGTGAGGAGGATGGCGACGGCATTTTTGCCAAAGGATGAAGCCACGGAGCGGAAAAGGTAGGAGACGGACGGCCGCACGCCGTTTTCCAGAGGGTCGGCACTCAGCAGGGTGCGATTGGCACTGGTGACCCCCAAGTGAGTGCCGCTGGGGGCCACATAAACATGGCCGGGCAACAGCACCTCCCCATCGGTGGCGATATGGACCCTCAGGCCGGACGTCTGCGCCAGCCATTCGCCAAAGCCCGCCGTGAAACCATCGCAGATATGCTGGACGATCACGACCGGAAAGGGCAAATCCTTCGGCAACGCGGCGAGAATGGTGACAATGGCGGACGGACCGCCTGTGGAGGCACCGATGGCCGCAAGCCGGATTGCGGACCAGGCCGACACCGGGGTGAGCGGGGGCACCGGGATGGCTGCGGGATGGCTCTGCGGCCAACGCCTGACCACTTTGACCCCGGCCATCAGGCGGATGGTTTCCACGAGTTTTTCGCTGGAGCGAACAAACTCCGGATGGCCAAAGCCGTGAGGCCGGGCTTCGACCGCCAGGGCCCCGGCCCCCAGGGCGCGACAGGCCGTCACGGATTCCAAGACGGTGGAGCTGCCGCTGACGATGACAATCGGTGTGGCCAGTGACTCCATGATCCGGCGGGTGGCCTCGAAGCCGTTCATGCCCGGCATATGGATATCCATGGTGATGACATCGGGGTGGCATTCAGCGACCATGGAGATGGCCTGCTCACCGTTATGGGCGACGCCCACGACTTGAAAATCCGGCACCAGGCCCAGGATGTGCGTCAGAAAATCACGGATGACGGCCGAATCCTCCACCACCAGGACGCGAACCCTTGGAGATTGCGGACCATCTGAACGCGGAACGCGGAACGCGGAAGTCGGAACGGTGGAGGACGGGCGTTCGTTTACGGTTTGGGCTTTACCGTTTAGATTCGGATCACTGTTCACGATTCGTCCCTCATTCCCTGTTCGGCGTTGCGCGTTCGCTTCGCTGTTTTGATCGACGCGACGACCATGGCCAAAATGTCGTCGGCCTCTTGATACAAAGCTGCAACGAGACTTTCCTTCATCACATCTGCCTCGACGATCAGCTCCATCCAATACATCGATTCGTCAGCCTCTTCCTCGACGGTCCCCATTTTGCTAATGAAGTCGGCGGTTGACTTCGCACGCTTGGCAGACCGGTAGTTGGCCCCAACACTCGTTCCGCAGCGCAGAAGCTGTCCTTTGATCACGCGACCAACGCCGTTGTCAGGAAGTGCATCTGTCAAGCGGATGACCCTCAAGGCAAAAGCTTTTGTTCTGGTCCTGAGTTCGTCCGACGCTGTCTCTGTTTCTCTCGTGCTTTTCATATAGTCCGCAATCCGCAATCATAAGAGTCTTCTCACCGTCTCCAGCAGGCTGGTCTGGTCGAAGCCGCTTTTGACCAGGTAGGCATTGGCGCCGGCGTCCAGGCCGCGTTCGCGATCCTCTTTGGCCTCGCGCCCGGTCACCAGGACGACGGGCAAGCCAGCCAGCTTGGGCTCGCTACGGATGCGTTTGGCCAAGGCGAAACCGTCCATGCGGGGCATCTCGACATCGGAGACGAGCAGATCAAATGGGGCGGACTGGAGGGCGTTGAAGGCGGCGGCACCATCGGGAGCGGTCTGCACCTCGTACCCGGCGGATTCAAGGACGCTCCGGAGGAGGTTGCGGATGGAAATGGAGTCATCCGCGACCAGAAGGCGTTTGGGGCGGACGGGGGCAAGCACCGGGACGGCGGATTGGGTGCAGCCGGAGGCGGCGAGGCAGAGGTCCGGCACGCTGAGGATGGGGACGATGCGGCCTGATCCCAACACGGTGGCTCCCGAGAGGTTTCGCACCCGGGGAAGAAGCTGGCCCAGCGGTTTGGCCAACACTTCCTGTTCGCCCAGGACCTGGTCCACGGTGCAGGCCAGGTTTGCCTGGCCGTGGCGGAGGAGCAGCGCGATGAGATCCGGGGAGCCAGCCCCGCTGGTGAGGGGACAGGCCGGCAATCCCAGCACCTCCGCCAGGCGGACCAGGGCGAAGGTGGTCCCGTCCAGGCAGATGCTGTCGCGGTTTTCCACCCGTCTGACGGAGGCGCGGGGAAAGCGCTCCAGGCGGGAGATATTCGCGGTGGGGATGACGAACTCGTGATGGGCGACGCGCACCACGGTGCCACGCAGGGTGGCCAGGGTGAGCGGCAGGGTGATGCGCACGGCGGTGCCGAGACCCGGCACCGACTCCAGACTGATCGCACCGCCCAGTTTCAGCACGTGCTCCCGCACAATCGCCATGCCCAAACCGCGCCCGGAGACGGCGGTCACCTCCGGGCGGGTGGTGAGGCCGGAGCGGAACACCAGCTGCCGGGCCGCCGAGTCCGGAAGCGCGGCGGCCGCATCGGCAGGCAGCACCCCGGCCCGCACGGCCGCCGCCTTGAGGGCGGCCACGTCCAGGCCGGCGCCGTCATCAGCGATCTGAATCTCGACCTTGCCCCCCGACTGGGCAATGGACAGGGTGATGGCGCCGCGGGGCGTTTTGCGGCTCCGCACGCGTTCAGCGGGCGTTTCAATGCCGTGATCAATGCTGTTGCGAACGAGATGAACCAGCGGGTCTTTGATCTGCTCGAGGATGCGTTTATCGATCTCCATCTCGGCGCCGAGCAGGTGGAACTGGATATCCTTGCCGGCCTCATAGGCCAGGTCGTGGACCATTTTGGGGAACCCGGCCAGGATGTTGGCAAAGGGCAACATCAGAGCCTTCTTGACCTCCTCCAGCAAACGGTCGGCCAGGGAGTCAAACCGGCGCCGGTCGGCGATCAGCGCGCGCCCCAGGTTTGCCACGGAGGCGCTGACCGCCTCGGCGTGTTCCAGTTCCTGATCGAGCAGGGCGAGCAGGCGGGCGGGCAACCCGCGGGACTCCCCTCCGGGAGCGGCCGCGGCCGCGGCGAAGCCGGAGCGGGTGTCAACCTGGTGGCGCAGGGCACTGAGCCAGGGGAGGGATTCCGTCCAGAGCCGGTCACGCCCGGCGAGCAGGGCGGCCAGGTGCCGGATTTCGGACGCCCGCTCCGCCTGGGCCAGTTTCACGGCGAGGAGCTCCTCCGCCTGAACGAAAATGGCATCGAGCTTGGCGATGGCAACGCGGACGGACTCCGCAGGCGAAGTCGGAACTCGGAGTTCGGAAGTCGGAAGTTGGAGTTTTTCCCGATTACGCAATCCGCAATCGGCTGCCCTGCCTCAAGCGTGTCCACCCGCTGGCCCAGGAGCGCCACCAACCGGTGTAATTCCTCGAGGGTCTGAGGGGAAAGGAGGCCCGGGCCGGACTTGACGTGGCTGAACAGGGACTCAAGTTTCTGGCAGAGGCGTTCAATTTCGCCCGCGTTGATGGTGCGGGCGGCTCCTTTGAGGCTGTGGGCACCGCGGAAGAGTTTTTCGACAACCGGGAGCAGGGCCGCCTGGCTGGCCGACGGGCTGAGCTCAAGCAGGCCAGAGCCAAGCGCCTGGACGTGCTCACGCGCCTCAACGAGGAACATCGCGGTGAGTTTCTCCAACAGGCCTGGAGGGGGTTGCATCGCGGTTTAATGACCCGGTTTGGGACTGGAGGCGCCGCCCGCATCCACCAGGGCCTTGAGCCGCGTGCCGATCCCCTGGAGGTTGTGCGCCGCCGTGGCGAGCTGGCGGGCCCCTTCGGCATTCTGGGTGGTGGCCTGCCGGATGTTCTCCATGGCCCGGCCGACCTGCTCCATGCCGACGAGCTGCTGCTGGCTGGAAGCAGCAATCTGAACCGCCGCGCGGTTGGCTTCCTGAACGGTGGCCGTGAGGGTGCCAATGGCCAGGCCAGCCTCCTCCGCCTGCCGGCCGCCCTCAACGACGCTATGGCCGCCGAGCACGGAGGCCTGAACCGCCTTGCCGGTGGCTTTCTGCACCTCGGTGAGAATGGTGCGGACCTGCTTGGTGGACTCCCTGGATTGCTCGGCGAGGTTGCGGATTTCCTGGGCGACGACGGAAAAGCCCCGGCCCTGCTCGCCAGCCTTGGCAGCCTCAATGGAGGCGTTGACGGCGAGGATGTTCGATTGGTCAGCCAAATCCGTGACGGTGGCGACAATGTCGCCCACGGACTGGCTTTGCTCGTTCAGGCGGGTGATGGTTTCGCCGATGGAAGTCATCTGGTCGCGGATGTGGCGCAGACCCTGGGTGGCCTGTTCGGTGGCCTGGCGGCCGGCTTCGGCGGCGCGGGTGGCACCCTGGGCGCTATCGGCCACGGTTTTTGCCTTTTCGGCAGCGACCTGGGCGATCTGGCGAACCTCCTCGACCGTGGTGGTGGTTTCGGACACGGCGGCGGCGGTCTCGCTGGCATTGGACGCCAGCTGGGAGATGGTGGCCGAAATCTGGCTGGCGGTTGAGGCGAGCGCATTGACTCCCTCGCGGATCGGCCCGGTGATGGCGCTGGTGGAGAGCCAGGCGACGAGAACCCCCGCGATCAAGGCGATGGCCAGCCCAACGAGCAAAACGACACCGGTGACCGAGAGCCCGCTGACAACTTCATTGGCGGCCTGCTCAATGGATTGCAAACCGCCGCCCGCGACCTCCGCGACCTTGGCGGTGACGACCTCCCCGGCGGCCACCAGGCTTTTGGCGTGCTCCCTGATGGCAAGCTGACTTTTGATGACCTTTTCCATGGCGGTTTTATAGCCCTCGGAAGCTTCCCGAGCCTTGGCCAACTGATCGATGTCCGCCTGCTCGCGCAGGGAGGGAGAGAGGCGGGCCAAGGTGTTATCCAGCGGGATGAAAGCCCTTAAGGCGTTGCGCATGGCGTCCATATCGCCGATCGATCTGGCTTTGAAGTTGGCGACGCGAATGTCGTTGGCGTGGTCAATGGCATCCTCAACCAGGGCCATCTTGGCGAGCTGTTCCTTCACTTTGGCGGCATCCACCTTGCCGTCCAGTTCGGCGCTCATCATCGCCAGCTGCGAAACCCGCAAGGCCTGGCAGTGCTGCATAAAGGACTTGGCTTCGGCATCCAGGGCCGCACCCTGGACGGCCAGGGATTTATACTCGTCCTCGATCTGCTCCAGGAGGCTTTCGAAATCGGCGACCTTGGTTCGGGCGGCAATTTCTCCGATTCTCAGATCGACCAGCTCGGGAAACCTGGCCGCCAGCTCCTCGGCAGTCGTCAGATCCGCTTTGAGCAGGACGAGCGCCTGGCGGCCTTTGCGGAGATACTCCGCCTCGCCGGTCAAGGCATAACTGGGGATGTGGTGCAGAGTCTTCCAGGCGGCAACGTGAGCGTTGTGCGCGGCCCGGACTTCCGGAGTGTGTATGGTGGCAACCGAGGCCGCATTCCTGACGGCGATGTTGATGCGCCAGACGGCCAGACCGCCGAGCAGTGCCATTAGGAGGATGAGGGCGCCGAAGGATAGTCCAAGCCTTCCGCCCAGGGTCAGTTTTTTCATGATTTCCGTTCGTTTATTTGTGCTAATTCCAGTTTTAAGGCGTGCTCCCCCACTGCTGGTGCACGACCAACTGCGGGTCGGCCAGCAGTTTGGCCGCAGAAAGGACGACGGTTCCCTCCGGCGTGATGCCGGTGAGATACGCGGCCCGCACATCGGTGAGCGTGGGCAGCGATGTTTGCAACCCTTTCAGAGACAGACGCCGGACGCCAGCGATGCGTTCGGCGAGGATGCCAAACTCCATGGTTTCGGATTGGAGGACGATGACCTGATGCGAATCCCGCAAGCCGTGCCCGGGCAGGTTGAAAATCTTCCGCAGGTCCACCACGGCGATGATTTGACCGTGGGCGCAGGTGATGCCCAAGACATGGCCGGGCACGCCGGGCAAGGGGGTCAATTCCAACAGGGCAAAGACCGCCCGGACCGGGGGCAATTCGAAAGCGTAGGTCTCATCGGCCAGGCCGAATTCGAGCACCTCGATCGCATTGTCCGCCGCCGCCGAGGCGGCCTGGCTTTCCCGGGCCAGGGCGGTGGCCCGGGAGAGGAGCAGGCCGGCTTCCAGCGCGGTGAGAACCGTGGACTGCGCTTGCAGGATGCGCGCCTGGTCCTGCGCACTGAAGAGCTGCTCCAGGTTATAGATGAGAATGATATCGCCGCCGAGTTTGACCAATCCCTCGACCCGACAGCCGTGCCCGGGCAACACGGTTTCCGGCGCCACCGTCCGGGCGGCATCCAGCGCAACCAGGCCCGACACATCATCCACCACGAGAGCCACGGTGAGGCCGGATGTGCGGGCGATGACAAACAGGTCCTGAGCCCGGATGTCGCGGTCGGGCAGGCCGAGGCAGCTGCGCAGGCTGCAGACGGGCAGTAGCTGACCGGCCAGGTTGATCACACCCAGGACAAAAGCGGGCGTTTCCGGGACCGGGGTAACCGCCACCGCCCGGATGACGCGGTCGATGGTGGACAGGTGCAGGGCATAGCGTTGCCCCCCTAGCTGAAACAATACCAGCGTTTGGCCATCGTCAGGGGTGGAGGGCGTTCGGGGAGGGGCGCATGGCACCTCGCCGTCGCCTTCCCGTTTGGGCGAAAGGATATCGTCAGCACTTCCCATGGCGGTAAAAAAACCGTGACATAAATAATTCAGAGGGCAGCCTAGCAGCATACCAACGGCGGGGTGTAATCTTTTCAACGAGCGTATCCGCATTTGTTGCGAGCGTGACGGCGGACCTCACCAATGCGGACCAACTGAACGCGGAACGCGGAACGCGGAAGTTGGGACGGGGACGGCTCGGCGGAGCCTCGCCCCACCGGGTTCTGGACGTCCGTGGCGGTTCGGTGGTGTCTGAGCTC
>CAIYYI010000221.1 GCA_903930345.1 uncultured Verrucomicrobiota bacterium
ATTTCCTTCCCAAAGTGAAATTGGAGATTGTGGTGGCTGATGCTCGCGTGGACGTGGCTGTCCAAGCCATCATGAAAGCCGCCAAAACCGGCAAGATAGGTGACGGTAAAATCTTTGTCTCCCCGGTTTCCGAGGCCATTCGGATTCGGACGGAGGAAAAGGGTGATTCGGCCATTTGACCCGCAACCCCGCACATTCGGTAAATTCCATTCCTAAAATATACTCATGAAAAAAATTCTGTGTTCAATCCTCTTGTTTGCCATGCTGGCTGGGGCAGGCTTTCACGCGGTGGCTGCCGATGCGGCACCGGTCGCCAAGGATCCCACCATTGATCAACGGGTGGCGGACTTGGAGGCCTACATCAACAACGTGGGCCGCGTGGCTGACACCCCGACCAATGGGGTCAAATCCCTGATCACTGCCGCAGGGCCTGGCCACAACGGGTGGATGATGACGTCCACCGCCTTGGTGCTGTTTATGACCCTGCCCGGTTTGGCCCTGTTCTATGGCGGCCTGGTGCGCCGGAAAAATGTGTTGTCGGTTCTCGCCCAATGTATGGGCATTGCCGGCTTGGTCACCATATTATGGTGGCTCTGCGGGTACAGCCTGGTGTTCTCTGATGTCAATGGCGGTGGGGGTGATTCCGCCACCTTCATTGGGAATCTGTCATACGCCTTCCTCAAGGGGGTCGATTCGAATCCCAACACCAATTACGCTTACTGGGTCTCCCACAACGTGTTTTCGATGTACCAATTGATGTTCGCCATCATCACCCCGGCACTGATGATCGGTGCCATTGCGGAGCGCATGAAGTTTTCTGCCATCATGCTCTTTGTGACCCTGTGGATGTTTGTGGTGTATTTCCCCCTGGCCCACATGGTGTGGGGCATTGATGGTTACATGAACGGTGTCTGGAATGCGGCTGCGAAGATCAAGGCCATCGACTTTGCCGGTGGCACGGTGGTTCACATGTCCTCGGGTTGGTCCGCCCTGATTCTCTGCATCATTCTGGGCAAGCGATTGGGCTTTCCCAAGGAGCCGATGCCGCCGCACAGCATGGTCCTCTGTATGGTGGGCACCGGCATGCTCTGGGTGGGCTGGTACGGGTTCAACGCCGGCAGCGCGCTGGCTGCGGACGGCATTGCTGCCAATGCGTTCATGACCACAACGATCGCCACGGCGGTTGCCTCCTTCGTGTGGGCCATGGCGGAATATCTCCTCAAAGGTAAGCCGAGCGTGCTGGGTTTCTGCTCCGGGGCGGTGGCTGGCCTGGTTGTCGTGACGCCCGCCACGGGTTTCATCACTTCCACGGGTTCGGTGATCATCGGGGTGGCGGCGGGTCTGATTCCCTTCTTGGCGGTTTACAAGTTCAAGGCTTGGTTCGGGTATGATGACGCGCTTGACACCTTCGGCGTGCACGCCGTGGGCGGCACGCTCGGAGCCTTGCTGACCGGCTTCCTCGCCACGGTGGACGCCAACGCGAACCTGGCGGTCAACCTTAAGGATATCGTCGGTAAAACCCTCTGGCTTGAACAACTCAAGGCCATTGGCCTGACCCTCGCCCTGGCCGTTGTTGGCACGGTGGTCATCGCTTACATCGTCAAGGCAGTGGTCGGTCTGCGGGTTTCCGAGGAAGTTGAAACCATCGGTCTGGACCTCACCGAACACGGTGAAGAGGGATACCACGGCTGAAAGTAAGAGTTTGCTCTGCACTGCGCCAATAATGGTGGCCTGGGAGTCACCCTTGGCGCAGTGTTTGAGCTGTTAATGGCAACCAAAAGAAAACCAACACAGGACAAGTTAGTATGTCAAAAAATACCCCCAAGAGCGTAATCGAACTCGCAAAGAAATCCGGGGCTCGGATGATCGATGTCAAATTCGTCGATACTTTCGGCACCTGGCAGCACTTCAGCGTCCCCGTCGGCGAACTGACGGACGAAGTCTTCTCCGAAGGCTTCGGTTTCGACGGCTCCTCCATCCGCGGATGGAAGAGCATCGAGGCCTCCGACATGCTCGCGATGCCCGACCCGGGCACGGCCTTCATCGACCCTTTCTGCGCGGTCCCGACGTTGTCGTTGACCTGCAC
>CAIYYI010000222.1 GCA_903930345.1 uncultured Verrucomicrobiota bacterium
GAAGGCCCGCTCCACCAGCTCGGGGTCCCAGGTGCTGGCCAGGGTGAGCGGCACGGGCAAAACCGTGGCGTTGGTGCCCACGAAGCCGTGGCACGCTTCGCCGTCGAAAAGGGCCGGAATGCCCAGGCGGGTGTTTTCACTCAGAAACCGCTGCACCGCGGTGTGAAAGGTGGCGAAGTCCTCAGCCGGGAGCTTGGTGTCATATTCTATGGCTCCGACGCCGTTCGTGATCTGCTGCAGGGTGAGCTTGATGTCGTCGGCGATGGATTTGTGCTTCAGCAGCTCCGCGAGGTTCGGCCAGAGGTTCAGCTGGGCGGCCTTTTCCTCCAGGGTCATGCGAGGCAGTAGATCGCGGATACGGGCTTCGACGTCCAGCTTCGGATTCCGGTACGGCAGCGGATCAGCAGCCATACCTGGGGCGGCGGTGGTCCCCAGGCAAAGCCATGCCAGGGCGCACCCGAGTAAAACCTGGCCCAGGGTGGACGGGCGTGTGTTCAGCGGAATCATTGGGAAGAGCGGCCGCGGTTTTGGTTTTTTGGTTTGGTGCGCCACCTAGGGCGCGGGGGTGAAATCAATCCGATCAAGGTTCAGGTTTCCTGGCTCCAGGATTTTGATCGTGAGCACATGGCGGCCGGCGGGCAGGGATACGGCGTTCGTTTGTGCGTGGTGATTCCAGTGATGCCAGTTGCGCCGTTCGTCGCGGGCATCTGCCGTGGAGGCGAGGCGCACTGGATCGCCGGCCGCGCGTTCATCGCACTCCAGCAGGATTCCCCCGTCGTAGCGCGAGGTGTACATTACGTCGAGCGAGTAGAGCCCGGCTTTGGCGATGTCAACCGTGTAGCGGATCCACTCATTGGTGGCCGTCCAGCCCAGGTAGAAGCGCCCCAGCTCCTGGGGGGTACGGTTGAATTCGCTGTTGTCCCAGCCGTCCTTCGTGTAGCTCAAGTCAACGCTCTCCTCCTTGCGGAAATTGTCCCGCTCGCTCGCTCCTTTGTTGAGTTCGCCGCTCCCGTGGTTGCGGCCGTCGGTTTCGTGGTACGCCACTCCCTCCCCGCCTTCATCGTAAAGCTCGCACTCCAGCCGCCCGGGGATCGGCTGCGCCCGCCCTTGAAACGGTTTTCCCTGGTACCCTCCCTGCGCCTGCGCTTTGCCTTCCGCTGCGGACGCGAGCACCTGGCGGTAGCTGAC
The DNA here is from genome assembly GCA_903930345.1 of uncultured Verrucomicrobiota bacterium. Lineage (GTDB taxonomy): Bacteria > Verrucomicrobiota > Verrucomicrobiia > Limisphaerales > CAIYYI01 > CAIYYI01. The sequence continues at coordinate 1,189 of CAIYYI010000222.1, forward strand.
AAAGGCGATCTGCTTGCTGTCCGGCGACCAGGAGGGGACGTTCATGGTGCCCTGGCCGCCAAAGAGGGTGGCGATCACCTTCGGCTTGCCGCCGCCCATCGGCAGGAGGCGCAGCAGGACGTTCTGGTTGGCGGGATGCCCCTTCACGCCCCGGTCATACGAGAGGAAGGCAATCCATTTGCCATCCGGTGATGGATGCGGAAACCAGTCCGCATAGTTCTCGTCGGAGGTGACCTGCTCCTGCCCGCTCCCGTCGGGATTCATGCGCCAGATCTTCGGTACGCCGCCGGTGCGTTCCGACTGGAAATAGATCTTGCTGCCATCCGCGGTGTACTCGGGGCCGTCGTCCAGCCCTTCGGCATCCGTGAGCCGCTTTTCCTCGCCGCCCGCCGTGGGGATGGTGTACACATCGAAGTTCCCGTTCCGCTTCGCGCAATACGCCAGGGTCTTGCCGTCCGGTGACCAGCCATGCCAGTAGGACGGTCCGTTCGGCGTGACTTCGCGCGCTTCCCCGCCGGTTGCGGGCACCACGTAGATTTTTGATCCGTTTTCTCCCGTGCCCGAGCTGAGGGCGAGCCATTGCCCATCAAACGACAGCCCGTGGTCATTGTTGTTTTTCTGCGCCGCTCCGGTGTCGAGCTGCTTTGGCTCGCCGCCTGCCACAGGCAGCGTCCAGATGCCGCCCGCCCGGTTGAAGTAAAAGAGCTTTCCGTCGCGCGACCAGTTGGGGGCCTCGAATAACGTCATGTCGCGGTAAATGAGCCTGCGTTCACCGGTTTCGATGGCCAGCGTCTCCAGGCTGGTCTCCCGCACCCGCTTTTCGCCTTCTGCCGCCACCCGATTCTTCAGCGTCACGTTGGTGATGAGCGCCGTCTCCCGGTTGGTGGCGTTGTGGGCGCTGACCGCCAGGCCCGCATAGACGGGATCGGGCAGCCTGAGCGACACCGCGCCAACCGGCTGGAAAAGCCCGCCGCCTTTGGCAACGGAGACGGTGAACACCTCACCGTCGCGCTCCAGTTTCACGGTCGCGGGCGCTTGGATGGGTGTCCTCGCGGCCAGGGTCGGCCCGCCTTTTTCCGTGCGGTATTGCATTTCGATCAGGCCGTCGCCATGCACCGCCACATCCAGGTAAGGCGAATCCGCGTCCAGCGTCTGGCGCACCATCGCGCAGGCCTTGCGGTGCGGCTCCTTGCCTTCGGCCTCCCAGCCCGCCTCCATGCTGAATACCAGGTCGCCGGACATCTTCTTCCACACGAACTGGCATGCATCCTCCGTGAACCAGATGTTCTTCCCGCTGCCGGTGATGCGGTATGTTGCCTTGTCGGCGAGATACTCCGTTGAGCCCTTCAGATCGATCTTGCCGATGTCTGACGCGCTGTCGAAAACGCCGATGGCGGCTGCCCGGGCGGCCACGGGGGCGAAGACGGCCAACGCGAGCGCGAGGAACGCGGAGGATTTCCGGGGAGACGGACGGTGATGAGGAAGAGGCATGGGGGTGTGGGCTTACTGGGATTTGTAAGGGTTGGAAAACTTCACTGCCGGGTGTGCTTCAGCTGTGCCGCCTGCTGGCGTGCGTGGGTGCGCAGGATCAGTCGAACATCGTCCACGTAGTGACCGGCAAAGGTGGCCGCCCCGTTCACGGGAGCCGGTTTCTCCGGGAGCACCTTCAGTTCGATCACCAGAAAATCTGTGTCCGGCGGCACAATGATGCTGCCCGCAATGCGCTGCCAGCTCTGCGGATCGGCATCGGCTACGATTCTCCATGAGCTGTAGGCCAGCTCCTGGTGCAGCTTCTCCTCCCAGTTTTTCCGCACGAACGATGGGTCGCCGGCAAAGGCCCACACGCTGGCTTCATATTTTGACGGAGCCTTCGGATCCTCGCGCACGCAGTTGAACCAGGCTGACCAATCGACCACCGCCGTTCCGCTCCTGATCTCCTCGTGCCAGATCCGTGCGTCGATGAGTTGGTAGATGTTGCCGTTGAAGGGGGGGCCGCCGGAGACTTGCTTCGAGTCGGATCGCAGAAAGCGGAACATCTGTTTGCCCTCGCGGGGCACGATTCCCTGCTGCTCGCCTGTCAGCTCGGCAAAATCGCCGCTCCATACCCCGTAGCGCACCGGGATGCCATCGGGCAGCGGTGCCACCCGTTCCTCAAAGCCGGCGTTCGCCAGCGCCAGCGCCCGGTGCACGGCTTTAGGCATCCCGTAGGCAAACACCATGGACGCGCTGAACAGGCCGATGGCCAATCCCGCTGCCGCCGCGGTGAGCGGGCGCCACGAGTACCAGCGCGGGGTGGCCCGCTGGGGTTCTGCGATGACCGCTGTCGGCCTGCCGTGGCCCGTGGCCCTGCTTGCGGCCGGCTGTTTTAATTCAGCCAGCCCGCACTCGTTGTCATGGTAGAGGAACCAGAGCTGGCGCGCTTCGGCGCTTGCTTTGAGCAGGGCGGCGAGCTCCTGTTTCTCCGCTGCGCTCATTCCGCCATTCAGCGCGGCGCTGAACAGGCGGTGCCATTCCTGGTGGGCCGGGTCATTCATCCTGCTGCCTCCGCCATCCTCCGTTGCACGCACACGGCAAGCGCCCGGCGGATGAAGTTGAGTTGGTTGTAGATCGTCTGTGCGGCGCGCCCTTGCTGGCGCGCCATTTCGGCCACCTCGATGCCCTCGGTGTAGATGGCCTCCACGAGCGCCCGCTGCGCCGGCTCCAGCTTTTCAACGCAAATCTCCAGCGCGTCCAGGCGCGGGGACCACTGCCGCACCTGCTGCGCGCGCTCAGCGGCGAGGGTCTGCATCAGGTCGTCATCGAACTCCAGCCGTGAGCGGCCGGTCGCACGCTGGAAATTCCGGACCTCATAGAACGCCACGGTTGTGGCCCAGGCGATGAAGTCGGTGCCGGTTTCAAAGGTGTCAAACCGCCGCCACATCACCACGCTGGCCCTCTGCATCACATCCTCGGCATCGTGCCGGTTTGCCACCAGTGACATCACGTACCGCAGCAGCAGCGCATGCGCGCCATTGAGCAGCCGCACCAGCTCCTCCTGCCGCTCGGGGGGCAGCGCGGGCCGGGGTGCCTGGGCTTTGATTTCATCTGGCATCAATGGAGGTATGTGCGCTGCCGGGCTGCCTTTACCGGAAAACTTTCAATGCCCGGCGCTTGCCCCGGGGGCATCGCTGTCGGGGCGGGGCTCTCCGAGCTTTGAATTCCGCTTCTTTAGAGGGCTTATTTCGGCGCCCCGCCGGTTTGTGCTTCGGGCGCGGCCAATACCATCAGGGCCGGCTGGGGTGGCTTCATGCTCCGCCCCGGGGTCCAGCCCGGCTCCAGCACCAGATCCAGCCGCAGTTGCTCCTTCCCCCCCCGGCTCGGGTCATCCTGGTATCCCGCCGCCTTCAGTCCCTCTGGGTTGCCCCGTGCCATCGCCCGCCAGTCCCGGTACTCCTGCGTCATCCCTGCGCGGAAGCGCCGCTGCGCAAGCTGCTCGTCAATGGCCGATCCCAGGTTGAAATCCTCCCGCGCGCTCTCACACCATTGGATGAAGGAATCCATCACCCCCGGCAGCCGCTGCCGGGGTGGCTCTCCGTCCGGTCGCGCGGCGGCCCGGAATAGCAGCTCCAGCGTGTCCTGGCACCGCGCCAGCCGCTCCGCCTGCGCCTCCTCCGTGCTGCTCCACTCCTTCCGCTGGTGATCCTCGAAGTCCTCCTTCGTATAGACATGGCCGTCCGCCGACTGGCTGATCGGCTCGCTGACCCCGATTCGCAGCAGGTGCCCGTCCACCCCTGTCACCAGCGCGATGCGCCGCGCAAACGTTGCCGAGAGCTCGTTCCGGCCCGTCTCCCAGCTCACCACCGCATCCTTTGACACCCCGAGCATCTCCGCAAATTCCGCCTGCGTCAGCCCGATGGTTTTCCGGAGCACCCGGATCGCTCTGTTGGGTTGTATAGCTTTCATAATCGTAGCAGCAAAAAAGGCTACAATAGAAGGGCTGCGCTCGTCAATCGGCAAGGCGAACCGACGGCAAGTCGCTTCCTTGATTTGCCCTATGTCTCCAAAAGTCCATAGGGTCAATCAGGTCCACTCTCGTCAAATCCGAGTCCGTCAGGCTTTTTCTGCCCGGGGCGCATCTGCGGCTTGCGCCTTCTCACCTGGTTGGGTTTGGGGAAAGTGCGAATTGGTAGAGGACGACCTCTTCGACCAGCGAACCGCTCTCCCAGCACTTGAGTGTCTGTTCGCCAGGGTCGACAGGCTCCGCTCCAGCGCTGATCTGGAAATACTCCCTGCTGCCTTTGAGCCGTGCCAGGGCGCGATAGCGTAGCGGCTTCTCAAAGCCATTCGATACCACGAGAAATGGCCGCGTCGGCACCCCGCGAGCTGGAACCGGCGTTGCGTCGGTCACCTGGAGCTTTATCTGGATGGTCGCTTTGCCGTCGCCCGCCTGCTCCACCCTCTTGGGGTGCCGAAGCCGGTCGCCGTCCGCTTCAAATTGAATGCGAAGCTCCTGGCCAAGCCTGATGTTTACTTTGTCCTTGATGGCACCTATATCAACGGCCTGTTGCGGTGCTCCGCCTGCCACGGAAGCCCTTGTCATGGAGCATACAAGAGTGGCGAGGCAGAGGAGGTGGGGTGTTGGTTTCATAGGGGCATGTCTCAATAATGCACACCCGGGCTAAATCATCAAGATTGGAATGTGGCGTTTAATGGCTGGGTGAACGACCCAAGCCCGGCACCGGCAGTCACGAAGCGCGCCGTTTATAACCTCGATGGCCCCTCGCCGTTTGCTTCAGCACAGGATTGGGCGTCAGTGTTGAATCGCTGGTGTCGAATCACTCTGATCAAACAAGGTGCAGTCACAACTAAAAGGAGTGTCCAAATCACGGAAGCTGTCCGAAACCGACCAATCCAATATGCCTCGTCTGGGTCGTTGGATGTTGGTGGATTGGATACGTTCCATGGCTGAAGCAATAACCCGACAACCAACATAATCGAGAGACCAATAATTACTGCGGTCAATGACCGCTTCCACCAGGACCATGCCAACAAACCAGCCACGGTCCAAAAGCCACCATAGATAATCAGCAACCCAAAGTAAATTGTCGCTTCTGCCAAACCTGCCATTGCAAGCATAACGTGCATACGCTTAAGCAGACTGGCAGCAATATTCGACGAGCCTTTCGCTCGTCGTTACCGGCGGCAGTGATTTCATTAGGACACTGATATTGGCGAGGGCATCCCGCAATGGCAAGGCTTGGCTTTTATTCGCTTGTCACCCATTCGCTTGTAAACATCCCCCGGTTTCAGGCAATGGCAAACCAACCCCTGCCCCCTGACCACGAACCCACCAAGGTCCGCTCCCCTCAAATCCGGGCTCGCCGGGCTTGTTCAAACAAGGACCTATTTGCTGGCTCCTCCCGCTGCGCGGGATCCGTAGCCATACACCCTTCAGGGTTAGTTCTCTCGTCTCTCATCCTCAATCTGGACTGAACTCCACGTTCACCACCCTGCCGCTCGAAAGCGAAATGATGCCCCAATCAGAATTGAATGCTCCGTCGTTGGAATGACGAAAAACCAATGAACCACGAATGACCATCTGACCCGACGGGGAAGTCTCAGTGGAATACTGCGAATCGCCTCCGACGATCTTGAGTGTGCCCGGTGCATTTGTGGAACTGCCGGGAATGGTTGGCCACCCAGAGCCCTCCATGTAGCGGCCCATGATCTGGCGAACCTCTGCCTCGGTCATGCCGACACGTATCTGGTCAAGGTCGCGAAGGAACGGTTTCCGGCTCGTCCACTCTACTGTGTAAAGAGTCGCGATGACAGCGATGACGCCGACAAGCGCTCCAATGCGAGCAAGCTGACTACGAGCGGATACTGGCCGAATGAGTCCGGCGGCGAACACAGCGGCAACGCAGAGGTAAAGCCACCATGCAACGGGGTAAGCCAGGCCAACTTCGCAAAGCGCAAATAGTGCCAGTGCGATTGCTGCTAATGTGATGAGAGCGGTACGCATGGCCGAATGGGCAACGCCCAGCCTCAGTGGCACTGGTCCTTTGGTATCGGACCTGCAACTGCAGCGTTATCCCGGCGTCCACTGGTGGCCAATAGGTTATGCGTTGCAATCATGGTTTTGGGAGCTTCTGCGACCCTCCGGGACGTGAGGGATTGTGCGCCGAATTGCCAGCCGTCGGCGCCGGGAGCACAGCCAATAGGACGCTCGTGTCAGGAGCCTTGCCAGAGTAAAAGGTAACATAGTGCGTGTCCCCGATCACGGTGGCGTTGGCGTTGCCTGCATCGAAGGGGACCTTGCTCCCTTCGGCGACTGGTTCGGAAGCCGGCCAGTTGATCGGTCCGCTGAACACGCGCTTCGGAGCGACGATCCGTCGCCGGAGCACGCCCGCGCCTCGATGAAAGTAATAGTTGCTCAGCAAGCCGGTATTGGCGTCCAAGATCAGGCTCGGTGTGGACGCCATGACATCGCCGATGTTGGTGGGGGTCCGCATCCACGTCTTGCCGTAGTCGGTCGAGGTTAGCTGGAATTGGGTGCCATTCACCTCGGTCCTTGCGATGGCCAGAATCCTGCCCTCGCCGAGATAAACTGCGGCCGGTTCGGTCGGCCACTGCGCCTTGCTCAGTCCGGACTCCATCGGGTTTTGGGTCCAGGTCGCGCCGTTGTCGCTGCTGATCAGGGTGCCCCACGCATTATTCGGCTTATCCCCATAGTCTCCCGCGAACCATAGCGCCATGAGCCCGACCGTGGGAACCCTGAAGACGTCGGTGATCTGCATGGGGCTCACGGCGAGCTTTGGCGTCGCCAAGAGCGTGTACGTCAGGCCATCCGTGGTGCGGTAAAGGTCGTGGTGCCGCCCTTTCCCCACGCGACGCACCCAAAGAAGCATCGCCCCCGTGGAATCCAGCCCCTTGCCGACTGCGACATCGCCGTAACCTGGCGTGTTCGCGACGACCGTTTCCGTCGTCCACGTTCTTCCGCCGTCCGTGGAGGTGCGTGCGTAAACGGCGCGCGCGTCCTCACCAATCGTATGCCCCGTGCCCCGGCTGTAAACGCAGACCAGCTTCGCTCCGATGGCCTGAATCATTGGCCACGAGTTGTAGCCGCGCGTCTCTTGCACAACCCGGGGCTGCGTCAGGAACTCCTGTGCAGACAGCGTCACAGAGGCGGCGAGCAACAGGATTAGGGTTATGTTCATTGATATTCCGAGGATCGCTTCAAGAATGACGGCAACACGCTTCACGAGGCTACAGTGTTGCTGA
>CAIYYI010000223.1 GCA_903930345.1 uncultured Verrucomicrobiota bacterium
AGGGTCATCTCGGTGAGCTTGTACTCAATCTTGGGAAACTGCTCCATCTTCATGTAGTCGTACATGATGATATCCATGGGTTTCTTGCTGGAGCTTTTCAGGGTGCGCACCGGGATGGTGACGGCGGCCTTCATGTTGATCTTGCCGAGGGGCGGCTTGGTGGCGGGGTCGAGCGGAAACGCGGGGTCGATTTGGACGGAGCCGCTGATGATGGCGCCCTCGGCGTACCAATCATGGATGGTGGAGGTGCCCTCGTAGCGGATCTTGCTGCCGACCTGGGCTTCGAAATGCAGCAGTTCCTGAGCCTGGGCGGCGCCGGCCACCAGAAGGGCGGTGGCGAAGGCCAGGTTGCGGTTGATCCAGGGGAATTGGTTCTTCATAGGGTTCGGGGATTGCGTTTGTGGTGTTGGTTTGCAGTGGTTCAGACTCAGACTTGGAACAACTCCCTGCCCAGGGCCAGTTTCTGCCCCTTGAGCACCGCCTCGTTGGCCTTGATGGCCAGCACGGTGGCCACATACCCTTCCAGGCAGGTGGCGGCCGGGAGCTTGTTCTTGACTTCAGTGCTGAGAAAATCGCGCAGCGCCCTGGCATCCGCGCTGGTGAAGGAGGCTTTGAAGTCCTCCACGGCGGATTTGACGAGGTCGCTGTTATAGACAAAAGCCTCCAAGGCCTGCTGCAGCGGCGTGGGCCAGGCCGGAGGGGGGGCGGTCAGGTCGCCCGCCGCCTTGGCCAGCCGGGTGGCGTCCGCCCGGAGGACAATGCCGGTGTCCGAGTAAAAATCCTCTTTTTTGGCATGCGCCTCCCAACCAAGGAGCGGGGCATCCGGCTCCTTGAACAGCCACCCCTGCTGCCCGCGCAGCAGGATGGCGGCATCCGCGCCGTACAGGATTTCGTGCTCGGCCTCGAAGGAGTTGCCGAGGGAGCCCTCATAGCTGAGCAGCGCGCCGCCGGGGAACTCAAAGACCGCCTGGACGGTGTCCGGCACCTCGCGCCCATCCGTGTGCAGCATCAGCGAGCCAAACCCGCTGACGGCCTGCGGCATTTCCTGGAGGAACCAGACGAGGGTGTCCAAGGAGTGGATGCCCAGCTCGCCCAGGATGCCGGCGGAGGATTCCCGGCGCAGCCGCCAGTTGACCTCCTTTTCGCGGTCCGGATTGGGGGAGGTGCGGGCCCAGGATTGCTTCTTGTGGAACTGGGCGCGGGCCTTGATGGTTTTGCCGGTGACGCCGGTCTGGAGCAGATTGGCGGTGAACTGGCGCTGGCGGTCGGACCGCCAGTGCAGTCCGGCCTGGAAATTCAATTGGAAATGGTCGCGGGCGGCGCGGGCGATGGCCCGGGCATCCTCGGTGGTGGTGGCCAGCGGAGCCTCGCAATAGACGTGTTTGCCGGCCTGCAGGGCCGCCAGCACGATGGCCGTGTGCTGGTGCGAGGGGGTGGCGACGACCACGGCCTCCACCTCTTGGATGGCCAGGAGCTGCCGGTAATCCGCAAACGCCTGGGCGTTCGGGGCGGATTCCCGCGCGCGCTTGATCATCGGCTCGTAATGGTCGCAAACGGCGACCACCGGCGCGTTGGGCAGGCGGCCCAGAGTGTTGACGATGTCGCGGCCGTGGAGGCCCAGGCCGATCACGCCCAGTTTGACCGGGGGGCTGCTTTTGCGGGAGGGCTCGGTGGCGGGGGCGAGATCGGCCGCGCGCAGTTCCACCCCGCCCAACAGGCCCATGACCGTGGCCAACGAACCGCCCCGCACCAGGAAATCCCGGCGGGTCACCTCAGCGGCGGTGTCGTACACTTGGCTCATGCGCTTAATCGGCTGATCATGACGGGCGGCAGGCGGGGCGGGCTACACATTTTTTGTCCTCTCACCACCCTTGGTTGACCCTGCGGCCGGGGGCCGCAGGGTCAAAAGGGCGACGGACGGGTGGGGCTGGCTTACTTGGCTTTTTCCAGGCCGAGGGCCCACTTGATACCGCCGAGGATGTGCTGCTGGTAGGCCTTGGCGACCTCCACCGAGTTCATGCGTTTGAAACCGGCCGGGGTCTCGGTATCCCACATGTCCTCGCGATGGCCGAGGGAGGTGTAGAACACTTTGCCCTGGCCGAAATCCTTGCACCAGGCGACCGGGAAATAGCCGGGGGTCTTCTTGTTGGGCTCCTTGTCGAGGCCGAGGAGGGGTTGCACATTGGCGCGATCAAAGTTCTTCATCAGGTAAATCTCGTCATACACCGTGAAAGTCTGGCTGAGGTGGGCGCAGCAGGGGTGCTTGGGACTTTCATTGGCGCAATCGACGGTGGCCTGGGCGCCATGGCTCTGGAATTCCCCGCCGATCATCTCAATGTAGGGGCGGAACCCGTGGAAGGTGTCAGTGGCGGAGTGCATGCCCACAAAGGCGTGGCCGGCCTTGATCCAATCCAGGAAGGCCTGGCGGTCAGGCAGCGGGAGATCGCCGGTGGTGTTGGCGAAGACGACGCCGTCATATTTTTTCAGGCCCTCGGCGCTCAGGGCGGTGAGCACGATTTTCACCTGGGCCTGCCAGGCGGCGTCCTCCGCCTTGTATTTCTCGTTGGCCTCCTTGAATTTGGCCTCGTCCTCCGGCGTGGGGTTTTGGGGCTTCTTGGGGGCGTTGGGTTTGTTGGGGGGCTGCTGGACCAGATCGATGGTGTAGGCGCCGCTCTCCTGGCCGAGCTTGGCGATGATTTTCTCGGCGGTGGGAATGGAGCTGTGGCGGAAGCCGGTGGTGACGGTGACCACGAGGAGCTTTTTCGCATCAGCGGCGGTGGCACCAAAGGCCAGCGAGGTGACCAGCAGGGCGGAGAACAGGGTCTTTTTCATAGTATTATTTTCCGGGAAGCCCTTGGGCTGCGTTGTTGTATCAGACTGAAAAAATGGAGTCGGCATTCATACCGGGATTCCGCACCCGGTCAAGGTGAAATCCGGCGGCAGACTGGAAACAGGCGGGGGGCAGCACGAAATTATAAAATAATTGAATATTTCAAAACTTTGATAATCAAGTAATTACAAGCTGGATACAAACACAAGTCAGCCTGTGCACACAAACGCACACTTGTCATGCGAAAGAAAAACCATTATAAAGAACCTCAGCTAAGCCAAACACTTTTAACCAAAGAAACTATGAAACGCATGAGTCCCAGTTTTCGAAACCGCCCGAGTGGTTTCACCCTGATTGAGCTGCTGGTCGTGATCGCGATCATCGCCATTTTGGCGGCCTTGTTGCTGCCGGCCCTGGCCAAGGCCAAGGAACAGGCCCGTGGCACCACCTGTAAGAGCAACGAACGCCAGATTGCCTTGGGCGTCCTGCTGTATGTGGATGAAAACCAGGATCTCATGCCCTGGCCTCCGCAAAGTGCCAACGAAGGGAGAACTTTAGGGCAGGATCAGGTTTTTGCCCCGGGCGGCCCCGGGGACGCGGCCGCGCCGGGAAACGCGGTGCCGGACTCGCAGTACCTGAGCAACGCCGACAACTACGCCATCCATGCCGAGTGCGGCTCGGTGTTTCCCTATGTGACGGGCGGAAAGAAATCCACCGTGGGTTACTTCACCGGCTACAAGCAAACCTTCCCCGTGTATCGTTGCCCCAGCACCGGGGTAAAGGGTGAGGTGTTGCGCGTGAATTTCTCCATGAACAAGTGGTTCAATCCCGGCCAGAACAAAGTCACCAAGCCGGGCTGCAAAGCCACCGCCATCGTCAAGCCGGTGGAAAAGGTGATGTTGGTGCAGGAATCGCCCGATTCCATGAAAGAATCCGCCTTTACACCGGGCACTGGATCCTCCGCCAACAAGGTGCAGCATGTGACGCACAACGGCAAGGTGAACATCACCATGTGTGACGGCCATGTGGAACAGGTGAAGGATGCCAAGCTGAAGGAAATGATCACCACCTATGCCAACCGTTACTTCGACCCGTTGAAGTACAACTAAGCAGCAGTCCCTTTCTTTGGCCGTCCGGCGAGTCCGGACGGCCAATTCCCCAAAGGCGCCTCTCCTCCAGGCGCCTTTTTTCGTGGGTGGGGCCCGGGGCTGACAGCCGGGGGACCGCAAAAAAAGGGCAATGATTGCCAATGACGGTGTAGTGCCCGGGACCGGCAATCCCTAGCGTAAGGTTACCGTTCGAGGTTGGTCGCCAACCGCGCCAGCCCCGGCGGCGATGCCATGTCGCATGCCCTAGACGCCAGCCAAATCCAGGAGTCACGCCCGGTCTCCGTTCCGCTCGGAGGCCCGGGATGCCGGGCTCCCTTTGGTCAGCCGCGCAATTTTCTCCAGAACCGGTTCGCCTATGTGGTGATCTCGCCGCGGGCCCGGGGCCTGTCCGTGGGGGTGAACATGAACCCGGACAAACTGTGCAACTTTGACTGCCTTTACTGCGAGGTCAACCGGCGGGTGCCGGGCAAAGAGACCGTTTTGAACGTGGAGGCGATGGCGATGGAGTTGGAGCAAACGCTGCGGGGTGTCCACGAAGGACGGCTGCGGGAGCTGCCGCTCTACAGCAAGGTGCCGGCCGAGCTGCTGGAGCTGCGCCATGTGGCGCTGAGCGGCGATGGGGAACCGACGCTGTGCCCCCAGTTTGCGGAGGCGGTGCAGGCGGTGGTGCATCTGCGGGCGATCGGCCCGTTCCCGTTTTTCAAGATCGTGCTCATCACCAACGCCTCGGGCCTGGACCTGCCCCAGGTGCAGAGCGGGTTGACGCTCTTCACCCCGCAGGATGAGATCTGGGCCAAGCTGGACGCGGGCACGCAACGGCACATGGACCTCGTCAACCGGACCCCGGTGCAGTTGGAGAAAGTGCTGGCGAACATCCTGGCCGTGGCCCGGCAGCGGCCGGTGATCATCCAGACCATGCTGCCGGCGCTGAACGATCAGGAGCCGCCGGTGGAGGAGATGGACCAGTACTGCCGCCGTCTGGTGGAGCTGAAGCAGGAAGGGGCGATGATTCCGATGGTGCAGATCTACTCGGCCACGCGGCCCATGACGCACCAGGAGTGCACCCACCTGCCGCTGAAAAACCTCTCCCACCTGGCCCGCCGGGTGCGGGAAGCCACCGGCCTGTGCGTGGAGGTTTTCTGAGCCGCCCGGACTCCGGACCGCCGGCCCACCGAATCACGGATTGAGCGGCAACTTCGGCAGGTCCAGAAACGGGGGCGGCTGGCCGCTGGTTGGCCGCGTGAATCGCTCGCCGAACTTCACATACCCCGGCACGAAGCCACCCTGGGAAAGGAAGAATTCCCCCTGTTCCACGCCCATGAAGCGGTCCAAGCGATCTTCTTTGCCGGTGGGATCGTGGCTGAAGGTGGCGGTGGTGACCTCCTGCCATTGGCCATCGGCGGTGCGCAGCCATTGGTTGCCGTAGCGCGCCTTGCGGAGCAGGTGCCCGTTGGAGCCGCCAAAGTTCTCGCTGAAGCTGTAGAGGCCGCGCAGATAGCCGCCCTCCTTCGGGGCCCTCCAACTGGAGATCAGGATCCACTTCCTCGTTTCGGGGTGACGATAAAATCCCGAATAAACCGTGTGCGTGGCATCGACCGGCAGGGCGGTGACAACGAAGCGCTGGCTTTCGCCGGTTTTCCACAGGTACTTCAGATGGCTGTGCCCCCCGGTGCCCTCGTTGCCGAAGTCGCCGCTGTTCACCCCCTCGCCCTTGGCCACCAGGGTGACGCGGTCCACGGCCTGCACCTTCTGGCGGTCCACCGCCTCGCCGCCACTATCCCAGACGCTGAAAATGATGCGGCGCTCGGTGGGGCTGTTGACCTGCATCCCGAAATAGCCCCGGTGCCAGCCGCACGCCATGTAGTAGGTCCAGAGCGGCTCCTCCACGGCGGTCATCTCGCAGTAAAAGGCGTCCACTTTCTGGTCCTTGGCCACGGGGTAGGCGAGGTGGACGGAGGCGGCGTTGCGGCGCGGCTTGAGGTTGAAATGGGCAGTCTCGGCCGGATTCCCGGACAGCACCAACCCCTGCAGCGTCCCCGCATCCTGGCCCGCCGGATTGTCCGAGGTGAGCACCCAGCGCTGGTAACCGGTCGCCACCTGGAACCGGCCAAAGGTGGCGGTCACGACGTTGGTGCCCTGGCCGGTGACCGTGGCCTGACGGGCCTGGCCATTGAGGGTGAGCCTCAGGCGGGTGGGGGTGTTCTCGGGCAGGGTCAGCTCCACCGCCGCAGTCACCAGGCCCGCCTGCTTGAATTCGCCGAACCAGAGCACGGACAGGTGCGGGTCGGTCCAGCCCGAGATGCCGCTGCGGGAGGAGATGCGGGCGCCATCCGGTTGGGGATCCAGGTATGCGGCAAAGGCGGGCACCCGCAGTTCCGCCGCTGGGGCGGAGAGGGCGCCGAAGCCGGCGGCCAGGCACAAGGGCAAAAGATGCTTTAGGTTCATGATCATCAGTCTAATGCTGGAATAAGAGCATTGTTGGCCGTGGATTTCCACCTTTTTCACCCGGTGGCTGATAAACCGCCATTCATGGAACCGTTACAACCCCGGTTTTTGCCGGCTGGCCCAAGCTGGGAGGTATTTTGAAACTGCAACATCGAAGCGCCGCTACCTGGCTGCGGACCGCCGCCGCCGGCTTCCTTTTGAAGCCTTGCACCACCACGAAGGGCGGAGCATAGTGAGGGGGTCACCAGTCGGCTGTCACCTTATGAAGACCATGCATCGCCGCGTTTTCCTCCGCCGCACCGCCGGTTCGACGGCAATCCTGGCCTCGTGGGGGCTTTCGCTCTCCACCAGCCGCAGCGCCAATGATGAGGTGCGCGTGGCAGTGGTCGGCTTTCGCGGCCACGGCCGCACGCACATCAACAATTACCTGAAGATGAAAGGGGTGCGGCTGGTGGCGCTGTGCGATGCTGACCGCGCCGTGCTGGATCAGGGCGTGCGCGACCTGGCGGCGAAGGGCGTGAAGGTGGACGCCTGCCAGGACGTGCGCCGCCTGCTGGAACGGAAGGACATTGACGCCATCTCCACGGCCACCCCCAACCACTGGCACGCGCTGGTGACGGTGTGGGCTTGCCAGGCGGGCAAGGACGTGTGCGTGGAAAAACCGGTGTGCCACTCGATCTGGGAGGGCCGCCAGATGGTGAGGGCCGCGCGCAAATACCAGCGCGTGGTGCAGGGGGACCTGGATCTGCGCTCGCATCGGGCCAATGACGAGGCCCGGGTTTTCCTCAAATCCGGGGCCTTGGGCAAAGTTCAGGTGGCGCGCGGTTTCTGCCACAAACGCCGGCTATCCATCGGACTGGTGCCCGGACACGGCCACGTGCCCGACACGCTGGACTACGATCTGTGGTGCGGGCCGGCGGCGAAGCTGCCGATCGACCGCAAGGAGCTGCACTACGACTGGCACTGGGTCTGGAATACCGGGTGCGGTGAGCTGGGCAACAACGGTCCTCACCAACTGGACCTGATCCGGTGGATGCTCTGTGAAACCGGCCTGCCCCGCCGGGTGATGAGCCTGGGGGGGCGTTTTGGCTACCAGGACGCGGGTGAAACCCCCAACTCGCAACTGGTGCTGTACGATTACGCCTCTGCCCCGGTGGTCTTCGAGGTGCGCGGTTTGCCCACCGAGCCGGGCGGGCGCGTGATGGACACCTACGAGGCCGTCACCACCCGGGGGGTGAAACTGCGCAATCATTTCAAGGGCCAAGATGCCAACTGCAACGTCATTTTTCAGTGTGAGGGCGGCTGGATTGATTTCACGAGCGATTCCGCCTATGACAATCAGGGGACGCTCATCCGCAAATTTGAAAACACCGGCAGCGTGGATCCGCAAAGCAATTTCATCCAAGCTGTGCGCAGCCGGAAAACCGCCGATTTGAAGACCGACATCGAGGAGGGGCATCTCTCCACAGCGTTGTGTCACCTGGGCAACATTTCCCACCGGTTGGGGACCGCCGCTGAGCCGGCAGCCATGCTGGAGGCGTTGATGGGGGACAATGATGCGCTGGAAGCCTTTGAGCGGTTCCGTCGCCACCTGGGTGTTCACGGCGTGGATCTGGGGCAGACGCGTGGGGTGCTGGGTCCGTGGCTGACGTTGTCGCCGGGTGAGGAAGCCTTCACCGGACCGAGAGCCCGCGAGGCCAACGCCCTGCTGCGGCGCGAGTGCCGCGCCCCGTTTGTGATGCCCGAGCAGGTGTGAACAATCAGCCCTCCGCCAGTCGCCGGGTCAGGAATTCCGCCCCCACCTCCGCGCCGTTCAACGCCAGCGGTGCGGTCGGGGAAGGCGTCCGAAGCAAGGCGCGCAGGTGGTCCGCCCATTGTCCGGCGGCAAACTCATCCAAGGGCATTTCCCGCACCGCCGTGTGCGCGCCAATGCCGGCCATGAGCACTTGGTCCTCGCGGAAATCAGCCCGGAATGGATGCAGCAACGGTTTTTGGCAGGCGACACACGCGGAGGCCACCCCGTAACCCGGTTTGCCCACCACCAGATCGCTTGCATTGATCAGGTCAATGAACCGCAACCCGGGGTTAAGCTGCGCGGGGCGCAGGTTGGCGGGTGCCTCCGGGGGGAGGGGGTCAGCGGAGAGAAACAAGAAATCACGCGCCTGGCGGGTGGCCTGGAGGAGTGTGGCCGGAGCCAGACCTCCCCGCAAGGCCAGATACACCAGCGGCCGCGTTTCCCCCGCTACTCCCAGCTCCTGACGCAGCTCGGCCGGATCGCGCTCCGGTCGTCCGACCACCAGGGGAATATCCGTGACTGGGCTTGGCCAGGGGGAATTATGGTGAAACGGATAGCGCAGCCAGTGGGAGAAAAGGCGATAACCCGCCTGGATCGGTGCTAGCAGGTTGGCGCGGTGCGGGTGGTTCTCGAGCAGCGGTTCGTAGATCCAATCCCAAAGAAAGTTGGTGGCTGCCACGCAGGGCACCTCGGCCTCTTGGGCAATCTCCCCCGCCAGCCAGGGGGCATCCGCCACGATGAGAGCCACGTGGTGGGTGCGCACCCAGGCGGCCTCGATTTTTTGCAGGGCGGCCGCACGGGGCAGGAAGTCGGCCAGGCGTTGCCGGGTGGCGGGGCAATCCATCAACAAAGGACTCTCCTCCACCATGCCGGGATCGGTCTCCGCCGGGAACGCGGTGACCCGGTTGCCGCACAGGTTGTGGAACAGCCAGCTTGGCGCGGCGGAGCGCACCAAGATGGGCCGCTCCGGCTGGCGGGTGGCGAGGGCGCGCATGATTTCGGCGGTGCGGACCGCGTGGCCATACCCGTGACCGCTGATGTAAAACAAAACCGGTTTCACCGTGGCAACTGCATGGGGTTTTTGACTTTTGGATGCAAGCTTGGAATTTGGGCATATGTGAATAGTAAGAACCGACCCCGGGGGTCGGTTCTTACTATTCACATATGGTTTTGGAGGGGTTCTTTGTCGTTCAGCGCGTAAACTTGGGCTTGCGGCAGATCTTGGGCTGATCTCCGGTGCCCTCCCGGTGCGTCAACGGCGGCGGCGACGGACCATGCTGTGCATGGGATGGATGAAACGGAATTCCATGAGCGGATATTCCAACGGGGGATAGGCGGGGTTGTAACTGGTCAGTCGCACGAACTCCCCAATGGTCCCTGCCTGATGGAATATCTTGAAAAAGACATCGCCGGTCCGCTCCAGGCGCGCCACGACGACATCGCCGTTCTGCGGGGAGGTGTTCGGCATGAAGACCACGCGGTCGCCGGGTTTGAATTCAGGCATCATTGAGTCCCCCTCAATGATCAGCGCGTAGGCGTTGGTGTCCGCACAGTCGGTATCCACCGACTCGTTGATTTGGGCGCATAAATCGCCAAAATTGCCGCCGTCACCCGCTTTGGCCCAACTGACCACCGGAGCCCGACGGGGAAAGAATTGCGTGGCCGGTTGGGGCCGGGTGGCGTTGGGGGCGGACGATAAGAGGGATTCAATAATGGCCACGCTGGGTAATCCGTCGTTCGGGGGCAAAGCAACCGGGTTGTCCATCAGCGCCAGTGGGGCAGATGGGGGCGTGGTGGTGGCCTCCAACGGCCCCTCTCCCAGCAACCAAGGAATCGGTTGACCGGTGACGTCGCTTAACTTGCGCATTTTCTTCGGTTGAGGCAGGCTGGTGCCCGCTTCCCAAAGTTGCACCGTGCGAAGAGAAACGCCAATCTTATCGGATAACTCATTCTGACTAAGTCCCATGCGGTGACGACAGAGCAAGATACGCCTGGCAAATAAATTCGCCTTTACTTCGTCCTTTTGATTGCCGAGAGTATTCATTTGCAGTAAAACTGCACACATAATATGCATAATATGCGATATAATCAAGCAGTAAAACTGGAGGAACGTATGAATTGTGAAAAAGGTGGATTGGTTGAAAGTGGGAAAGGGCGTGGCGGAGTGGGGCGAGTGTTGCCAGTGAGGTGGGGGCGATGTGGGGCGGGAGTGGGGAAGGAGGGGGATTTGGAGGAGTTGCCCAAGGGAGTGGTGCCGCTTCGGGTGGAGGCGGCGGCGCGGTGGTTGTGGCGGGATTCCGTGTCGGCCTTTTTGCGACAACGGCTGGTGGCGGGCGATTTCCCCGAGGGGGGGATAAGGGCCTGGGGAGTCGGGTGGAGGGGGCTGCTTTTCCCGCTTGACGAAGAGCAGGCTTGTCTTGAGGCTGCGGGGACATTCTAATAGAAGAGTGATGGGACCGTCTAACATCGTGTGCTGAACGCAAGGCAGTGACAGCGGATGCGGATGGGTGGAGCCCGCAGGTCGGGCCGCAACGGTGATTCCGTCCCGCAAAGTAACTATGAATCGTCATGCCAAGATGTCGGCTCCGGAAACCGGGGCGGAACAGCCGTCCAGCCAGGGTGCCCAGGGGGACCAGGCGAGGTTGCCGCTATTGAAAAAGGTCCACGCGTACAAGCGGGTGGAGAAGTTGCGGCAGGCGGGGCTTTACCCGTATTTCCGGACGATCACCTCGGCCCAGGACACGGAGGTGATGATCGACGGGCGGAAGGTGTTGATGCTGGGCTCCAACAGCTATCTGGGGCTGACGAATCATCCGAAGATCAAAGAGGCGGCAAAGCAGGCCGTGGAGAAGTACGGGACGGGCTGTGCCGGATCACGATTTTTGAACGGGACCCTGAAGATCCACACGGAGTTGGAGAAGGAGCTGGCGCAACTGGTGGGGAAGGAGGCGGTTTTGCTGTACAGCACCGGGTTTCAGGTGAACCTGGGGGTGATCAGCGCGCTGGTGGGCAAGGATGACTATGTGCTGGGGGACAAGAGCAACCATGCCAGCATCGTGGATGGGTGCCAACTCTCCCTGGGCAAATTCATCCGGTTCTCGCACCGCGACATGGCGGGGCTGAAAAGCCGGCTGGAGCACCTGCCCCAGGAGGCGGGGAAATTGGTGGTGGTGGACGGGGTGTTCAGCATGGAGGGGGATATCATCCAGTTGCCGGAGGTGTGTCGGCTGGCGCAGGCGCACCGGGCGGTGGTGATGGTGGATGACGCCCATTCGATCGGGGTGCTGGGGAAGAAGGGGGCGGGCACGGCCAGCCACTTTGGGCTGACCGACCAGGTCCACCTGATCATGGGGACATTTTCGAAGTCGCTGGCGAGCCTGGGCGGGTTCATCGCGTCGGATGCCGCGACCATTGACTATCTGAAGCACCATTCGCGGGCGGTGATTTTCAGCGCGAGCATGAGCCCGGCCAACGTGGCGGCCGTGCAGGCCGCGCTGCGCATCATGCAGGCGGAGCCGGAGCGGATCCAGCGGCTGTGGCACAACACCGAGCGGATGAAGAAGGGGCTGCTGGCGCTGGGGTTTGAGCTGGGGGAATCCGCCTCGCCGATTTTGCCCGTGTATTGCCGGGACATGATGAAGACCTTCCTCTTCTGCAAGCGGTTGCAGGATGAGGGCATCTTTGTGAACCCGGTGGTGTGGCCGGGAGTGCCGCCCGGGGAGGAATTGATCCGGATCAGCCTGATGGCGACGCACACCGATGCGCAGATTGATTTCGCCCTGGACAAGATGGGGCGGGTGGGGCGCGAACTGGGTGTGCGGTAGGCGCGCCTCGTGCGCCCGGTGATTGCCGAGGCCGGATGCCATGAAAGTCCTTGTTACCGGAGCCAACGGTTTGGTGGGGAGCCAGGTGGTGGATGTTCTGCGCCAACAGGGAACGCCCACGGTGGCTTTGCTGCGTCCCCGTTCAGATCGGTCTTTTTTGCGCCAACACCCTGATCTGCCCGTGGCGGAGGGGTCGGTTACGGAACCGGCGAGTCTGGATGCCGCTTTGGAGGGAATCACCCAGGTCATCCACTGTGCCGGGCTGGTGAAGGCCTTGCGGGCGCAGGACTTCTTTGACGTCAACCAGATGGGAACCCGCAACCTGGTGGAGGCCATCCGCAGGCGAGGGAAGCAGGTGCAACGATTGGTCCACCTTTCCAGCCTGGCGGCGTGCGGTCCGGGAACCGCAGCGGCACCGGTCACGGAGGAACGGACGCCCGGCCCGGTCTCGGTGTACGGGCGGAGCAAGCTGGCGGGCGAAGAGGAAGTGCGGCAGCATTGTCCGGTGGACTGGGTGGTGTTGCGCCCGCCCGCCGTCTATGGTCCCCGGGACCGGGAATTTCTGCGGTTGTTCCAGGCGGTGAAGTTGGGTTTTTTGCCGGTGTTCGGAGGGGGTCGGCAAGCGTTGAGCCTGGTGCAGGTGCAAGACCTGGCCCGGATAACGGTGCAAATGCTGGCGTCCCCCCAGGTCGTGCGGCAAGTGTATTTCACATCCGGTTATGAAGTGGTAACCGCCCGTGAACTGATGGAGCTGACGGCCCGGGTGATGGGGGGAAAACCAACACAGATACCATTGCCCGTGTGGGTGTTATGGCCCATCTGCGCGGGGCAGGAGGTGATTTCACGGCTAACGGGGCGGGCGAACGTGCTCAGCCGCCAAAAATACGCGGAACTGGCGGCCCCCGGGTGGGTATGTGACAATAGTAAGTTAGTCAAGCAGGCAGGCGAGGGGAGTTTCACCGACTTGGCAACCGGTTGGGCGGAAACGGCGGCTTGGTATCGGCGGGAGGGTTGGCTGTGAGGCGGTATGCGCTGATTGATTGGGCCACGCAGGGGTACACAGCACTGGTGGCGGTGCTGGTGGGGTGCTTTCACAATGGCAGCACCCCCGGGTGGCCGTGGTTGGTGACGGGGCATCTGGCGCTGCTGGGTTTGGTGCATGGGCTGATCGTCGGGGAGGGGCGGTGGCGGGTGGCGGAGAAAGGGTGGTCGTTTGTGCGCCACTACTATCCCATTCCGCTGTACGGCTTGTTTTACCGGGAGACCGGATCGTTGAACCAGTTGTTTCAGACGGGGTATTTGGATGGGCATTTTTTCCGGTTGGAAGCGTGGCTCTGGGGGAGCCAGCCAAGTTTGTGGCTGATGGAGGCGTGGCCGCACCGGTGGGTGGCCGAGATCCTGTATGCCAGCTATTTTTCGTACTACCTGATGATTGCCGGGGTGGGATTGGCGTTGTTTTTACGCGACCGGGCGCAGTTTTTGCATTACATTACGGTGGTATCCCTGGTCTTTTACGCCTGCTTTGTGGTCTTCATTTTCCTGCCGGTGGTGGGGCCGTACGTGGCGTATGAGCCGGGAAACGGTGGGTTGGCCGGTCTGGCGGGAGCCCTGCCGGGGTGGCCGGAGCGGGTGCAGCAGGCCTGGTTTTATCAATTAATGGCGTTTGTCTATCAACACTTTGAAGCTCCGGGAGGAGCGTTTCCGAGCAGTCATGTTGCAGTGGCCCTGACGACGGTGTACTTTACAGGGCTTTATCTGCGGCCGCTACGGTGGGGCCACCGGGCGGCGGTGCTCCTATTATGTATCGCCACGGTGTACGGTCGCTACCATTATGTGGTGGATGTGGTGGCGGGGGTGGTGACCGCCCTGGTGGTGGTGCCGTTGGGAAACCGGCTGTATGGCCGGTACGGGCGAGGGCAATGAGGCGTTTAGAGACTTGCCTGGCCCGGCTTCGGGCGGCATCCTGTTCAAATTAAGAATTTAAATCTATGGCATTATTGGAAGGCAAACTCGGGATAGTGTTCGGCGTGGCAAACAAGCGGTCAATCGCGTGGGCGATCGCACAGGCATGGGCCCGGGAAGGGGCCCGGCTGGCGTTCACCTACCAGGGGGAGCGGCTGAAGGAGAACGTGGAGGAATTGGGGGCCACGTTCGGGGCGGACACGCTGATCCTGCCGTGCGATGTGACGCGGGACGAGGACATCAAGCGGGTGTTTGAGCAGGTGGGGGAGAAATTCGGGCGGCTGGACCTGATGCTGCACTCGGTGGCCTTCGCGCCCCGGGAAGCGCTGGAGGGGCGGTTTGTGAACACCAGTCGGGAAGCCTTCCGGGTGGCGCACGATGTGAGCGCGTACTCGCTGGTGGCGCTGGCGCGCGGGGCGATGCCGCTGATGACGAACGGCGGGAGCATTGTGGCCATGAGCTATTACGGGGCGGAGAAAGTGGTGCCCCATTACAATGTGATGGGGGTGGCCAAGGCGGCGCTGGAAGCCAGCACCCGCTACCTGGCCTCGGACCTGGGTCCGCAGAGGATCCGCGTCAACTGCATCAGCGCCGGGCCGGTGAACACGCTGGCGGCGCGGGGGATCTCCGGATTCGGGGAGATGCTGCGGCATTACGAGGCCCACTCGCCGCTGCGGCGCAACGTGGTGCCCGAGGAACTGGGGGCATCCGGGGTGTTTCTGGCCAGCGATGGGGCGGCGGCCATCACTGGCCAGGTGATTTACGTCGATTGCGGCTATCAGATCATGGGCATGTGAGGGGGAAGGTCAGGCGAGACATATGAGCGAGCCGGTCAAAATCAGCACCGACCTTGCCGCAGTGCGTGATCACCGGCGGGATTACGGTGATTTTCTGTACGTCTATCCCGTGATCTCCCGGCGGTCGCGGGGGTTGTCCATCGGGGTGAACCTGAACCCGGACAAGGTGTGCAACTTCAACTGTGTCTATTGCGAAGTGGACCGGATGACCCCGGCGCGCACGCGGAGGCTGGACCTGGGGGTGCTGCGGGCGGAACTGGAGGAGATGCTGGCCTGGGTGCGGGATGGGCGGCTGGCGGCCGATCCGCGTTTTCGGGAGGCGGGGTGGATGGCGCGGGAGGTCCGGGATATCGCTTTCAGCGGCGATGGCGAGCCGACCATGGTCCCCAATTTCACGGAGTGCGTGCAACTGGTGGCGGAGGTCAAACAAAAGGCGGGGTTGGCCGAGGCGCGGATCGTGTTGATCACCGACGCGGTGGGGTTGGACAAGCTGACCGTGCGGCGCGGGCTGGAGATCATGGACGCGAACCAGGGGGAGGTGTGGGCCAAGCTGGATGCGGGCACCGAGGCTTACTACCGGCTGGTGAACCGCAGCTACGTGCGTTTTGAGCGGATCCTCAGCAATGTGCGGCGGACGGCGCAGGTGAGGACGGTCATCATCCAGAGCCTGTTCCTGAAAGTGCGGGGAGAGGTGATGCCGGAGGCGGAGCTGATGGCGTACTGCGACCGGCTGAACGAGCTGGCGGTGGGCGGGGCGCGGATCAAGGCCGTGCATGCCTACACGGTGGCGCGGCCCACGCCGGAAGCCTGGGCCACGCGGTTGAGCGAGGAAGAACTGGGCGCGATGGCCGGGGTGATCCGGGCGCGGACAGGCCTGACGGTGGAAACGTTTGCGTGAGCGGGGAGGGAGGCGGATCAGCGAAGCTTGGTGGTCGGGGCGGCGGGGACCATGACGGGGCCGTTGGCCTCGGGAGCCGGGCCACCGCCGCAGCAATCTTCCGTGGGCCGCGCCTGCGGGGCCATGGAGTAGGCGTTGGGATTGACTTTCTGACTCGGAAGGGCCTGAAGGAAAGGATCTTTAAAAGCCAGGCGCAGGTCGGATTTGGGGGCGACCCCAGCGAGTTGTCGGAGGCTGCGGGAGGCTTGGGCGGTCGTGTTGGTCCCCGCCGTCACCGGACTTTGCAACCTCTGCAACATGGCATAGCTGGGGCTTTGGTAAACCGTGCGCAGGTTGCAGTTTTCGAACGTGGGTCGTTCAAAAATGGGCTTCACGAATTCGGAAGGCATGAACTGCGGTCTGGTCGCTTTCGTTTTTTCGAAGTCCGCTTTTGCCAGGTCGGGGTGGTCAAACATCGGTTTGGCCAATTTCGGCTTGTCGAAATCGGGCCTCAGGAACATGGGGCGTTCAATGCACGGGGTGTAACCTTGGGCGGAGGCCGAGAGCGCGGCACCCACGGTCAAGGCCAAAGCCAGTGCTGATATTGCTGCCCTACCCAAATACATTGGCTAACCCTTACCATGCCGCGCCGGGGGAGGCAACAGGAAAATCCTTGAAATCGGGCTTTACAAGCCGGGCCGAGAGGCTAGGCTGAACCCATAAATTTATGCGTCTCACTCGCGCTGTTTTGACTTTACTGGCGGTGGCCTCATTGGGGCTGGTTGGCTGTTCAGGTCCGGAAAAGAAACTGGGCCGGGGCTTCATGAACATGACGGAGTTCGCCCGCGGGGGTGAGATCCGGCGTTCCGTGGAGCAGTCAGCCCTGTGGGATGGGGCGGACTCGGCGTACACCACCGGGGTGTTTCGCGGGTTCAACCGGAGCATGGCGCGGACGTTCGTGGGGGCTTACGAGGTGCTGACCTTCCCGTTCCCGAGCTACGATCCGAATCCGAAAATCGCGTACATGCTGTCGCCGAACCCACTGTTTCCCAACATGGCGCCCTCCTATCCGGACAGCTTCAAGCCGGGCCTGATGGAAGACCAGACGTTCGCTCCGGACATCTCGCTGGGTTTTGCGGGTGGGGATGTGGTCCCGATGGTTCCGGGCAGCCGGTTCCGGGTGTTTGACAACTGATGAATTTTCAACCAGGGCGCCAGCATCTTTGAGGTGTTGGCGCCCTTTTTGTTTTCCGTGAGGGATTTCATGGCCTTGAGCAAAAAATCGCCCTGCAAAGTCAATCTGGTGCTGAACATCCTGCGGCGGCGGGAGGATGGTTTTCACGAGTTGGAGACGCTGATGCAACCGGTGCCGCTGCACGATGAGCTGCGGCTGGAGCAGGCGGGGACGGGAGTGGAGCTGACGTGCAACGAGGCGGAATTGCCGGTGGATGGGCGGAACCTGGTCCACCGGGCGGCCACGGCTTTTTTGGCGGCGGCGGGGATATCTGCCGGGGTGCGCATCCACTTGGAGAAACGGATCCCGATGGCAGCGGGTCTGGGCGGGGGTAGCGGGAACGCCGCCACGGCCCTGCTGGGATTGAATGAGCTGTTCGGCCAGCCATTGACGCCGGGGCAATTGCATCCGATAGCGGCGGGGCTGGGTTCGGACATCCCATTTTTTCTGCAGTCGCAACCGGCCCTGGCGACGGGACGAGGGGAGCAGATCACCCCGTTGGCACCCTTCAAAGCGTTGGCGGGGGTGGCGATTCTGCTGATTCACCCCGGGTTTGGTATTTCGACGGCTTGGGCCTACAAGGAGCTGGCGAACTTTCCGGCCGCACTCCATGGGCGGCCCGGGCGGGCGCAGGCGGTGGCGGAGCGGCTTGCCAGCGGAGAACTGGCCGGGGTGGAATTGTATAATTCATTGGAAGCACCCGCTTTGCGGAAGTATCCGATCCTGGGGATGTATCAGGATTTCCTGCGGGAAAACGGCGCGGTGGCCGCCCTGATGTCGGGAAGCGGATCAACGACTTTTGCCCTGGCACACGGGGTGAAGCAGGCGGAGGAGCTAAGAGGGAAATTCCAGGCGCATTTCGGGATGAGCGCGTGGACGTGGGTGGGGGAGTTGGGCTCCGGTGGCTGACCGCCAAGATCTGGGTAAAAAAAAGGCGCAACCCGTTAAGGGGTCGCGCCGGGTGGCAGAGAAAGCGGATCACTTCATCAGCTCGGCGACCTTGTCACTGGTGGCGTCGGCCCAGATCTGGTAACCCTTGGCGGAGAGATGCAGGAAGTCCGGCATGATCTCCCTGGTGAGCAGGCCATCGGGCTGGAGGAATTTATCACCGATATCCAGGAAGTGGATGTTCTTGCCATCGTCCAGTTTGGCGAGAATGCCGTTGACCTGTTTCAGTTTTTCACGGGTGGGGTTGGGCTTTTCACCGCGCGGGAAGATGGCCAGCAGGAGGATTTTGGTGGCCGGGCTTTTTTGGCGGATGGTTTGCACGATGCGGGTGACGCCGTCGGCGATGGCCTCGGCGCCGTCATTGCCGGAGTTGTTGGTGCCGATCATGAGCACGGCGGCTTTGGGTTTGATGCCATCCAGTTCGCCGTTGGTGATGCGCCAAAGGACGTGCTGGGTGCGGTCGCCGCCGATGCCGAAATTGGCAGGTTTGTAGGTGCCGAAAGACTTTTCCCAGATGGCTTTCTGTCCGCGCCAACCGGCCGTGATGGAATCGCCGAGGAAGAGGAGGTCCACCTGGCCGCTCTGGGCGGTTTTGACGAAATTGCTATGGTTGATAAGAAAGCCGGAGTCCACGTTGGTGCCTTTGTATTTCACGGCGGCGACATCGGGTTTTTGCGGGGGCGCCTTGGGGGCGGCAACCGGAGGTGGCTGGGTGGGGGTGGCGGTTTGGGCCGTGACGGAGGTGAGGGTGAGCAAGGCGGTGAGGCCCGCCAATACGAGCTGGTGTTTCATGGGCGGGAGTATTGCAGGAGGTGAGGCCCTTGCCAAGGGCTGAGTAGGCCAGGACTGAGGTGGGTCAGACGGTGTGCTGTGGAATGATGATATGTCAATAGTAAGAACCGACCCCCGGGGTCGGTTCCTACTATTAACATATGATAACCATTGATTGTCTTCATTCACTTCTCTTAC
>CAIYYI010000224.1 GCA_903930345.1 uncultured Verrucomicrobiota bacterium
CCCTGTCGGTTGGCCCGTATCAAGCCCCCGGGGACCATGCGGATCTTTGTGATCGGTGATTCCGCCGCGCAAGGCACTCCGGCACCGGCCTTCGGTCTGCCCCGGGTATTGGAGTCCCTGTTGCGTCAGCAATACCCGGACCGTTCATTCGAGGTGGTTAACGTGGCCATGCGGGGGATCAATTCGCACGTCAGCCGGGTCATTGCCAGAGAGTGCCTGGCCAAGGAGGCTGATGCCCTGGTGGTGTACATGGGTAACAATGAGGTGGTGGGCTTGTATTCGCCGAGTCCGGGCCAATTCAATCCAGCCGCCTGGCCCCGGCTGCTGCGCACCATGGAGGCCATGAAAGGCACGCGCACCGGGCAGTGGCTGATGGCGGCCACGCAGTACTGGCACAAGCCGGAAAAGACCAGCCAGGATCACGAATATTTTCAGAGGAATCGCCTTGCCTATGACGCCCCGGAACGTCTGCCCATCCGCCGCAATTTTGCGGATAATCTTTCGGATATCACCACGGCTGCGCATCGTGCGGGCGTCCCCTGTGTGGTATCGACCGTGGCGGTCAACCTCACCGACCAGCCCCCCTTGGGATCGTTGCACCGCACCGGGCTGTCCCCTGGGGAACTGAAAGACTGGCAGGCACTTTACGATGCGGGCGGGATGGAGGAGGATCGTAGCAACTGGGCCCTGGCCGGTGAAAAATACGGCGAGGCGCTCAAAATTGATGATCACCACGCCGAACTGCATTATCGGTTCGCCTTTTGCCAGGAAGGACTGGGGTTGACCAACCTGGCCCGGAAGCATTACCTGCTGGCCCGGGATTGGGATGCCCTGGCTTTTCGGATTGAAACCGGTTTCAACGAGGTCATCCGTCAGCAAATGGCCCAGCGCGTGGAGCAGGGGCTGTTTTTCGTGGATGCCGAAAAGGCGTTCGCCGCCCACCCGCAGAGCCGCCTATCGCTGCCCGGGGCAAATCTTTTCCATGAGCACGTTCATTTGCGTTTTGATGGCGATTACCTGCTGGCCCGGGTCCTTCTTCCCGAGGTGGCCCACAGTCTGAGTCTGCCGGTGCCGGGAGCCCTCGCCAACCGCCCGGTCGCCACTCCCTTGGCGGTGGCGGAGGATATCGGGTACTCACGCTGGGATGATTTGGCCACCAGCACGGCCATGGTGCGCATGCTGAACCAACCCCTGTTTCAAGGCATGCACAAACAGGCCCTGCGCATGGACATCCTGCAGCGCCACATGAAGTCCCGGGTGGCGGCTTTCAGCCCGGCTGATCTGGAGGAGTGCCTCGCTCTCTATCGCCGCGCCATTGCACGTCACCCGGAGGATTGGATGCTGCACTTTAATTTGGGGAATCTGTTGCAGGAACACGGACGCAAGCGGGATGCCATTCCTGCCCTGGAAAAGGCGGTGGACCTGCAGCCGGAGTTTTGCTCGATCCGCCTGATGCTGGCCAACCTGTACGTGGAGGCGGGAAAAACTGATTCCGCCATTGCCCAGTGCCAGGCCGCGCTGCGCGTGGATCCGGATTACCAACCAGCCCGGGAAGCCCTCACCCAGGTGTTATCCCAACCCCGGTTCATCCCCAAACGAGCAGGTTGACGGGTGCCGGTGTGCCAGTGAGACCGCTTGTCTCCCCGGGAGGCGGTGTTGCATCGCTGACTTGACGAAATGGCCATCAGGGCTATCAGTGACGTATGCAAATGGATCGTTTAACCATCAAGTCACAGGCGGCCGTGCAGGCCGCCCAGCAAGTGGCTCATGAGCATGCCCATCAGGAATTGGAGGCTGAACACCTGCTGCTGGCACTGCTGGGCCAAACCGATAGTCTCGTCCCCGAACTGCTCCGCAAATTGGGTGTGATTGTCACCCGGCTGCAGGCGGATGTGGAGTCGCAACTGGCCAAAAAACCGAAAGTTCAACATTCTGACCAGGCGGAGATATTCCTCGGTGCCTCCGTGAAAAAAGCGTTGGACCAGGCTGGAAAACAGGCGGCCAAACTGAAGGATGATTACATCAGCACCGAGCATTTGCTCCTGGGGGTGTTGGAAACGGCATCCGTCCCCCTTCGCAAAATCCTGGATACGGCGGGGGTGCGATCCGCCCATGTGCTTCAGGCCCTGGCCGACCTGCGCGGCAACCAACGCGTGACCGATCCCTCGCCCGAGGACAAATTCCAAACCCTGGAAAAATACGGCCGCGATCTGACCGCCCTCGCTCGCGCAGGCAAGATTGACCCGGTCATTGGCCGGGATGAGGAAATTCGGCGCGTCATGCAGGTGCTCACTCGGCGTACCAAAAACAACCCGGTGCTCATCGGTGAACCGGGGGTGGGCAAGACGGCCATCGTTGAGGGCTTGGCCCGGCGCATGGTCGCCGGGGATGTGCCGGAATCTCTGAAAGATAAAAAGCTGGTCGCTTTGGATCTGGGTTCGATGATCGCCGGCGCCAAGTTTCGCGGCGAATTTGAGGATCGCCTGAAAGCGTTTCTCAAGGAGATCACCGCCAGCGAAGGTCGGGTGGTGCTGTTCATTGACGAATTGCACACCCTCGTGGGGGCGGGGGCGGCCGAGGGGGCCACGGATGCCGCCAACTTGCTCAAGCCGCAGCTCGCCCGTGGCGAACTGCGCTGCATCGGCGCCACCACCCTGGAGGAATACCGCAAGCACATTGAAAAGGATGCCGCCTTGGAACGGCGCTTTCAGCCGGTGCAGGTGGCGGAGCCCACCGTCGAAGCCACCATTGCGATTCTGCGCGGACTCAAGGAACGCTACGAGGTGCATCATGGCATCCGCATTCAGGATGGCGCCCTGGTGGCGGCGGCGACCCTCTCGCACCGTTATATCACCAGCCGTTTCCTGCCGGACAAGGCGGTGGACCTGGTGGATGAGGCCGCCTCCCGCCTGCGCATGGAACTGGATTCCATGCCCACCGAGATTGACCAGTTTGAACGCCAGATCCTCCAGGCCGAAATCGAGCAGAACGCCCTGCAACGGGAGCAGGATCCGGCCGCCAGGGAACGGCTCAAGAAGCTGGAGAAATCATTGGCGGAGCTGAAGGAGAAATCAGGTGTGCTCAAGGCGCAATGGCAGAACGAAAAGGCTGCCATCAACGCCATCAGCATTGTAAACCAGCAAGTGGAGGAGGCCAAAACCGCCCTCGAAAGCGCGCAGCGCACCGGCAACCTGAACCAAGCGGCGCAAATCCAGTACGGACGCATCCCGGAGCTCCAGAAAAAGCTCCAAGCTGCACAGGCCGGCCTGGCGGAACGTCCGGCCTCCCAGCGCCTCCTGAGCGAGGAGGTCACCGAGGAAGACATCGCGCAGGTGGTCTCCTCCTGGACCGGCATTCCGGTGATGCGCATGCTGGAGGGGGAGCGCCAGAAACTGGTGCGGATGGAGGCTCATCTGCAACAGCGCGTGGTGGGGCAGGCGGAGGCCATCGCCGCCGTGGCGAATGCCGTGCGGCGCGCCCGGGGCGGGCTGCAGGATCCCAACCGTCCCATCGGCAGTTTCCTGTTCCTGGGGCCCACGGGCGTGGGCAAAACCGAGCTGGCGCGGGCCCTGGCTGAATTCCTGTTCAACGATCCCCATGCCATGGTGCGGCTCGACATGAGCGAGTACATGGAGAAACACTCGGTCTCCCGGTTGATGGGGGCACCCCCTGGTTACGTTGGTTACGAGGAGGGGGGACAGCTCAGTGAGGCTGTCCGTCGTCGGCCTTACTGCGTGGTGTTGCTGGACGAGATTGAGAAGGCGCACCCGGATGTCTTCAACGTGCTGCTCCAGGTGCTGGACGACGGCCGCCTCACGGATGGGCAGGGACGCACGGTCAGCTTCAAAAACACGATCCTGATCATGACCAGCAATCTTGGATCCTCCATCATCCAGGAATTCCAACAGGAGGGTCGCACGTCGGGGGCCGACCAGCGCCGGTTGGAGGATTCGGTGAAACGGGAGCTCAAACAGGCATTCCGGCCGGAATTCCTCAACCGTGTGGATGACACGATTTTGTTTCACTCGCTGGAGGAGTCGCACCTGGCCCGCATTGTGGACCTGCAGCTCGAAATGGTGGGTCAGCGCCTGGCCCAGCAGCAGATAATCCTGGAGATGACACCCCCGGCTCGCCAGTTCCTGGCGCATGAGGGGTATGATCCGCAGTACGGTGCCCGGCCCCTGCGCCGCGCCATCCAGAGCCACCTGCTGGACCCACTGGCCCTGCAACTGATGGCGGGAGACTGCAAACCTGGTCAAACGGTGCGGGTGACGGTCAAGGACGGACGGTTGGCCTTTGGGCTGGCCACCACACCGGGGGGCTGACCAGGTCTGCCCTCACCAGTCGGCCTGAAAGCTTGCGTGACTTGGGAGCATATCCAGGGAACCAATTTTTTGCGGACCCAGATTCTGGATGGACTCGCAATATTTGGCCGCCCCGCATTGCACCACGCCAAACACCCGTACCAGCTCCTTGAACCAGTCGGGAAACCGGTTGGTGAACTTTAGCTCCAAAATGACGGTGCGTTTGAAGCTGTGGGCCGGTTCGGCCATGTGGGTTTTGATGCCGAAAGCGAAATTCGGCTCAGCCCGCACCTCCCGGTCCAGGGTGACCCGCACGGCGTCATTGTCACTCACATAGGCTTCGCGGAGGTAGGCGATATGCACCGTCGGTTTGGCGTGGATTTCATTCATCAAATGGCAGAATCGGTCCAGGGCTGTGATGGCCTTGCCGCTTTGTGAAATCAGGTGGGCGGGCTCTGGCAGGTGGCCGTTCAGTAGCTGCTCCACCGCCTCCTGCCGCACGCCGCCCCGCTGCTTGAGGATGCAGTTGTTCACCCTCCGCTTCACCTCGAAAAAGATGGGTGATCCCGGGTCGGTGCTGTAATAGCGCAGGCGCAGCTTGTAACGATTCTTGTTGCCGTTGATGGTGTCCCAGTAAAGGCGCAGGTGCGGCGAATCCAGATAGAGGCTATGAACCGGGTAGGAAAAGTTGGGCTTGTCCACGCTGTACTCGTCCAGGTTCAGATAGGGGCGGATGAAGTCACGGATTGCCAGTGCCTGGCTCTCTCACACCAGGTACTTCATCACAAACCGCTGCTGCTGCATCCGATCATCGGCCATAAGCTTTTCACTTTCCTATGTTTCACTAAAGAGTGACCCAAACTATGGCCGTGGCAATCAAAAACCCGTCAAACCCCCCACCCTTGGAAACCACCAACTGTTGTGGATGACCCTATTCGCCCTTGGATGAAAACTGGTTTTCCTTGGTGCGAAACAGCAAATTAAACGTGGTCATGGAGCCGTAGCAACGGGTGATGTATTGCTGGAACTCCACCTTTTCCCCGTCCGTCAGACCCGGGTGGCTGTTGATTTTCTGCTCCAACACCCGCATCTGGTTGCGCAGCCCCACCAGCTTGTGGAAAAACACCTCCATGGGGACTTCCTTGGTTTGGAGGGTGGGGTCGGCCGGGTGCAGCACCATTTTGCCCCGGTGCCAGCGCGCGCCCAGTTCGGTGACGGTGGTGTCGGTCTTTTCAATCCCCATTTCCTCGGCCAACGCGCCCACGGTTTCCCGGAGCAACTGCGCCAGGGGCACCTCCAGCCCGTGGATGCTGACCTGCGCTTCGGCGGCTGTCAGACCACAAAGTTCCGGGTCCACGATCCGCATCCC
>CAIYYI010000225.1 GCA_903930345.1 uncultured Verrucomicrobiota bacterium
TCTCCACCCCCACGCTGGCGGACGTTGCCTGGCGGCCCAGGCTATCCGTGGCCACGGCGCTCAAGGTGTGCAACCCCTCCACCGCCCCGGCCAGGCTGGCGGCAAACGGGGCATTGGAATCCACCCCTACCGAGACCCCGTCCAGGAAAAACTCCACGCGGCTCATCGTCAGCGGCAGACCAACAGAGGCTGTCGCCGCTACAGCCAGTCCGGCCCCTGGACGGAGCACCTGGCCGTTGGTCGGCGAGGTCAAGGCAACGGCCACCGGGTTGGCCTGGATAATCACCACGCTGTTGGAAACCTGAATGCTCCCGGCGGCGGCATCCGCCACCGCCAGCAGGTTCGTATAGGTGCCCACCGGCAGAAGGCCCAGACTGGCCACCAGCGGTGAAGCGCCCGGCCCGGCACTGCCCCCCACCACTCCGTTGGTGTAAATGGTGGCCGTATAAGGAGCCGTGCCCCCGACCACCAGCCCGGTGATGGAAACCGACTGACCGTAATTGTAAGTCACGGTGCCGGCCGGGGCCAAACTGGCGAACAGCGGCCCCTTGACCGTGATCGTGTGGACGGCCGAGGTACTCTGCCAGCCCCGGGCATCCGTCACGGTCGCCTGGATCGCATAGCCGCCCATAAACAGCGTCCCCAGGTTTTTGAAGCTGAGCAATCCCTCCTGCCCATCCGCCAGCCCGGCCAGGACGTTGTTGGTGTAGATGCGAACCGCGTACGGAGCGGTTCCGCCCGCCACCAACGCGGTCACACTGACACTGTCCTGCCAGTCGAAAGTGAGCCCCTCCGCCGGGGCGACGAGCGCCAGGGAGAGAGGATCCGCCACCTGGAAGGTGTTGGTCAGGGAGAGCACGGTCTGGCCCGCGCCCCCTGCGTCGATGACCGTGGCAAACACCCCGTAGGTGCCCGCCGGAAGCAAACCGAGGCTCTGCTGGTAAGGGGCAGCCTCCAGCCCCGGCCCGGCGGCAGTGAACACCGGATTGCCCGCGCCACTGTTGGTATAATACCGAACCACATAGGGGGGCGTGCCGGAAACAGCGGCAGCGGCCGCCACCACCTCCGTGCCGCTGAGATAGAGCGCCCCGGCGGCCGGCGAGGTCACCTTGACGTTCAGCACCGCCGGAGTCAGCGTGAAAGCGACATCATCCAGCGTGTAATCTCCATCCGTGGCCGTGCTGTTCTCGTCCAGCCAGAGCAGGTACAGCTTTTCGCCCGGGGCCCAGCGCAGGCCGGCGACGATGAAATTGGTGCTCACGGAGCCCACGGCGGATTTCGCGAAAAAGCCCACCGGGGTCCAACTCCCGGCGAGGCCGTTAGTACTGTAATAAACACGGTGCCCCTGGTTTGTTTCCAGAGGTGCCACTGAGGCCACTCCGAAAGTCCAGGCCACGGCCAGTTCCGAAACCTCCACGCCAGCACCGTTGACCAAGGTGGCAATCAGCAAAGTCTCCCGGTTACTCGTCGGCTGGGTGCCGAGTTTCTGATCCCCGGAGCGCCAGTAAGCATTGGCACTGGTGCCGCTGCCCGCCTGGGTGCCGAGCGCCGTGACCACATTGGAGGCCGCCACAGTGGACAGGCTGGCATCCAGGACCGCATAGGTCTGGTTGCCGGCAGTTCCCGACACGGAGAGGGTGCCCCATTTGAAGACAGACGGAGCGATATCAAAGGTCTGGGTAATGCCGTTCAATGGCACTCGGATGGCCCCCAAAGTGACGAACGTATTGGTGGCCGAATAAAGGGTGACCGCACCATCAGACACCTCGGCATACACCTGGTAGCTCCCTTCCGCCAGCGCCCCCAGCGATGCCGAAAACCCGGGAAAAGCGCCCGCTCCGGGCACCTGCCAACCGCCGCTGCCGCTCTCGACATGGAAGGAGACCGCATACGCATAGGGGGACTGTCCGCCGGAGACCGTGACGGCGGCGGAAACCGGCGCCTCCGCCGAAAAGCTCTGTCCGGCGCCCGGCGCCGTGAGCGCGGCCGCCAGCGGGGCATTGGAAACCGTGATGGTATTGGTGCCGGAAAAAAAGAATTGCGCCCAGGCTGTTGGTGGCCACCGCATAAAGAGAATAGGTTCCCGGCAACAGCGAAACGCTGCCCGTGTAAGGGGCGTTGGTGTCGCTGGCCAGCCAGCCGCTGTCCCGCTCGTAAAAGCCCACGCCCGTAATGCTCCCTTCGGGCCCGGGCGAGGCGAATGCCGCCAGCGCCACCGTCGCCGGGGCGCTGAACGCCTGGCCGTTGCCGGGGGTGGACAGCGTGCAGGAGGCAGATTGCGCAACCCCGTCCACCACCTGCAGGGCGAAGTTGTCGATGTCCAACGCATCATCTGGGCTGGCTGTCCCATTGTCATCCGCCCAGAGCAGGTAAAATGGGGCGTCAATCATCCACATCCCATTCAAATCCAGATCCACGCTCAGCACCCCCGCCGGCGCTTGGGAAAGCGCCGCCAGGTTGGTCCAGGAATTGGCCAGCCCCGTCAGGCTGTAATAGACCCTGTGGCCCCGCACCTCCTCGGTCCCGATGGTGGCGCGGTTGGTGGTAAATTCGTAATTGATGTGGATGCGCGTGGCATTGAGAGTGGTTTTATTGGTGAAGGTGGCCAGCAGCAACGTCCCGGCATTCTGCGTCGGCCGCGTTTGCAGGTAATAACCGGCGTTCGCCCAAACCGCGAGGCTCGCACTATTGGGCGGAGCCCCGCTGGCCGAGGTGCATTGGCTGGTAAACAGGCCCGCGCGATTAGTCAGGACGGCGGCGTCCAGGGCGGCCGCATTGGTGACTTCCCCGGCCCCGGTCATCCCCGTAGTGCCA
>CAIYYI010000226.1 GCA_903930345.1 uncultured Verrucomicrobiota bacterium
GGG
Source organism: uncultured Verrucomicrobiota bacterium (assembly GCA_903930345.1). Taxonomy (GTDB): domain Bacteria; phylum Verrucomicrobiota; class Verrucomicrobiia; order Limisphaerales; family CAIYYI01; genus CAIYYI01. The sequence goes on from CAIYYI010000226.1 coordinate 4, forward strand.
TCTCCCTGTCCATTGCGCGGGCGCTGTTAGGCCCGCTGGCCCGCCTGGAAAGAAAAACCAAAAACGTCCCGCCACCCAAATCCCCACGCCGAAAGAAACAAAGCCAAGGTAATCAACCCGCGCAAGTGTGATGCGCCCTAGGAATGGTCTGCACCCGGACTGGCGTTCGAAAAGAACCGTGGAACCCTGCGGTTTTTTGACAAGCGAATGGGGGACAAGCGAATGAAAGACGGGGTCCATGGGACGCCGGGTGGGGTCACCCGGCCTGCAGGGTTGCTGACCACGGACCACTTGACCGTTCATGGGGGCCTGTGAACTCGCCCGGCATTCATGAATGCTTTTCCCCCGCACCGAAGCGCTGCAATCGTTCAGGCAGGTGCCGGATCGAAACCAGTTCCACCTTCTCAGCCAGCTTCAGGGACTGTCCGACCGGATACACCAAGAACATCTGGTCCAGTTTCAAATCCTCCATCGCCGTGCGCATGGATTCGCTATAGTTGATCTTGCCGTTGAAAATCGAAATGGCAACTTTCGATTTTTAAGACAGTACATCAAAATACTTACTGACAACTGGTAATATCAACAAAATTGGCCAGATGTTGAATTATTGGCCGGGTCTCCTGACTGCGTTCGGGGCTGGGAGGTCTGGAACCAAAGCTGATATTTTCAGAAAGGCCGCATATCTCACCGCTGATAACGGGTAAATCCCGGGATGTGAAGGAGTCAATCCGATTGGGCGTCATCAGCCCTTGTCAATCGGCAGCATTTTTGGCGCGGCGCTCCAGATGCGGTATCTGACCTCAACGCCTTCGGGCGCATAGACCACGACGGGCAACTGGCTGTTGTAGCGAATGAGGAAAGGTTCGCCGCCAATCGCGACGAAGCGGTTCACCTTGGGCGCGTCCGGCTCAACAGCCATCAAGGTGCCGGCCATCGGCCCGAGCTTGCTGACGTCGTAACGCGGAAACCCCCAGCCCTCGATGATTTTCTCCTCGATCCTGCCGGCGAAGAAGTAAGTGTTTACACCGTCAACCTGAACAGTCTTGCCAACGATCAATTCAACCTTGAAGGCGTATTCGTCAGCCTGTTTGGGAAGGTGCAGGACATGCCGGACCATTCCTGCGCCGGCGGGCGAATATGCCTTCATGTTATCCGCCGCCTGGACGGACAGCGTCACAAACAGGAGGTTGAGAACTCCGACGATGGCGAGAATTGTATTCATATAAATGTTTGGACGGCAACCAAGGCGGAATACTCCCGATGAAGCCCGCCGCAGGTCTGCCCGCTGCCGGGGCGTGCGCCCGGGAGGGCCGACCTGGAACATGTGCCGGACGACCCGGTTTTATCCGGGCTATTTCACCGTGATCAATTTGTCTTCCTTGGGATTCGTTTCCACGAAGATCTCTTTGTATTCCGAAGCGCCGCCGCCGTGACGAAACATCCCGATGGGACCAGGGATGATGCGTTTCTCCGGATCCGTGCGCTCGGCGGGGTTGGGATGCGTGTAGCGGGCGATTTCAACACCATCCACGGCGGCCCGCATGGTGCCTTTTTCCAGGTTGCACAGCAGCTCGGTCGTGGTCCATTTGGCAGAGTCCTTGGAGCCCGGCGCCAGGGTCTGATGCGGCAGATTGTGGTGTTTGGGCGGGTGGTAGCTCCACATGCCTCCGAAAGGCGGCATGAACTGAACCCAGCCCGCATTGTCGATCTTGGGTTTGGCGGAATCCTGCGGGCGATCGCCCCAGAACAAAACGCCCAGGTGATCGCCATTCACAGGGTTCATCCGGGCGGTGAAGATCAGCCGAAAACTGCCGTAATCAGCCTTCGTATAGGCGAGGCGGGAGGTACCGCCGACGCCACGCATGGCACCGTCGATGATGCTCCACGCTGACGGGTCCGCCTCCCAGCCGTCGAAGGTCTTGCCATCGAAGATATTTGCACAACCCGGGTAAGGATCAGATGGCTGAGCGCCGCCGGTCGCCGCCAGTTGTTGGCCGCGTTCTGGGCCGCCCCACGAAAGACTGCCGCCCAACAAAATGGAACCAATCAGAATGCCGGGGATGAGTTTGCTTTTCATGATTGTTGATTTTTCTCTGATACCGGATGCCAAAGACGTGCTTGGCCAACCACTGTACCATCAGTCCAATTTGCCCTGATCACATGCAACCGGGGGAGTTTCCGGGCGGGTTTGCCCGGTGTTTTTCACAACCAGAGATGTGTGATGGTTCATGGCCGCCACCCTAATCGTTCCGAAGGAATAGTCAATCCACCAGCCCTTGTGGTCCTTGAGTTCCGCCCAGCGCTCGTTGCGCTCGTCAAACGGCTGCCAGAAGGCCTTGGGGTCGGCCACATGGATCGACACGGGCAGGCCCAGCTCCCCGCATTTGCGCCAGACCGGGTCGAGCTTGGGATCATCCACGCGGATCAGTTTGCCCGCCCCGTCGCGCAGGCCCACGCCCAGCCGCTTGAACTCCTTGAGCCCGGCCGAGCCCAAGCGATGCCCCTCCTCGACCTGCCGCGCGGCCTGCTCGCCGAAATCGGGGGCGTCCCAGCCACGGTAATCCAGGGTCATGTAGTGCAGAATGCGGCCGGGGAAAAGGGCGTCGGTGAGTGCCTTGCCGCGCTCGAAATCGGAGGGGGTGCCATTGGCGCCCCGGATGACGGTGCCGGCGCCCAGGTTGACCGCCACGCCGAGACCGGCGGCATCCATGATCTTCACCGCGCGCGTCACGTGCTGGGTGGTCAGGTTGATATGCTGGTGCAGGTCAATGAGGCGGTGTTCCGTGCGCCACTGATCGGCCGGGGAGGGCGCGTCGGCAGCAGCAGTCAGGCCGGGCTGGCCCAGAAAGGCAGCCAGGGCAAGGATTGCAGTGGTGGCGGCTTGCATGGGAGCAATCCTAACAGAAGTGCCGCCCACCATACAAGCCGCGAAGGAAGGGGGCAGCCGTACGGGCAATTTATATCAGACAAGCAACACACCCTCGCCCGCAGTCGCGGGACTGGTGCGACTCCGGGGCCACCCTGACAAGGAAACGGGCCTGGAAAATTGGGGAGGCTGAGGCAGCTATTTCTTTGTGAACACAAACTTGCGGGAGCCTTTCGCATCAAAACTTGACGGCACGAGCGGATTGCCCGGCTCGTTGGCCGCAAACGTGAGTCGGCCACCCTCCATGGTGTAAATCCCGTGAACGGTCTTGCCCACATACTTGGGAAACGGACACTCCGTGACAACGGCCTCAAGCTGCCGGGGCGTGGTGTCCTCCCGAAGCGAGAAGGTGGCCCGATACCATTCATTGGTGTTGGCACCGTGAAACTCCAGCTTTGCCCCTTCGAGAACCAGGCTTGGAGAGCCCGGCATTCGGCCCCCCACCTCCTGTCCGCTCCAGGTCCCCTGCAGGGTGAGCGTATCCGGTTGGTGTGGTTTCGTGCATCCGGCGGCAAGGATGCCAAGGCCGCACAGCGCCATCATCAGTGTGTTTTTCATAAATCGAGATCGTGCAGTTCAAACGGCACCGTGTGCCAACGGGTTTCCGTTGGCGTGTGCCAGCCCAGCGTGGCGGGGGCCGAACCGTTCGCCGGAGTGATCAGGGTCCAGCTTCCCACGGTCTGCCCAGCCTCGTGACGAACGCCGTTGAAGACCTTCCGGGAGAGAATCGTGGCCTGCACGCCATCCCAGACCCATACGGCCAACTCCGAGGACGCCGAGAACGAGAATGTGAACGGGCTCTCCCTCGGCGCGGACAACTCCACGCCGATCCGGTACTGCGAGTCGGCCAGGGTCACCTGCCGGACCGTGAGCTTCAAGCCGTCGAATTCGCGCGACTTGCCCTGTGCATGCATCAGGTTGGTGATGGTCAGGTACCGGTCCGACAGGCCAACGCCCACGCTGAATTGACCTTTGAGCTTCCTGATCCGCCGGCCCGGCTCCAGCCGCGCCAGAGGCAGCGGCACAACCCAGGCCCAGGCGATGTCGCCCGCGTCCGCCGCAAACGTCCGCCGGCTCCCCGCGAGCAGCGATTGCCCCCGGTCATCCACGCACTTTTCCAGGCGCACCAGCGCACGCGGCCCCGTTCCGGAGAACTTCGGCTCCGCAAACGCCTGCAACGCCAGCCCCCCGGCGGTGACTTGGCCCCGGTTATCCGCCAGCGGACGCCCCCCTGCCCCCCGGAGCGGCCTGATCAGGAGCGGCCCGCTGACGACAGAACCGGCCACGTCTGAAAAGGCATCCGAATACCCCCGGCCCAACACCAGCCGGTTCTGTCCGTTCAAGTGGAGCGGCGCGAGGCCGGTGCTTTGCCGGATCGCCCGCAATGCCGCCCAGAAATCGGCCCGGTCCACGTGTACTGTCACCCGGTTCGTGCTGATCCAATCCAGGCCAAAGTAAAAGGCTCCCACCGCGACATCCGCATCCGCCTGCCGCCCCAGATCGCGCAGCACGTCCGCCAGCGGCGCGTCGGTGTGGTGGAGGGTGATGACAGAGGGCGCGGACCGGCGCTGCTCGCCGAGGTGGCTGAGCAGCACATCCAATTCGTTCTGCAGATGCCAGGGCAGGAGATGACGGGGATCAGCGCGCAACTGGTTGAGGACCGGCACGGAGTATGGCGGCCAGCTCAGCGGCAGGCCGCCATTTTCCCCCTGCTGCCGCGCCCACTGCAACTGCGGCTCCACCGCCGGACCCAGCCGCAGTAGGGCGCGCGCCGCCGCCTGGCGTTTCGCTGCGGATGCATCCGACAGCCGCCCAAGCAAATCCGCGACCAGGCGCGTCGGCTCGGCTTCAGCCGTCGGCGGGCGCTGATAGATCAATCGCTGTTCAAAGACAGGCTGCCCGCTCGCAATGTGGGCCATCAGCAGCAGCACAGACAGGAACAGGAGATATGAACGGCGCACGGATGGGCGGCGTGGTTGTCGACCAGACGAAGCAAGTGCTCCCCGTTGCTGTGTCATGGACTGCAACGCTAATTCCACGCGTGGAGAAAGTCACGAGGGAAACGGGAATCGCGGAAATGCAGAACCGCAACGCCGCCATGGCCGGACGTATCGAGCTAGACAAGCCAGAAAAATGGCCAGACTTTTGGCATGAAAATCACCTGATAATTGCAGGAAGCAATGAACCGGTTGAGTGAACTCGTGGAGCTGGCGCTGCACCAGGGACACCAGACCATCACCCGGCATGGCAAGCCGGTCATGGTGGTCGTGAGCTATCGGGATTTCCAGCGCTGGCAACGGCGGCAGAATTCCCTCGTGGATTTCCTCAAATAGTCCCCCCCTGCAGGGCGTGGAGCTGGACCTGTGTGAACTAAAAACGTTGAACAACTGGCGCGGTCAGCCTACTGTTTGTCTTGTGAAATGCCGCTGGAAATTCGGTGATGAGTGAGCGGACCGGGGGGGGATTCAGAAAAACCCCGAACCGGTAAAGAAAAAGTAAAGTTTTAGTAAACTTTCGTCCGAACCACCCGGCCGTTCTTTGACATTACTGTTCCCGGTGGTAATGCTCCGGTGATCCGGGAGCCATAGTCATTGGTCCATGGTCAGTGGTCTTTGGTGAGGAGAGGCTCCTTCCGAACCGTTTCTGTTTTCAGCTTTCCCAATTTAAGCTTTTTCCTATGTGTTCCATGCGCCCCCACGAAACAGGGTGCCAAAGCTGAAGCGAAGTAACTGTCGTCGTGCCGCCAAGTGCTTCCGCCTTGGCTGGGACGTAATCGGCACGACGACAGTTACTTCGTCTTTGAACTGAACCGCTGAACCAGGCGCTCAGGCGAAAGTAATTCCCGGGTGTGGATGCCGGGAGGCTGGTCTGAAGTGCCCTTGCGCTTGGGAAGACGAAAACACA
>CAIYYI010000227.1 GCA_903930345.1 uncultured Verrucomicrobiota bacterium
CGGCTCCGTTTAGCCACGGCGAAGACCCCCATCAGATGCCGCAGGAACTTCTTTTCCCCGTCCGACAACGGCGTCCACCACACCACCGGCCCCGCATTTTTATTCCCATTCATCGCTCGATCCTTTCTTTGATTTGCCTACCAGTGTAACAACCCAGTAGGACAAAGCCTGTCCGACCCATAAAAACCCCTGAAAAACTTATTCACAGACTTGTTCACAACCCAACAAAACCGGATGTTCCTGCCCCATCGCAATTTGCAGAAAACGGGGCCGTGCCGGCAGTCCGGATTGTTGCAGGCCGGGACCGGTCTCCCCCGATGTTTGTGGTTTCCCAAGGTTCCCCGGTACCGTGGTCAGTGGTCCGTCCCACCCGTCGGCGGCAGCAGCCCGTGGTTTTGGCCCCCGGTGGGGCTCCTGCTGAGCCGTCCCGTGTCCCCCATTCCGCACTCCGCATTTGTGTGCGGCTTTCCCCGTTCCAACTTCCGCGTTCGTATGGGCCGTTCCCGGTCCCGTGGTCAGTAGTCCGTGGTCATCAGGGTCCATTGGGTCCATGAGGTCCATGATCTTTTCCCCCGTCCCCACAATTCCTTGCCTTATGAGTCACGGCTAGGCTTAATGGCCGCATGATTACCAAGTCAAGCGGGACGTTCCATAAGCACATATGCGGGCTGGCCTTGGCCGTGGGCCTGATGGCATTGAGTTGTTGGGCTGCCCATGGGCAAGGCATGGGGATTAGCGCTTTCAGCAATAATGGTCAACTGGTGGCAACCAACCTCCAACCGGGCACGGTGGCCGGTATTGAATGGGCCTCCACCGCGTCGGGGCCGTGGCTGACCAACTGGGCAGGGTTGGAGACTGTGGCGGTGGATACGAACGGCGTGGTGCAGGTTGCCGTGCCCATGTTTTATCGGGTACGCGGGTTGCCTCAGACAAACCCGCCCGTCCCTCCTCCCGGCATGGCCCTGATCCCGGCGGGAGAATTCACGATGGGGGACACCTTTGCTGAGGGCTGGAGTGCAGAGCTTCCGACGCACGCGGTGACGGTATCGGCCTTTTACATGGACAAGTATGAGGTGACCAAGGCGTTGTGGGACGGGGTTTACACTTGGGCCACAAACAACGGGTATTTTTTTGTTTTCGGGGCGCAGGGCAAGGCGGCGAATCATCCGGTGCAGAACGTGACATGGTACGACAGTGTGAAGTGGTGCAATGCCCGGAGTCAGAAGGAGGGGCGGACCCCGGCGTATTACACGGATGCGGCGATGACGGTGGTGTACAAGAGTGGCCAGGTGGCCCCGTATGTGCGGTGGGACGTGGGTTACCGGCTGCCGACGGAGGCGGAATGGGAGAAGGCAGCACGGGGCGGGGCCAGTGGCAGGCGGTTCCCTTGGGGGGACACGATCACGCACAGCCTGGCGAACTATTTCAGTGTCACTACGTATGTCTATGACATCAGCCCCACGCTTGCCTATCATCCGACCTACGCCGATGGGGTGGATCCGTACACCAGTCCGGTGGGATCGTTTGAGGCCAACGCCTATGGACTTTACGACATGGCGGGGAATGTGTGGGAATGGTGCTGGGACTGGCATGGGAGTTATGGGAGTGGTGCGCAAACGGACCCCCGTGGTGCTGCCCTAAGCTCGGCCCGCGTGTTTCGCGGGGGCAGTTGGACCGAACTCGCGCGCTACTGCCGGTCGGCGTACCGCAACCTCGACGGCCCGTGGGGCAAGAGCTACGACTTAGGGTTCCGCTCCGCCTTGCCCCTGGGTCAGTAGAGCCGCAGAACAGAGTGCCGGAGAGCGGAGCGGCGAAAATGCGAACGCCGCCCCGTTGCACTTGCGCCTTGTACTCCGCCATCCCCTGGTGGGGAGAGGCTCCCGCCGAGCCGTCCCCGTCTTTTCCCCGGTCGGTGGGCCTGTCGAACGCGTTTCAACTTCCGCGTTCCGACTTCCGCGTTCGTATGGGCCGTTCCCGGTCCCGTGGTCAGTAGTCCGTGGTCATCAGGGTCCACTGGGTCCATGATCTTTTCCCCCCTCCCCACAATTCCTTGCCTTATGTCTACTGACTGGATTTAATGCCCGCATGTATACCACGCCAAGAGAGGCATTTCTTGAGCCTTCGCCAGCCCAAACGGCAACCGGATTCCTACGGAATACCCCTTTGCGGCCGTGGGCGGTGTTACTTGCAACTGTCCTGGGCATTGGCTTGGGCCAGCTCGGGGCACAGACGCCGCCTGAACGGGGTGCAACCGGTGTGGCGGCCCTCGTGAGTGGCTTTGTGGTGGGGGTAACCGTTACAGATGGGGGAGTCGGGTACCTGGTGCCACCGACAGTGTCATTTACCGGGGGCGGTGGAGCCGGTGCTGGCGCTTACGCGCTGCTGACTAATGGAAGCGTCAGTCAGATTGTGATGACAAACGCCGGAACCGGTTATGTAAGCGCACCGGCGGTGATCATCAGCCTGCCGCCCAAGTCGCTGGGGGTGGGGCTCACGCTATCACCAACCGTGCGCGTGCGAGGTGAGCCGGGCACCGTGGCCTTGATCCAGTGGGCCAGCAGCGTGGGGAACACCAACCATTGGACTACTATCACAAGTGTCGTGCTGGGGGCGGACTCCTTTATCTGGTGCGACACGGATGGTGTGCAACCGGGGCAGCGTTTTTACCGTGCCATAGACCAGTCCACCATACCCGTGCCCGCCAATATGGCCCTGGTTCCAGCATCCGATTTCACTATGGGGGATTCATTTGAAGAAGTCGCTGGTTCTTTGCCGTTGCACACAGTGACCGTATCCGCATTTTTCGTGGACAAGTATGAGGTGACCAAGGCGGTATGGGATGGGGTGCATATTTGGGCTACGACCAACGGGTACAGTTTCGAGGTTGGAGGCAAAGGCAAGGCGCCGGACCATCCGGCGCAGAGCATGACGTGGTATGACGCAGTCAAGTGGTGCAACGCTCGGAGCCAAAAGGAGGGGAAGACCCCGGCGTATTATACGGACGCGGCGATGACGATGGTGTACAAAAGCGGAAATGTGGACCCGTATGTTCGGTGGGACCGGGGTTATCGGTTGCCGACCGAGGCGGAGTGGGAGAAGGCGGCGCGAGGCGGAGCCAGCGGGTTGCGTTTTCCTTGGGGGAACACGATAACACACAGCCAGGCTAACTATTACAGTTCCAGTGGGCTGGAGTACGACCAGAGCCCCACTCGAAGCTATCATCCCACATACAACGATGGGGTGTTTCCGTTCACCAGCCCGGTCGGTACCTTTTTGACGAACGCCTATGGACTTTACGACATGTCGGGGAATGTGTGGGAGTGGTGCTGGGATTGGCCTGCTGGTTACGGCAGTGAGGCGCAAACCGATCCCCGTGGTGCTACCTCAGGCGCGTTCCGCGCGTTTCGCGGGGGCGGTTGGGACAACAATGCGCTATGCTGTCGGGTGGCGTACCGCAGCTGGTATAACCCGGCGTACGGGGATCACTTCATCGGCTTCCGCTGCGTTCTGCCACCAAGTCAACCATGACTCGGGCAGAGCAGGGCAGGGGCGCAGCCTCACCCATCCCGCAACCCGTAGTCATCAGGGTCCATGCCGCCCCAGGTCCATGTAGTCCACATGGTCCATGTTTTTTCAGAATTCATCCTTCATAATTCAGCCTTTTCCCTAGCCACCCCCGCATCCCCCTTGGTAACCTCCCCACCTAAACCCTTGTGGTGTTGTAGGTAGGACCAAGATGAAGGAACCAAAATACGCCCGAGTTCTCGCCCGCTCCCCCCGGCGGCACACGTCCGCTGGTCGCCCCCTCGTATCCGTCACCCGGGCCAAAAGCCTCTACCCAATCTGCTCCCATTAAGCCTTTTATGCCATGATCATCACTCGCTATGCTCCACCGACGCATCACGTTGGCCCCCAACCGCCTGCGCCAGTCGAGATTGTTTTGAGTATTTTTTACCCTGGACCGTATTTGTCCTACCCTCCCTGCCATAGTCGTCGCTAAATTATGAACAGTAGCCACCTCATCCACACGGCCACCGGACAGATGCCCCACGGCCGCAAGATTCCCCTTCTTGGCGGGATGGGTTCTGAATTGAAATTGCCGCTTGGCAACCGCCGGTCGAAAAGATTGCCAGTTTGCATTGGAAGAGTGGCCATGCTTGTCAGCACTCCGGGTTTTAAAAAAGGATCATGAACTGGGACCAGACAACTTTTTGGGCCAAAACACTGCCAGACGGGCAGCCTGGCATCTCGGTTCATGATCATTGCCAGAATGTCGGATGTGTTGCTGAGGCCATCCTTGCCCGACTTCCGTTGCGCGTCCGGAAATTGCTCCCTCCAGGAGCGGTCACCCTGGCGGCAGGGCATGATGTGGGGAAGATCTCGCCTGGTTTTTGCGTCAAATGTCCGGCTTGGATTCTCCTGCATGGACTGGCGGAGATTGCCCGCAGGGAAGACTGGGCCAATCACCAGGGCGACCACGCGCTGATCAGCCAGTGGGCCCTGCAAAAGTTGTTCGGTAAATCGAAACTGACGCTCTGGGCGGCGGCGGCAGGCGCTCATCATGGGCGAATCAAGGGGCGGCATCTTGTGCCTTTCAAGGTGGGCCCAGTTGGCGGGGCCGAATGGGAGGCTGCCCGGAGTAGTCTCATTGAGGAGCTCATCAAAAGGTTCGGCCCGTTGCCGGAAGAACCGGCGACCAGCGAGGGAAGCTTATGGCTGCTGGCGGGTTTGATCACGGTGGCGGACTGGATAGGTTCAGATGAAACGAATTTTTCGCCAGCCGGAGGTCAAAGCGCACAGGCCCGTGAACTGGCATCCACGGCCCTGGACCGAATAAACTGGCGGGCAGCCTGTTTCCAGCCCGGTCGCGGATTTGCCGATCTCTTCCCCGAGTGCATCCACCCCCGACCGCTACAGATGGCAGCGCTGGAGCATATCCATGGTCCCGGACTCTACATCATTGAGGCGCAAATGGGTGGCGGAAAGACGGAAGCAGCACTGGCGGCGGCGTATCACCTGCTTTCCACCGGGCAGGCCGCCGGCCTCTACTTTGCCTTGCCAACCCAGGTGACCAGCAACCGCATCCACGAACGCGTGGCGGCATTTCTCCGCCATGCCGGTGGCAACCAGGAGGCTGACAGCCTGCGCCTCGCCCACAGCACATCGTGGCTGCTGGCGGAGGCGACTGCGCCACAGTTGCGCAGCACATCGCCGGGGGACTCCGAATCCGAGGAGCACATCCGCGCAGGCCGGAGCTGGTTTGCCTCGACCAAGCGGGCGCTGCTTACCCCTTACGGTGTCGGCACCATCGACCAGGCACTGCTGGGGGTGGTCGCCGCAAAACACTTTTTTGTGCGCCAGTTTGGTCTGGCAGGCAAAGTCGTTATCCTGGATGAAGTTCACTCCTACGACCTCTACACCGGCACACTTTTGGATACATTGGTTCACCGCTTGCGGGAACTTGGCTGCACGGTGATCATTCTTTCCGCCACCCTGACCGCTGCCCGCCGCCGGGAGCTGATGGCCCTGGCGGGCGCGGACACGGAGCCATTGACCGAGGCCTATCCGCTGATCACCGCCTGCCCGGAGGAAGGTCCGGTCCGGCAGATCACCGTCCCAGCCGAACCGGCGCGCTCCGTCAATATCACCCATGTCTCAGGAGACAACCGCTGCCTGGCCGAGCAGGTGCTTCAGCGGGCCAGCAAAGGCCAATGCGTGTTGTGGGTCCGGAACACGGTCAATGACGCCCAGGAAACCTTGCGGCTGCTGAA
>CAIYYI010000228.1 GCA_903930345.1 uncultured Verrucomicrobiota bacterium
CCCCGATGCAGCTCGTGTGGAAATCATATTGGCCGCGCCAGCCGCCGCGCACGTAGGCGGAATTATACGGCCGCCAGGGGCAGGGCCCCAGCCAGGCGTCCCAATCCACCACGTCCTTGGGCGGTTCGGGTTCGGCGGGCAGCCATTGGTGGCTCATCTCGGCGGCGTCCCAGGGGGCGATGTGGGCGCGCAGGGTGTTGATTTTGCCGAGGCGGCCGGTGCGGGCCATCTCGGAGCAATAGACAAAGTTGGCCTCGCTGCGGCGCTGGGTGCCGGTCTGGTAAACGCGGCCGTACCGTTTGGCGGTGGCCACCACGGCCTGGCCCTGGGCGATGGTCATGCACGAGGGCTTCTCACAATACACATCCTTGCCGGCGCGCATGGCCATGATGGCTGCCAGCGCGTGCCAGCGGTCGCCGGTGGCGATCAGCACGGCGTCCAGGTCCGTGCGCTCAGCCAGGAATTCCCGGATGTCGCGGTGCATCGCGCAATCCTGGTTGCCGTTGCGGGTGTCGGCCAGGTTCTTGATGGCCTCCCGGCGCTCTTTCCGGGCGTCGCAGATGGCCATGAACTGCACATCCGGCTCCGGCAGCATCCAGGTGAGCACGCCGGTGCCACGGTTGCCCAAACCAATGCCGCCCAGCAGAATGCGCTCGCTGGGGGGCACGGCCCCGTTGCGGCCCAGGGCCGAGGCGGGGATCAGGCAGGGGGTGGCGATCACGCCGGCGGCCAGGGCGGCCCGTTGCAGGAACTTGCGCCGGTTCAGGCCGTGGCTTTCAAGCGGGGAGGAGACGGATTTCGCGCGGGCGAAATCCCCGGTCGGGGATGGCTTGGTCTGTGACATGGGCAACACCATTTCAGAATTTGCGCCGGAGGTGAAGCGTTTCTTGCAAAATGGACAAATAAAATGACCGACCCCATGTCGGGTTGATGGTGTCGCGGGGGTGATGGTTGATAGGTGGGGCGGAAACGCACTGGAATCCAAAGTCTGTCGTGTTTTGGCACTTTCTGGCACCTTTTGGCGCTTTCTGGCACCTTTTGGCACCCGGTTTGGCGGCGGCGCAGGGAAAACGGGGGGGAAGGGGGAAATTTGGAAAATTGAAAACAGAAATATGGAACGTTGGAAACGGCTCGGCAGGAGCCTCTCCCCACCACGGGGAACTCGGAACTCGGAACGCGGCTCGGCAGTCCCGCAGAGCGGGACCCACCAAAGACCACTGACAAGGGACCAATGACTTGGGAACGGCCCATCCGAACGCGGAGCTTGGAAGTTGGAACTGGGACGGCTCCGATGACGAGGGGAGGGCCGACAGGGGGTGAGCGGAGGGCGGCAGCCGGGGCGAGATCGCCCGGAGAACCAGCGGTTGGCGTTGATGGTGTCTTCATGACGTGAAATACAATCGCAGGTATGCTGCCTCCCAGCAAGCCAGATAGGTGTATTCTAGTTGTATGATACAATACTAGGATGGGAGATGACTGGACCGATGGACCACGAATTGCTCGAAGGTCACGAATAGGGGCCGGGAGAAGGCTGGAGGATTTCTCACGCGGAGGCGCGGAGAGGGGGGACCGGAGACGGTTCGGCAGTCCCGCAGAGCGGGACCCACCGGGTTTTGGGTTTTCGAAGGCACTGGTGCTATGGGACGGGGGGCATGGGCAATCGCCTGGGGTTGGGAGACAGGAGGAAGATGATTGACCACGAAATAAGCGAAACACACCAAAACGGGAACCAGCAGAAAGCTGACTCCGAATATGGAGATGGGAGAGCCCAGGCGCGAACGCGGATTGCGGAACCGAAGACGGTGAATACTTAACCGCAGAGAGCACATAGATCGCATAGACCAAAAAGGCCGAAGGCGGGCTCACGCGGCGCGGAGAGCGGGCCGGGATGGATGGCACACGAAGGCACAATGCCACGAAGAAGGGGTTGGCAAGACGGGGACGGCTCGGCAGTCCCGCAGAGCGGGACCCACCGGGTTTTGGGTTTTCGCAGGGTTTGGTGCTGTGGGACGGGGGGCATGGGGAACGCGGAAGATGGGAGATGCCAGACGGTGCTCGCCTCCCTGGCCTTCTTCAGTCGGCGGCCATATTTGAGTCGCTTTGGGGGGGCGGTTTGTCCTAGCTTAAACCCCATGAAGCCCCTGAACCACCGTTGCCTGGCCACCGCGTGGTGGCCGTCGCCCTGCGGTTGTACCCAATCGCACTGAGGAATAATTCACCATGAACATGCTCCTCACACTCCTCGCCGTTCTGCTGCTGGCACCGCTGGCTGCACTGCATGCCGCCGAATCCAACCCCGGAGGCACGGGCATCGGTTTGAGCGAGGCGAAGCGCGACTCGGCCAAGGAAGTGGCGGAGGCGGCTTTGCCTTTCCCCAGCGAAATGGAGTGCGTGCCGCGACCGGTTTATCGCCACCGGGCCGATGGCAGGCCGGGCCGCGAGATCACCCTCAGCTTCAAACCAATAAAACTTTTCGGCCAGGCACAGGTGGAGGTGACGGCGGAAGGACGAACGGAAACCACCGAGTTGCCGCCCGTGGTCGGCGGGGCTTCGAGCGGTCGCGTGCTTTTGCCCGCCGATGTCGGGGTAAAACACGAGTCAGAAATCACCGTAACGCTGCGCCAAGGTGCCAGGGAGTTGAAGAAGACCGTCAAGGTGCCGGCCATGCGCCACTGGACGGTCTATCTCTACAACCACGCGCACGTTGACATCGGCTACACTGCCCCGCACAAAGTGGTGGAGTTCCTCCACAAGCGGAACATCGAGGAGGGCATCAAACTCGCCGAGGCGACCAAGGATTATCCGGCGGGCGCGCGCTACCGATGGAATCCCGAGATCACCTGGCCGCTGGAACGCCTGTGGCAAACCGCCACGCCGGAACGGAAGGAGCGCGTTCTCAAAGCCATTCGCGACGGCTATCTTTGCGTGGACGCCAGCTATCTGAACCTCGACACCAGCGTCTGCTCCGACGAGGAGATGTTCCACGCCTTCCGCTTCAGCCGCGAGATGCAGCGACTCACCGGCGTGCCGATGGACACGCTCCAGCAAATGGATGTTCCCGGTTTTTCGTGGGGGCTGGTGCCGGTCATGGCGCAGGAGGGCGTGCGTTACATCCTGTCCTGGCCGAACAGCACCCGGGCGGGCCAAGCCCATGAGGGAATCGACCAGCGCCCCTTCTGGTGGATCGGGCCGGACGGCAAATCCAAGGTGCTCTTTCTCCAGCCCGGCGGTTACGGCAACAGTGGCAGCATGGGCAAAGGCGGCACCACGGGCCGCCCGTGGTTCGGCCAGCGCGATACGGACAAGATTCCCGCCGTCATCAAGACCGGCAGCGCCAATGTGGATTTCACGGGCCAACTGGCCGGCCTGGAAAACGCGAAGCACCCTTACGACTTCATGGTTCTCTCCTGGTGTCTGTGGGACAATTGCCCGCTCGATGCCGACATCCCGGACGCGGTCAAGGCGTGGAACGAGCAACACGCCTATCCGCGCATCATCATCGCCGGCGCCCATGAAATCATGCAGACGATCGAGAAGAAATACGGCGACCAACTCCCCGTCGTCAAAGGCGACTACACCGAATATTGGACCGACGGCCTCGGTACCGCCGCGCGCCTCACCGCCATCAACCGCAACGCCAAGGAACGGCTCACTCAGGCCGAGACGCTGTGGACGATGCTCCGTCCCGGCAAGCCCGCGCCGCGCGCCGAATTCGACGAAGCGTGGCGCTACATCGCCCTCGGTTCCGAGCACACGTGGTGCGCGGAGAATCCCGCCGAGCCGTATTTTCAGGATGCGATTTGGAAGGTCAAGCAGGACAGTTTCCGCGAAGCCAACGACCGCG
>CAIYYI010000229.1 GCA_903930345.1 uncultured Verrucomicrobiota bacterium
CGGCACGTTCACGCTGGATAACCTACGGTTTGCGCAAACAGCACCCGCTGGTCCGGTCGCAGTTTAAAATCGCGCGCCGCATTCTCCTTATTGCAGTTGTGGAACCAGGCAGCTAATCCTTGCGAAGCGGCAAACAGGAAGAGGTTCGAGGCGATTAGCCCGGTGGCCACATAATTTCAGGGGTTTGGCGAGCAACAGAACCGAAAAACGGCTTAAGTACCAACGACTATGCGTTCTTGGGTATGATCGCACCCCGCCCATCTTCAAGCAGGTGGTGATCTGACACCCTTGACCCTCCTCGCACCGTCATGGGCTTGCCTTCAGGAATTGCGTGCGGGACTTCGCGACTGCCTTCAGTTGTTGCTGTTGATGGATTGAGGGTTGTATTGGTGGCACAATCCTCGAAAGCCATGAAACCATCTCAAAAACCCGTTTGTCCTTCCTCGCCTGCCGGGGAGGGATGCGCCCATAAGCCGGTCAAACCGCAAACGCCGAGACGCCGAGCTTTCGCTTCGGCTTCTCGCTGGCTCTGGGCATGGACAACGCCCAGGCACGGATCGCCCATTTCACGGGCGAATTTCCATTCCCGGTGGTAAATGCCCCATGGAATCAAGGTAACGTCTTCCTTCCAGGTTTCATCATTCTGGGGCAGTTAAGCCGTCATGGCCATGGTATCCACCTCTGGCAACGCCTGTCCATTGGCCAACCGCTCCGCCAAATCCCAAAGCCCCTTATTCAGAGTCACTTTGGAATCAATGCCGCGCAAGGCCCGCACCGAACGCAGCTTCCCCCGCTGATCGCGGTGGAAGTCCGATAGGCCGCCCCGTTCCAAATTCTCGCCCACCCGATTTAGTGTCCTCCATAAATCGGTGCCTTCGTCATCAGATCGGCGTGCCTTGAGCAGCGTGTCCGAATCCACCGGCGCGGACTCCGCCGAGTTGTAGCGCAACCGCAACGCGTGACGGGCGAAGTCGAGCGACTCGCGCACCTCCAATTCTCGCGAGCGGAACCGGTTGACCAGTTCCCCCACGCGGGGCATGAAGTCCAGCAGACGAAAACTCGCTTGCACGACCTCCTCCGTCACCAGCCCGGCATGACGAAACCGGAGGGCGGAAAACGAACCCTCGCCGCAAACCAGCCCATTGGAACAGATACGCCGATAAATGCCAGCATGGAGCTGGTACGCCGAACCGCAGTCGTGGGAGTTGATCAGCACCAATTCCACATTCCATTCGTCCAGCGTTTCCATTTGCTCGACGCGACGGAAGCGAATCAGGTGCTTTTGAAAGCCTCGCCGGGCTTCGTTGCGGATCCGTTGCTCATCGACCTGCACCGGCACCCAATTGTGCTCGCACAACTGGTCCACCATGCGGACCGTTGGAACGAAGGTATAACTGCGGCTGACCCCGGACATGGGTCCGGAAGCAAAAATGCTCGGGGCCGCGATCCGGAGGTTTTCCTCCTTCAAGGCCACCGCCTTGAAGTTGGTTGTGTCACTGAGTCTCATGTGATTCTCTTTCTGTGCCACCCACCGGCGTTGAGCTGGTGTGCGTTTGAGTTGCTTTTCCCTTCAGCCAGGCACCCGGTGGCACCCATTCAGATCTGGCTGGGGAATTTGCCCCTATGGACGATCGGATCCACATCCGAACCAATCCGCAGGGGAAATCATTGTTGAAAGAGAAC
>CAIYYI010000230.1 GCA_903930345.1 uncultured Verrucomicrobiota bacterium
GCAGGTGCTCTATCCAACTGAGCTACGGGCGCAAACCGTTCTGTCCTGAACCTATACCCCAAAGTCAGGTCGGACGGCAAGCGTATCCTTGCTTCTGACCAAACTGCGGGATTCCCAGTTTCATTCGCTTTTGCCCGATCCAGCGCCAGTGTGTTTGCTTCTTTGGGGGATTTGATGTTAGGTTGTTTTATGCCAACCTCTGCCCATGGCTGTCCGGACCGTGAAACAAAAAGGAATCCAATGCCGCGAATGATCTCTGCTCTTGCACTCGCGTTCATCCTGCCGCTGGTGGAGGGCGCCGCCGAGGCTGCCAGGCTGGCAGCGAACCCAATCACCCAGCCCGGCACCAATGTCCCCGGCTTGGCGTTCATTGACACCAGTTTTGAGAATGCCTCCCCACTCTGGTATGATGTTGCGGCTGACGGAACGATTCAGGTCCACCTGCTCTACGACCACGAGCGCGCGGCCCCCAATCGGGCTGCTGGCCACGTTCATCTATTGCTTCAGGGCACACCGGGTACGAGGCTCACGCTTGAATTCCTGAACCTCGACAACGTGTGGAATGGAAAATCCGGCTCCGTTGCCCGGGAACTCAAAACGGTGGTGGTGTCCACCAATGGGCGGGATTGGCAGACGTTGACAACCCAGGCCCTGCCGACCAACCGCGTCCAAGTGACGGTTGAGATGCCTGGCCCGCGGCTTTATCTCGCACGAGTCGAGCCTTACCGCCTTTCCGATCTTGACCGGTGGCTTGCGGCGATCCGCAAAAATCGGTTGGTGGGCATCACCCCCATTGGCCAGACTGTTCAGGGGCGCGGACTGGAGATCGTTCGGATCGGTCAACCGAGCGCGCCGTACCGTGTGTTTCTCCGGGCCCGGGCCCACCCATGGGAAGCGGGCGGCAATTGGGTGGTGGAAGGGCTGGTTCACCGCTTGCTGCTGGGGGATGCCGGGGCGAGGAAGTTCCTGCAATCCTACTGCGTTTACATTCTGCCAGTGGCGAACAAGGACGGGGTGGCCCGGGGGATGACCCGTTTCAATGCCTCGGGCATGGACCTGAACCGCAACTGGGACCATCCAGCGGACCCGGACGTGGCCCCGGAAAACGCGGCCTTGGAGCGGTGGCTGGAGGGGATGATCCGCGACGGCAAACGTCCCCATCTGGCGATGGAATTGCACAACGATGCGGGTGGGTTGCTCCACATCAGCCGACCCGGCATTCCGGAATTGAACCGTCACCTGGCCCGGATGGCGGCGCTCGAAACGAGCCTCCGCCAGCACACTTGGTTCACGGAGGGCAGCACCAAGGCGACGTTTCGCAATCCCGGTTCTCTCGGTGATGGCTGGTGCGAAAGGTTTGGCATAGACGCCGTTGTCCAGGAGTTCAATTGCAACTGGATTGCGGGCCTCAATGATTACCCCTCCGCCCGGCATTGGCAGGCATACGGGGCCCAGCTCGCCACGGTGTTTCACGAATATTTCGCCCGCGTGAAACCGTAAGCAGGAGGGATGGATGCCGTGCCGCCGTTGAGGGGATCCAGCCCCCGGTCGGCACAACTCTGCCAGTGTCTTTTCACCGGCTTCCAGCCGTCAGATTCACCCGTCTCAGTACTTGTTGGGATGGCAGTCTTTGCAGGCGGTCTTCACCGGCTTCCAGACATTATTGATGTGGCATTTCGCGCACGCCACATTCATGTGATCCCGGCCCAGGGTGAAGCGGGTCATGGTGTCGTGGTTGAAGCGCAGATTCTCGCCCTTCCATCCCCCGTTGCTGTGGCAGCGCGCACAGTCGGGGCCCATGGAGGGCTTGTGGGGATCATCTTTTTTGTGGCAGACGACACATTGGCTATCCGGTTTGTTAATGCGCCCCAGCACGGGGATGAGGGTGTCGTTGTGGCAGGATTTGCAGTCGGTGGTCAGGTGCTTGCCAATCAGTTGTTCCCCGTCAAAGGTGAACTGGTGGATGTGCTCAGCCCCGGGCCGTTTCTTGGGCCACAGGTCGTTGTTGTGGCAGGATAAACAGGTCGGCCCGTAGAAGTCTGGATGCTTCACTTTATGGCACGAAGCACATTCGGTCGCCAATCCCTTGAAGGTGGCCGAGGCCAGTTTTCCACTGGGTGCTTTGGCTTGGTGGCATTTGATGCACTCAACAGTCAGGTGTTTCCCCACCAGTGCGTATTTTGAATCCCGGTTATGGTCGAAGTGAAGCTCCTTCAGGGTGAACCCTGCGGGCGTGGTGTGGCACTTCGAGCATTCCCGCTTGAACTGTTCGCCATGCGGGTCCTTGTGGCAATCGGCGCAGTCTGTTTTCAGCCCCCGGAACTGGGCGGAGCCGAGTTTCTTGCTTGGGGCCACCGGGAGATGGCATTTGATGCAGTCCACCTCCAGATGCTTCGCCACAAGTTGGTACTTGGAGTCCTTGTTATGGTCAAAGGAAAGCGACTTCCTCTTGAACCCGAACGGACTATGGCACTTTGTGCAGGCTTCGGAAAACTGCTCCCGGTGCGGGTTCTTATGGCAATCGGCACAGCCGGATTTCAAGTCGTGGAACAGGGCGGAGGCCAGTTTTTTGTCCGGGGAGGTCGGCACGTGGCATTTTTCACACGAGATTCTGGCGTGCTTGGATTCGAGCTTGAACTTTGAATCCCGGTCATGGTTGAAAATCAACGCCTTTTTTGTCCAGCCAGCGGTGGTGTGGCACTGGGTGCAGGTGCTGACGAACTGTTTCTTGTGTGGATCCTCATGGCAACTGGTGCAGTCGCTGGACAGGCCCTTGAATAAGGCCGTGCCTAGCGCCCCGTCCGGTTTCTTGGGTTTGTGGCATTTGGCGCAGGCCACCGACTCGTGTTTGCCGGTCAGCTTGAAGGAGCTGTCTTTTTCATGGGCAAATTTCAGGTCCTTGGCGGTCCAGCCTGCCGTCGAGTGGCATTTCTCACAGGAGGCGACAAACTGGCCCTCATGCTTGTCGGCGTGGCAGGCGATGCAGGCATCGTATTTCAGCCCGATGAAATAATTCCCCGGCATGCCAGCGGTGCGTTTTTTCTTGTGGCACTCATCACAGTCAACCTTGGCGTGTTTCCCATCCAGTTTGAAGCTGGCCAGGTTGTGGTCGAACTTCTCCTTCACAAAGGGGACAATCGACTGCGAGGCGGGAAGATGCTCCTTGTGGCAGTCGATACAGGCCCCTTTGAGCGTGCCGTGGTAGCCGGCCAATTGCGTCCGGCGCTCCTTGACGACCTCGTGGCAATGTTCGCATTGCGAGTTGGCGATGGTTCCGGTGTAGGAATGGCACTTGGTGCAGGATTCGGCCGCCGGGCCGATGCGGTGTTTGGTGGACAAGTCATTCGGGCTGATGCAATCCGCAAAGCTCTTGGTGAAATTCTTTTTCACCGACGCCATCTGCCCTTGGGTGAAGAGGAACACTCCGGCGACCGCCATGATTATGGCCAGAGCCAGGACGGCCAATTCAACTTTCGAGACGAAGACCTCCTCCACGATCGATTTGAGCGTGATGGGGGCAAGATGATCGCGATGGGTGGAGGGAAGGCTCAAGGCGTGGTGATGCTCCACGTACTCCATGGGAGACCAGCCGTGGAAAATGCCGGCCAAGGCAATGCGCGTGCCGGGGTTGATCAACGATAGAAACAAATGTCCGCCCACGGAGCCCAAAGTGGCGGAGAACAGTGCGGTGTGGACATACCAGGGGATCAGGATCGTGCTTTGGAAGATCATGAGCAGTCCGGTGGCTCCAAAGCCGAGGAAATACAGCATGACCAGGCAGGCGTTGATCTTCTGGCCGGTGTTGAAGCGGCCCACTGCGGCTAAAATGGCTTTTCTGTTATAGAGGCTGCGGAGCGATTGCACCATCCATACCAGGTCGGCACTCCCCCAGCTCAGCATTACCCGGATGTGTGCCCAATGGACTTTGGGGTGCAACAGCACCACCACCGGAAGGGATGCCAGCCAGCCTATGGCAATGACCTTGTGGGTCAGTACGGTCAATGAAAACCATTGTCGGTCAAAATGCAGGAAGCGAAATGCCACCATGATCAGCCCGGATAACATCAGCAGGACAAACGGCACCGCATTCACCCAGTGGAGAATCAGCTCGGGTTTGACAAACCGGCGGAACTTCTGGAAGCAGAGGCCATACTGATCGGTCTCCGGTTGGTGGGAGAGAATCTGATCGCCGCCGCGCTGGTGCAATTCCTTGAGCACCCCCGTCACTTCGGTGAGCAGTGCCTTCGCGGGAGACTGTTCCTGCCAGGCGAGGTCAGGCAGGAAGAGGCACAATTGATCCCGCAGGTCGATGGGGCGAATCCCCACGGGTTCGTAAATATCCTCGGCGGTCAGCCGGTGGATGCACAGGGCGGGGATGATGCGTGCGCAAAGTGTCTGGTGCGCCGGATTCGTAAATGCGCCCGCCGACTTTTTTTCCAGCTTTTTGCCATGCGCGGTCACCGCTTCGATTTCCGGCTCCAGGCGCAGATCAGGATGATCGCGCAGGATGTTCCAGAGGCTGTCGAAGGCGATCAGGCCTGGGCCATCTGTTCCGCTTGGCTGGCCCAGGCGCTGGCTCACCAGCTTGGAGAGGGTGGGCAGGATGGCCAGTCGCCCCGCGATGGGGATCTTTGCGAAAACCTCGACCAAATCCGGATGCACCGGGAACAGCGCGACAAAATCGTCCAGCCGATCGCCCATGGTTCCATAGCAATGAACGAACTGTGCCAGGTGGGCTTTGACTTGGGCCTTTTGGGCGGGTGTTTTCCGGACTAAACATTCAGCCACGGCGCAGCCCACGTCGTCTGGCGTGATGGGCACCAGCTCAAAATGCGCTTTGACACCCTGAAGCACCTCGGCGGCAAACTTGAATTGCGGGCTGCTGAACAAATCCTCCCGGAGTCCCGCCATAAAGCGGAACTTCGTGCTCTGGCAGAGTTCCCCGATCTCGCCGAGAAAATGCAGGTCCAGATACAGATCCCGCTTTCGCCGGCTTCGCAGGTAATCAACCAGCTCATCCATCACAACCAGCAGACCCTGTTCCGGAAACGACTGGTGGAAGCTCGACAGCATGTCGCCGAACGCAACTTTGTCCACGTGCGACTTGGATCCGGGCGGGAAATGGTAGCTGATCCCCCAGGCCGACAAGCCGGCTTCGATCTGGGCGAGGAGAATGTCCCGGAGCGGCTGGGGCCTGGCTTTGATGTCGAGGCGGACAACCTTGAAGCGGCCGGCAATCGCGTCTGCTCCGACGGATCCGTTCTCTTTGGACCCTGGATCCGGTTTGAGCACCTTCTGGAGGGAGGGTGTCCCCGCAAAATCAGCGTGCTCACCCAGGCTGGAGATGGCCGAGAGAAAATGGCTTTTGCCGGTGCCGCGCCTGCCAACCACCAGCAAGGCCCGGGCTGACGCCGGATCGTCACAGCGCAGCCGGGGGAAAACCTGCCCCATCAACCGCGCGGCCATTCCTTCGGAAATGGCGTAGCTGGAGACCAGCCGCCGGGCAGTCTCCTTCTGATCGGCGTCCTGAAGCCGGACGCTGCCCTCAATCGGTTCAAACTGGATGAGTTCGCCGTAGTTCATGGTTGCGCGCCTAATACGACAGCGGATTGTGGTCCTTGCCGTGGCAATTCAGGTAGCAGGTGCCGCGGTACATCCCGTTATCGATGAATTCCAGCCGCCCGCCCGATGATTTGGTCACATAGGTGGTGTTGAAGTTGATGAGGTGGCCGGCCCGGTTGGACCCGTGTGAATCATGGCAGGTGGTGCAGGCGGTTTTCACCCCTACAATGTGCTTGTTGTGGGTCCGGCAACTCTGGTCGGCCAGGATGCTGGATCGGCTGTGGCATTTGTAACACAGGGCATAGGCACCGGCATTTTCGGTCTGGTTATCCGTCATCTCCAGGCGGCGCTCCAGCAGGGGGACAAAGGTGGAGCCGTGCGGGCCGTTCGGTCCGACCCCGCCCGCGGCCGGACCGGTGTTGCTGTTGTGGCAATCGGTGCAGTACATCAGACTGCTGGTTTTCCAGGGGTCAATCAGGCTGGGAACATTGGGATTCTTGCCGGCGGTCTCCACCGGGTGGAAGGACATGCCCGAGGGGCTGAATTCCAAACGCGTGTTGGTCTGCACAAACTGACGTTCCACCCGGGCGGGGCCGCGGGAGGCGCTGTCGGCATGGCAGCGGAAACAAAGCTCGTACTCGTTGACCACTGGGCTGATCACGGCGCCGGAGGCGGAAATGCCCTTCACCCCCGCAAGGGATCCCGACGCCGTCGGGGCCGAGGCGGTCTGCTCGTTGGCGGCGTGGGGATTGTGGCAGTCCGCACACCCCACATGCCGCGTAGGGTTCAGGGCGTCCTCCGTCGGATCATGGGTGCCCGAGGAGAAGTTGACCGGGTGGACGGATACCTTGTTGAACTCGTTTTGGATGTTTTTTGAGGCGACGTTTCCGTTGTGGCAGACGTAGCAGTTGGCCTCATCGCCGGAAAAGTTCAGCAGCCGCTGCCGGGTTCCGGCGGCGTGCGGTCGGTGGCAGTTCTCGCACCCGTTGCCCATCACAGAACTCTCGGCGGTGTGCGGCCAGGGATCGGGCAGCGTGCCGTTCCAGATTTTGGCCGAGGTTTTGTGCACGCTGGCATTCCAATAGTCCGGGTTGTGGCAGGCAAGGCACAGCGCGGATCCGTAATTGTTTTGCACGAGGAATTTGCCGAAACGGTTTTCGTGGGCCGTGTGGCAGGAGGTGCACTGCATCTGCTTGTCATGGTCAAGCTGGACCGGTCCCACCAGCGTGGCTGGATCCCGCAGTTGTCCCTTGGCCATCACCAGAGCGCTGTCATACCGGAAGGAGATGGGGTGGTCATCCGAAAGGTCAGTGCCCAGGCGTGCCGCCCCGACCGGCAGGGTTTGCAATGCCCCGGCCTTGCTCCCTCCCCGGCTCTGCTTGCGCACCATCCCGGCCGCCACCGTGCCGTCGTGGCAGCTCAGGCACAGCTTCGATGAGCCGGTTGGCTGGCCGGTTGTCCCCTTTTGCGTGGTGCTGGTGTACGGGACATAAACCGCTCCGGATTGAATGTGGTTCCACATGGGCGCCTGGCTTTTGACCCCATGGGGGGTGTGGCAGAAAATGCAGATCTCACTTTCGCCGGCTATCTTGACTGTTCCCGGGCTGGTGGCGGAAAGATTGTGCCGCGTGTGTTGGATGCTCTGCGCACCCGGCGGGGGACCCGCCTTGAGGGCGATGGGCGCGAGCAGCAGACCCAGGCTGATCACCCACCGCTGCCACTCTGGCGCGACGGTCTGGAACATGGAAATCAATCGGGAGGTGACGTTCATGGCTGGCGCAGATATTTAAAAACTTGGATGCGGCTGTTATAGGAGTCAGCCACATAAACCAGGTTGTCCCGGCTGATGGCGATGCCGCCGGGGAGCCAAAACTCCCCCGGCCCGGTGCCGTTGCTCCCCACCGGCAGGAGGAAGCGGCCCTGCTGGTCGAAAATCTGGAGGTTGTCGAACAGGGCATCAATCACATACAGGTTGCCATCCCCATCCACGGCCACCCCTTTGGGGCGGCTCAGGTGGCCCGAGCTGTCGCCCGCGCTGCCGATGGAGCTGACATGCCGGTGTTCCGGGTCAAATATCTGAACGCGGAAGTTCATCGAATCGGTGACAAAAAGCTTCCCCAGATGATCAGCGGCCAAGTGGGTGGGATAGTTGAATTCACCGGGCCCGGTGCCCCGGGTGCCAAAGGAGGCCCGGAAGGTGCCCGTTAGGTCAAATTCCAGAATGGAGTGTGCGGCGGCATCGCTCACGTAGAGTCGGTCCCGGATGATCGCGAGCCCGGTCGGCCGCTCCAAGGGGTGGTTTAAAGCAAACAGGAATTTCCCCTTCACATCCATCGCCAGAACCATTTTCAAGCCGGAGTCAGCCACAAACAGTGTGGTTCCCTGCTTGGCCACAGCCACGGGTGTGATCAGGGCTGTTTTCCCGACCTTGGTCCACCGGTGCCAGGAATTGCGTTCCCGATCATAAAAATACACGGCGGCATTGGCCGTGTCGGTCAGGCAAAGGTTGTCCTTTTCATCCAGGGATAACCCGACCGGTCGCACCAGATTCTGGCTTTTATCCCCCCCGGTCAGCCAATCCAGGAGTCGTATGGCACCGCTGCGTCTTGCCCCCACGTCAGCAGGCCCATGGATGCTCTGAACGTAGGCAATGCGTGGTGTGGCGGGTGGCTCCGGCCAGACCCGGTGGACTTCGGCCACGTTTGCGGCACGTTGCTGGGTGGCACACCCACCCCCCAAGGCGGCCAGCAGGAGGGACAGCAGCGCCTGTAGCCGAACGGGGTGTCGCTGGCAGTCCCTCACCTGAGCTTCAGCCGGGCCAAACAACGGAGGACGATGGAAAAGGGGCTGCATTTCAGAAGGAGCGTTTGGCTTTCAAAGTAAAGAAGTGCCGCTGGCGCAATTCCCCCAGATAATCCTGGTCCTGCAGGTCGTAGCTCAGCTTCACGGATAGCTTGTTGCGCACATATTCCACCCCCGTGCGGAAAATCGCCAGGTTTTGATCAAATCCCTGGCCACGTTCCATCCGCCATCCGCCCTCCACGCTCCAGGCCAGGGAGGTGGTGAGGTGCTTGTTGTAGCGTGCAATGTGATTATACGCGGTTCGATGCCGCCCATCATCCTTGAAAGCGGTCCAGCTCTGGTCCAGATCAAAGCTCAAGGTGGAGCCTTCGTTGACCCCAAAACTGAAGGACTGGAAACAACGCTTGGAGGTGAAAGGCCCGAGGTTGGAATCAAATATCTCATACTCGGTTCCCGCCCGAAGCCAGCGCCACGACACGTCAGCTCCGGCGACCTTGTCTGTGATATTCTGCGTCAGCAGGGAGAGGGCGCCCCGGTTGTCCATCAGATTGAGCCGGGCATAGACGCCCATCAGGTAGTTGAAGAAATCCAGCCGGATCTGGAATTGCTGGGCCATGGTCCGGAAGTCGTCCGAGGGGGCCAGGTAGGCCTGGTAGTCCACCAGCACCGCACCTCCATTCGGAATGGTCGTCAGGCCCGGTGCCCGGCGGATCTCCGTCAACTCACCCTGCACAACCACAATATAATCCAGTAGGGGGGTATAGCTCTTGCCGGCATTGTCGGTTACCCGGATGGTGGCGGCAACCACGCGCGGTTCCTTCAGATAGGTGACCACGCCGTCGGTCAGGTTGTGTGCTTCCCCTATGATCATGAGGGTTTGTCCGCTCGTCTCACGCTGCTCCAAATCGTAGCGTCCGCTGTAGCCCAGGTTCAAATCGCTCCAGGAAACCACTCGCCGGGTAAAAGTGCTGCCCCAGCCCAGACCATAGCGCTTGCCTGACAAAGAGGTGCCGGGGCTGGTGTTTTCGAATGTCTGGCCATGCACATCCGCCGTGGTGTTGAGTCGTTCGCGCCATTGGTGGTGCAAGGAGGCCTGGGCATTGTGTCCCTGGCTGTCCGATACTCCGGCGCTGCGGTTGTCGTAGCTATAGTTATAATCGCTGTTCAGCGTTTTGGTGTGTTCAATGGTGCCACGCTCCGTCAGCATGAGGTTTCGCGTTGGCACGGTGGAGTCATCCATCCGGTTGTAAAACAGGCTGGAATTCAGATGCACCCGGTCATTCCTACCCCAGACCTCGCGGTCGGAAAGGTTGACCGTGTGGTAGGTGCCCTGCTGCAGCGCCATGTCCGACTCCTGCCGGTTGTAGCTGTCGAGCATGTAGGATAGGCTGGTGCTGGCGTTGTTCTGGCGTTCATTCTGCATGTCAAAGGCCAGAGTGCTTTCCCGTAGTGTGCTGGGGCGGGTGAAACCGGTGATGTCTTCCTCCAGGCGGGTGTAGTTCACGTGAAAGGGTAGGACCCCCTCCGTGTAGCCGATCTGCCCGCCGTAACGCCGGTTGTCCACCGTCACGCGGTTGAAAAAGTCAAACTGGCGGAAGTTATGGTCCTTTTCCGCAAATATTCTGGTTGCATACGGCTTTTCCTGAAGCAGTTGCAAGGATGTCTGGTATCGTTCCAGAAATCTGATTTTGGACTCCGTGCCAGAAAGGGTCAGGCCTACCGGCTGATTTATGCTTTGCTGCTGCCAGCTCAGGCCATCCTCCAGCCTGACGTTGAACAGGGCCAGGTTGGGATGGTAGATGGAACCCTGCATGCCCAGATTCAGCATGGGGGCCACGTACAAATAGCTGCGCTCCATGGTGCCCGGGCTGTCTTTGCGGCTGCGTATCTCTTTTTCCCCCTCCACTTCCAGTCCCAAACTGGTCTCCGTGAATTGCATCCGCATCCACTGGAACTGATCCTCTTCCTCAGGCGGTTGCGCTGGGGCAATCACCACCGCATTGACCAGGAATGCCAGACACAAGCTGAACCACCTTCGCCGCCACGCATTGGTTGCTGGCCTTTTCATTCTGAAGGTCATTGGCTCTGCCCGAAACCATAGACGCTGACTTTCCTGCTCCCGTACTGGTTGACGGCCAGAACCAGATACTCCAGCTTGAAGTTGGGGGCGGCATATTTCTGGAAGTAAGCCAGATGATCGTAATCGATGATGACCTGGGTGGGCAGATCAAGCGGGACTGCACTCCCGCCGCTTTCGCCGAAGAACATCAGGACCTGCCCCTCCGGATTGAAAATCTGGATCACCTGGGCGGCGGCGTCCACCACGTAGAGTCGTCCTTCACGGTCCACCGCCACGCCCTTGGGCCGCGCAAATTCCCCGGGCCGATCCCCTGAGCGTCCATAGGCGCGCAGGAATTTTCCCTCCGCGTTGTATTTTTTGACGAAAAAACCACCCATGTCAGACACGTACAACTGGTTCTGGGAGTCCAGAGCCAGGTTGGCGGGGGCGAATAATTTGGCCGATGCATCCTGTCGGTCGCGTGGGATCTGAAACAGTGGTTGACGGTTGGTCTTGGTGTACACCTGAACGCAGTTGTTGTTCAGATCCGTCACATAGAGGCGATCGCTCGAAATCGCCACATCCGTGGGCCAGATGGGCTTGAGTGTTCCTGGCGTTGCCGCAGCATTCGTTTGCCATTTGGCATCCCCTGCCGATTTCTCCCCGATGGCACCCAACAACGTTTCGTCAGTCGCGAAAATGAGGATTTGATTGTGGCCGCGGTCCGCCACATAACGGGTGCCGTCCTGATCCAGGCGGATGTTGATCGGCGTGTGCAGGAACTTGTCGATCGTCGAATCAAGGTAGTAGAGTTTCCTTAGCCCCAGATCCAAAATGGAAATGCCGCGGCGGCCGGTGTCGCTGACGAAGATTTTTCCGTCCCACAAGGCCAGTCCATAAGGCTTGAACAGTGACCGTTTGGGCGCTTCCTTTCCCACCAGGAACCGCGCAAATTTGTTCGGGGCCGCGCCCAAGTCCCCGTCATCGGAAAAGCTGGTCAAATACTGCAGGCGTGGTTCTGCGGGTGCCGGGGGGTAGAATATGGGCGCGGCGACCGGAGTTTTCTTTTTTGCGCCCGGTTTGGCTTCGGCTGCTGGCAAAGCCTTGGGTTGGATCAGACCAAATGACAAGACCGCGACCACAAGCCATCCGGTCAGCCGCTGGCTGATTTTGGGTGTTCTCATCAAGGTTTTAGCAGAGTCGTTAAGATTCTCTGGGGCAGTATCCTAGGAGGGTTACTGCATCCGGGCGCACGAGTTTGCGATAGTGTTCTTGAGTGCTTGATCACGTCGTTGCAGTGGCATGTTAAACCGGGGGAAGAGGGTGGCCAACTATGCCACCCTCCCCCCCCTCGATCAGAGAGGTAATTCGCCGAAAACAACCGGTATTGTCAGCCCCGGTTACTTGATGTGGCATTTCAGGCACAGCGCGCTGCCAGTGTTTGCCATGCGTAGAAAGGGAGGGAATTCATTGTTGTGGACCTGGTGGCAGGAAGCACATTCTACTTTGCCCGCAAACAGCGGAACCTTGCCTAGAGCATCCACCTTGCTGGCCGAGGTTGGTGAGACCAAGGCTCCATCGTCGCCAGCCAGTTTGGCATCGTAGAGAAAGGAGATGGGGTGGTCATTGGATAAATCGGTTCCCACCACGTTGGTGCCGGTCATGGGCGGTTGGGTTCCACTTTTTCCGCCAAACGAATCCATGGCGACCGTGCCATCATGGCAGCTCAGGCAGAGTTTGGAGGAACTGCTCGGAGAGCCAACGACTGCGTTTAGCGTCGGGCTGACCGTGGCATCATATACCTTGAATGCGACCGTCGATGTCACTTTGTGGTTCCACAAAGGAGCATCCTTGACGGTGGTATCAGAATTGTGCGGCGTGTGGCAGAAGATGCAGAGTTCATCGGTGCCCCAGCCTTTGACCGAGAGATCGTGCTTGGTGCCAGATATGCCTGCCGCCGCCTGCAGGGCGGTGGGGGTTGCTGCCAGCAGCGCCAAGGCTGCGGTTAACATCAATAATTGCTTTACGTTTTTCATACTTGGATTGGGTTTTGGTTCGGTTGAATCATGCTGATGCTGAGATTACGGTGCTTGTTTGGGGCGGGTTCGCGGTGCGCGTTTGGCTGGCTTCGGTGCGGTTTTTTCCACGGTTTGTGCATGGCAACGGGCTTCGGTCCGCTTGTCCAGACCGGCAATGCCGTTGGTAATGACTTCCGCCAGAGTGGCGTTCGTCATTGCTTCACGAAGCCGTCCTTTGGTTTCTGTCCAGAGGTCATGGGTGGGACAGATATGTTGTGAGTTGCACTCCCTCAGGCCCAGCAGGCACCCGCCCAACCATGATTTTCCCTCCACCGCCTCCACGATCTCTATCAAGGCGATGTCTTCCGCTGGCCGCGCCAGACCAATGCCGCCGCTGTGCCCTCGTTTGGTGGTCACCAAGTTCTTTTTGGTCAACAGGTTGATGATTTTGGCGAGGTATGGCTTCTGAATGCCCGTGAGGTCCGCCACCTCCCGGATCAATAGAACCCGGT
This sequence comes from uncultured Verrucomicrobiota bacterium, assembly GCA_903930345.1. GTDB lineage: Bacteria > Verrucomicrobiota > Verrucomicrobiia > Limisphaerales > CAIYYI01 > CAIYYI01. The sequence goes on from CAIYYI010000230.1 coordinate 12,954, forward strand.
CGGTGCTCAGACAACTGAGCGCGTGGATGGCATAGCCGGTGGTTTGTGACAAGCTAAGCATGTTGACTCGTGCCTTTAAATACCAAAGAGGACTTGATTATCAAGATTAAAGATGATAAATCCGTCATCTAACGACACTGTGATCCAAACTTTGCTGAAGCTGGCGGTAAACGCGTGACATCCTATGCTTCCATTGCACCGGTTGAAACGGGCTTAACTGAGCCTCGTCCGGGGAAACCATTCGCTTAAACATAAGACACACATGTTGAGGCAGATTTCATTCCATCGTCTCGTTAGCCGACCGTCTTTCCCGTCCCTGTTCTTGTTTCTGACCCTGGTCATGGTCAGCCTGGTGGTTGCCAGTGACCCTCCTCACGACGAGGATTGTGTAGCGTGTCACCTGACCCACAACTCCCTCGGGGGAGGTTTGGGGAGCGTGGCGGGCAATGCCAATTTGTGCATCAGTTGCCACAATTCGAAGGGAACGGCTTCCGCCAAGTCCTTTGCGGACAGCCAACAGGCCTTGTCCTGGCCAGGTCTTCCGGTGGGAACCAACGCCATGGGGACATCTCACCGCTGGGATGTGGGCATGGTCGGTCGCATTCAATTTTTGGGAGGTGCGGCGATACGTTCCACCGGAACCATCAAGCCAGCCGGTTCATACACTGGGGTTTATCCAAAAACCTACACCCTCACGATTGCCACCGCCGGGAATGTGAATGGGGCCCGTTTCAATTGGTCGGCCACCACCCCCGGGGGGGGGAGTGGAGCTCTGGTTCTGGCCCGAGCCAACGTGACCTTGAACGAGGGGATCTTCGTTTCCTTTAGTAACAGCGTTGATGCTGTTAACGCGTTTCAGGTGGGCGACACATGGAACATCTACGTGCGATCTGATCTTCGCAATCCGACCAATTCGGCCATGTTGACCCGGTTGGATAATGGCCGGGTCACTTGTTCCACCTGCCACGATGCGCACAGTCAGGCCGATGCGCCCTTCGACCCCAAAGCCCCGGCCTATGCCGGGGTGGGCACGGGGACCGGACGGCATTTCATGCGCATCAGCAACAACGTGGAACAAATGTGCGTGGATTGCCATGCCGTGCGGAATGTGACCAATTCCGTTGCCGGTTCGCATCCGGTGGGCATGGTGTACGCCACCAACGCCTTCTACAAATTCACCACCAATCTGCCGTTGGAAAAAGTGACCGGCAAAATCAGGTGTCTCACCTGCCACAAGATCCATTTTGCCCCCTCCAACGATGGTGATCTGCTGGTGATGACCAATGCCACCGCCATGTGTGCCGAATGCCACACCCTGGCCGACCGAACCTCTCCGGCAGTCCACCTCAGTGCCACGAATGGAATGACCCTTTGGCCCGGTGGCCAATATGGTGGCACTTTCCCACAGCGCACCAACGCGAGCGATCGGGGCAGTTGCATGAATTGCCATGATCCCCACGGGTGGCCGGATACGGCGAATCCCACCACCCATTACCCCAAGCTGCTCGTGGATCAGGAGGAAAACCTCTGCTATGCCTGCCACGATGCCAATGGACCGGCCCTGAAGAATGTGAAGGATGATTTTGCCAAAGCCAGGCGGCATCCGATCGGGGATTCCGATTCCCTTCGCCGGGCCGGGCGCTCGGTTGAATGCAGTGATTGCCATAACACCCATCGGGCCATGGTTGGATCGCATGTTTATACCAATACCGCCACCGCCACCCGGAACCTCATTAGCAACCCGCTCAAAGGGGTGTCGGGTGTGTCGGTGAATTACACCGGTTTGGGGAATTTTGTGGCCCCCACAACGAATCTGTACACGGCTATCCCCAAATCGGTGGGGGCCACCTACGAGTACCAGATTTGCTTCAAGTGCCATACCGCCTATTCATTCGGGAGCACACCCCCTCCGGGACTTTCCCCTGTTTACAGCACCGGGACGGCCTCGTTCACCACCGGATCAACCAACGTCGTCGGTGCCTCCACAACTTGGAGGGCATCCATGGTGGGAATGTGGATCGTGCTGACGAGTGATCCAACCAATGCCTATCGCATAACGGTGGTGACCAGCACCACCAGCATGACGGTGACCCCGGCCTTTGCGGGTGCCTCGGTTGCCGGCCAGGCTTACACCATCGTGGGCGGAACCGACGTGGCCCAGGAGTTCAGCCCCATGAACCGGTCGGGGCACCCGATCATGACCGGCCTGGACAACTATCCCAATTCCACTGCTGTTTCAGGCAAAAAAGGGCTTTTGGCTGCGGCCTTGAAGGTGCCGTGGAACAGCAGTATTGGTCAGCAGACGATGATGTGTTCTGATTGCCACAACACCGATGGGGCCTCCCCGGCAGCGCAGGGACCGCATGGGTCAGCCGCGCAGTATATGCTGCGGGGGGCCAACGCTGCCAATTGGCCCAATATCACCCTGGCGAATTTTAACACCAGTTGGTGCGCCAACTGCCACAACAACGCCGCTGGTTCTACCCACACCCGGGGCGACCACACCGGCCGGCAATGTTACCAATGTCACATCGTGATTCCGCACGGCGGCAAGCTTTCCCGGCTCATGGCGGATCATGACACGATGCCTGGTCGATATGCCTATAACGGCACCACGAACAATCAGTACATGCAAAGTTTCACCAAAGCGACGACTGGCGGGTATGGGGAAAGCAATTGCAAGGCGCAATGTGCCAGCGAACACAGAAATCGAACGCCATCCGAAAACTGGTGACAAAGTGCGACTAATTCCCATGAGCATCCCGAAAAGCATCCCATGATCGGCACTGCAAAGCGATTCCTGCGTTCGCCCCGCGTCATTGTGGCCGAGTTGGCCGGTCTGGCGCTGTTGTGCGCGCTGGGTGCCAGTCTGCCGCAGTCCGGTACGGCTACCCCGGCCGAACTCGCCCGTCTGCATGAAAGTGGCCCGTTCGTGGTGGCGCTGGTTGAAACCTTCGCGCTGGACCACATTTTTCGCAGCCCCCTTTTCATGGCGCTGACGTTGCTGTCCGCCGTCTCACTTCTCGTCATCGTCATCGGCCAGGTGAAACGGCTTCGATCACAGTGGTTTCAGCGGCTTGGCCCCGCCCAGTTTCAGTCGGCTCCGTTCCGGGTGCAGTTTGAACGGCCAGCCAGGTTGCCCTTGGGCCAGGCGACCACCAAGGTGTGGTCGAAAAACCGCCTCGGTTTGGCTGGCTCAGCCATCTTCCATACCGGGCTGCTGCTTGTCATGCTGGCCGGGGTTTTGCGCGCTCTGTTTGGGGCGGATGCGGTCGTTGATCTGTTTGAAGGGGAGACGCTGCCTCCGACGGCCCGGGCGTGGGCGGCCCAATGGCCAGGCCTTCTGGCCAGGCCCGTCCAATTTGAGGAATCGTTGACGCTCAACCGGGTCCACGTTTCCCGCTATCCCTCCGGGGATCTGAAGGAGTTGACGGTCAACCTTGAGGCGCGCCGTCCGGAAGGCGTTGAAAAGGTCGATCTGGCGGTGAATCATGATGCTCACCTTGCGGGCCAGCGTCTTTTTCTCGGCCGCGAGTTCGGCCCAACGGTTTTTGTTGAGTGGCAGAACCACGGCGGGTCCTCTGCCCGGCAGGCCGTGCTGCTCGCGCCAGGGAACGAGGGCGTCTTTGAGGGTTGCTCCATCGGCCCGGGCAATTTGCGGGCTTACTTGCGGACCGTGGGCCGGTCGGCCGGCGACCACCCCACCACGGTGGAGGTGCGCGTGATGAAGGACAATGCCCTCCTGTTTTCCGGGGATACGCGGGTTCAGGAATCCGTCAGCCTGTTCGGCGGGGACCGGCTGGTGTTGCATGGGGCTGCCTTCTGGGCCCGCCTGCGCGGCAGTCGTGATGGCGCGCTTTGGCTGGCTTACACCGGTTTTGCCCTGGTTCTGGCGGGCATCACCCTCATTTTTTGTGTGGTCAGGGTGGATGGCTGCCTGGTTGTCACCCCGGCGGGAGACTGGGAATCGGTTTTTCTTGCCGTGCGACCGCAGCGTTTTTCTGCAGCTTACGGTGATTATTTTCGCAGTCTCGTGCGCCAACAGGGGGGGGATCCCGGAACGGAGCTGCCACCAGGTGCCGCTCCGGCGCGTTCCCCTGATGCGGCCAAGGTTCCCACACCGATGGATGGTCCGCCGCAGCGCTCCCCGGTGGAATTAAGCGGGGCAACGCCCCGCCTGGCTGCCTGGATTTTGCTCGGGGTTTGTCTGGCTGCCCTGCCGGGATGTCAGCGGTCTTCCATGAAGGAGGCCCGGCAGCTGGTGGAGCGCTATAATCAGGTGGTGTCTGAAGCCTATCGGCGCGGGGATGTCCGGCTGATTGATCCGGTCGTTGGCCCCAATGAGGGACGGAAGCTGACCGGGTTGATCGGGGTTCGCACCGATCTGGGTATCACCTTGGATTCCCGGCTGCTCTCCCTCCTGGTCACCCATGTGGATGTGGTGGCGGACGAGATGCGGGTGCACACGAAGGAGCGGTGGCATTACCGTGATCTCAGGATCGGCACGGGCCAGCAGGTGGGGGAGGAATCACTCGATGCCTATGAGATGCTCTACATTTTCAAACGCATCGACAAGGCGTGGCTGGTGGACGAGATTAAGTTTGCCTCGCCGCCGCAGGTGGGCCGCAAGAAAACCCCCTGGGTTGCGGATCGCCAGGACGCGCACGCTTTGGGTGGCCCGTCCCAGGGCGGGGAGGGGAGACAGCCATGACCCCATTTACCCGGGAGGTTATCCTCCACTGGAGCGCCGTGGCTTTGTACATCGCCGGCACCATTGGTTTTGCCTACGCTCTGATCTTTGCCCGGCCCGAAAAGGTGAGGGGGGCTCTGTGCGTGACGGCGGCCGGCCTGGTGCCGCACACGCTGGCGCTCGTCCTCCGCTATGTTCGGGTTGGCCATGGCCCTTACATGCTCAAGTACGAGGTGCTTTCTTCCAATGCCTGGATCGCCATCGCCATGCTGCTGCTGTTTGTCTGGCGGCGGCCCGCCTGGGCATCGGTGGCGCTCATCGCGTTGCCGGCCTCCATCCTGATGATGGGGTTGGGATTGTTCACCAACCCTGAGGCCCGCAGTCTCCCCCCCTCGTTGCGCTCGCTCTGGCTGGTGTTCCATGTGCTCTTCAACAAGCTTGCAGTGGGCGCATTCGTGCTCGCGCTCGCCTCGGCGGTGGTGCTGCTCCGGAAGCTCCGGGGTGCCACCGGTCGGTGGTTGGATCGTTTGCCCGGGTCCGAGGTGGTCGAGGTCTATATGGTCCGTTTCATTGGTTTCGGCTTTGTTTTTTGGACCACTACCATCGGGGCCGGGGCCATCTGGGCCAACCAATCGTGGGGCCGTTATTGGGGCTGGGATCCCATTGAAACCTGGTCCCTCGTCACCTGGCTGGCCTACGCCATTTTGCTGCACGCCCGCCTGTTTTTCCGGCTGGGTGGCCGTGCGACGGCCTGGGGCACCGTGGCCTGCTTTGTTCTGTCCATCCTGACGGTGCTGATTTTCCCCTTTGTATTTCCGTCCATGCATTCCGCCTATTTCCAATGATGAAACCGCGCCCCGAAATATTGCTGGTGACCCCCCCGTACCATTCGGGCGTGGTGGAGTCGGCCGGCTCCTGGCTGCCGCTGGGGCTGCTTTACGTGGGCGGGGCTCTGCAAAAAGCGGGCTTTGGGGTGGCGCTCTACGACGCCATGACCCGGTTCGACACGCTGGATCAGGTCCGGGCCACCTTGCGCCGGGAACGGCCGGATGCGGTCTTCGTTTCCTGCATAACGGCCACGGTTCTCGATGGCATTGAGGTTTGCCGGGTGGCGAAGGAGGAGGCCCCCGGCACCCTTACGGTCCTGGGCAACACCCATCCGAGTTTCATGTACGAGGAGATTTTGCGGGAGTATCCCGAGGTGGATGTCATTGTGCGCGCTGAGGGCGAAGAGACGTCGGTGGAGCTTATGCAGGCCTGGCAGGCGGGGGCTGATCTTTCTCGGGTCAGTGGCATCGCCTTTCGCCGGGATGGCCGGGCTTTTGCCACGCCTCCCCGCTGTTTCATTGCCAACCTCGACCCGCTGGAGCCAGCTTGGGATCTGGTGCCATGGAAGGAGTACAGTTACCGGCCCAAACCCGGATCGACTTTGGCCGTGGTCTCCTCCTCCCGGGGCTGTAAGCAACATTGCTCTTTTTGCTCCCAACGCCTGTTCTGGAAGGAGTCATGGCGCGCGGTTTCCGCCGCTCGTTTTGTGGATCAGCTCGAGATGCTGCGGTCGCGTTACGGCGTCGATGTGGCCATGATTGCCGATGAGATTCCGTCCGTCGATCCCGTGCGCTGGAGCCGGATCCTGGATTTGTTGATTGAGCGCGATATGGGCACTTCCCTGATGCTCGAGACGCGGGTCGAGGACATCATCCGTGATGCCGCTTTGCTTCCCCGGTATCGCCAGGCGGGCATTGAGCACATTTACGTGGGCGTCGAATCGGTCAACCAGGCCACGCTCGATTTGTTCAAGAAGGACGCCAAGGTTGAACAGGGCAAGCGCGCCATTGAGCTGATCAATGAGCACCAGATGATTTCCGAGACCTCCTTCGTCATGGGCATGCCCGATGAGACCATCGAAAACATGCAGCACACCATTGAGCTGGCCAAGTTTTTCGATCCCGACATGGCCTTTTTCCTCGCCATCACTCCCTGGCCTTACGCGGATCTGTACCAGGATGTGAAGGATCACATCGCCACGCGGGATTATCGCAAATACAATCTGGTTGAGCCGGTCATCAAACCGGTCTCCATGTCGCTTGATGATGTGCGGGAGCAGCTTTTCCGGGGGTTTCGCGAGTTCTACCACAACAAGATGAAAGGCATGGCCGCCATGCCGCCCTGGAAACAGCAGTTCATGAAAACCCTGATGAAGCTGCTGATGGAACATTCCTATCTGAAGGATCAGATGGCGGGCCTGGGTCATCCACTGCCGGAGCACCCTGGCCCTGGAGCTTGAGGCGCAATGAACAATCGCCATCAATGTGTTATGCATGACCATACTAAAACGGCCAGGCCGTTCGGGATGACTCCGCCAGCCGGGGCACGGCTTCTCTTTGCAAACCGGGTTTCGGCTTTCAGCCGGCTGCTCCGCGCCGGGTGCTGCCTGGTGGTTTGGCTCTTCTCGGCAGCCTCAATGCGCGCTGAGACCCCCTTGGTGGCTTCCTTGGGCGCGTATCGCGGGAGCCTCCAGGCCCCTGCCTGCGTCGCTGCGGATGCGGCTGGGTACCTTTATGTCACGGACCCTCAGGCCGGCCAGGTGGTGGTATTCGATGGTTTTGGGCGGGTGGCGCAGGTCGTTCCCGGCTTCTCCGGTCCGCTGGGAATCGCTTTGGATGCCAATGGGCAGATTTATTTGTCGGAAGCGGCAAGCGGCAGTGTGACCGTCTTTGATGCCCAGTGGCATCCCCTGTACAAGCTCGGTGGCGGCGACCATGAGTTCCTCTTGCCAAACTACCTGGCCTTGGATCCCGCCCCGGGCAGTGCGGCGGTTTATGTTTCGGACAGCAAGGCCAACCTGATCAAGGTTTATCGTGCCGGAGCGTTTGATTTCAGTTTTGGCGGCAAGGGCACCAATGATGGGCAGTTCAATTTCCCCACCGGTTTGCACCTCGCCGCCAATGGTGAGGTTTTTGTGGTGGACCAGAACAATGAACGCGTTCAGGTCTTTGGCCGGAGCGGTGATTTTCGGCGCTCATTCTCCTTGGTGACCCCGCTTGGTGGAATGGGGTTGGGTTCGGCTGGGGGGCGTTCTCAGGGCATCACCGGTGACCCATTGGGGCGTCTTCTGGTGGCAGATTCCTTTCAAGGTTTTGTGCGGGTGTTTGATGCGCAGGGCAATTATCAGGGACGCTTTGGTGGACTGGGGGAATTGCCCGGCCAGTTTGGCACCCCGTTGGGGTTGGTCATGGATGGGTGTGGCCGGCTTTTTACCGCTTCCGCAAACAATGGGCGCGTGGAGGTTCTTGGTCTGGACGGCTTCGCGCAGTTCAGCGCTGTCCCTGCCCAGCAGGTGGTTTGTGCCGGCACCAACGTTGCGTTTTCGGTGACCGTCACCAACCCCGGTGTCTGCACTTTCCAATGGCGCAAGGGCGCCAGTCCATTGGGGGATGGGGGTGTTGTTTCCGGAGCCACTGGCCTGGTGCTCAATCTTGTCGGCGTTTCTCCGGCGGATAGTGGGCAGTACTCCGTGCAGGTAACCGGGCCGGGGGTGGATCTGACCAGCCCGGCGGCAAATCTCACCGTGCTTCTCCCGCCCACCATTCTCAGCTTTTCGTCCAGCCAGACGGTGATCTTTGGCACCAACGTCACTTTCGCTGTGGGTGTCCTGGGGGAGGCCCTGTCCTACCAGTGGTTCTTCAGGGGGTATCCGATGGATGGGGCCACGGGTTCATCCCTCACGCTGCTCAACGTCCAGCCCGACCATGCTGGGGCCTATTCTGTGGAGGTGAGGAATTCGGTGGGGGCGGCGGTGAGTCCGGTGGCGCAGCTTGCTGTCCTGGTTCCGCCCGGCCCGCCGAAAATCGAATCCAGCATCCTCCTCCCGGGTGTGGGTGTGCAGCTCACCATCAATGGTGATATGGGCTACTCCTTCTGGATTGATGGAGCGAACAATCTTGCGGATTGGGTGGCCTTGACGAACATCGTCAATGAAACCGGGTCCCTGGATGTCGTGCTGCCGTTGTCCACGAATTTTCCGAACCAGTTTTACCGTATGCGCTGGATGCCGTGAGCAGTGATGATGCAATGTTTTAATATTGACACTCGGTTAACTAATAATAACGCTAAAGCTATGAACCTTGGCAAATCCTCTGTCTTTGTCACCAAAGACCTTCTGACCAATAAGTTCCCCCTCGCTTCTATTACAATGGTTTTCGCTGCCCTGCTGGGGGTCAGTCTTCCCGCGCTGGGTCAGTCTGATCAGACCTATGGTTTTGTTGGTTTCGCTGGCTTCGCTGGCTCACCTGGCAGTCTTGATGGCGAGGGCAGTGCCGCACGATTCAACTTTCCCGCCGGGGTGGCCTTGGATATTTCCAGCAACTTGGTGGTGGCGGATTTTGGCAATCACACCGTTCGGATGGTCTCCTCCGCTGGTGCGGTGACGACTCTGGTGGGCACCGCAGGGATTTCCGGCACCAACAATGGGACGGGCGGTGCCGCCCGGTTCAATCATCCCTTCGGCGTGGCTTTGGACCGCAGTGGGAATATTTTTGTGGCCGATTCGGACAATCATACAATTCGGAAAGTGACTCCCGCCGGGGTGGTCACAACGCTGGCGGGAAGTGCCGGTACTTCCGGCACCAACGATGGGGTCGGCCTTGCCGCCTTGTTCAGCCATCCTTTCGGTTTGGCGGTGGATGGGGCGAATAATATCTTTGTGGCCGATTCCGACAATCACACTATCCGGAAGATAACCCCGGCGGGCGTGGTCACGACTTTTGCGGGCAGCCCGGGGATGCCAGGAGCCATTGATGCTGCAGGAGGCGATGCGAGGTTCAATCACCCCTCTGGCGTGGCTGTGGACAGTCAGGGTAACGTGATGGTGGCGGATAAAGGCAATTTTACGATTCGGCGGGTGACCACGAATGGGGTGGTGACCACTCTGGCCGGATTGGCGGGTTATTATGGTCGGATGGATGGAACGCGCAGTGTGGCGCGTTTTTATGATCCGTCGGGGGTGTCTGTGGATGCCGCAGGCAACGTGTTTGTGTCGGAATTCGGTAACACGATCCGGAAGGTGACCCCGGCCGGGACGGTGTCGAGTTTGACAGACGGCGCCGGCCCGCTTGATGCACCCCAGGCTGTGGCTGTGGATGCTGCCGGCGTTCTTTTTATCGCCGATTCCTTGAACAATCGCATTGTCAAAGGTCGGCTCGGTGGGTTCGGTGGGATCTCGCCATCGTTGAGGGTGGCTCTCTCCGGCGGTCGCGCCAACGTGTCTCTATCCTGGCCCCCAAGTCACCTCGGCTGGGAACTGCAAATGACGACCAACTTGTCCGGCGGGGGGCTCACCACCGCTTGGACTCGCGTGGTCGGCTCCACTGGCGGCACCAACTTTTCCCTGCCCAATAACCCAGCCAATCCCGGCTTTTATCGGCTAAAAAGTCCGTAGTGCTGCCAGATGTTCTTACTTCGTTCTCTTTTTTGCTTCTGTTGAATCTGGCTGTTTCTTCCAGGTTTGGGAGGCGGTAAGAAATTAAGGTCGCAAGATGGCGCCGGGATTTTACCGTTGGGCGAGGCGCGACCAAGGAGCATATCCGCAGCGATCTGTGACTGAGGAGCAACGACGCCCAACGCCACAAGAACCAGTCAGGTTGTCGCCATAATTTCTTACCGCCTCCTTAACGGGCCGGACGGGCGGGTGGCGTTGCCGCATCGGTTTGGGCTGCGGCAAGTTCCTTGTTGATGGCGGCGGAGCGCTGTTTCAGATGTTCGCGGAGCAGTTTTTCACGCGCATCGAATTTGGCGCGTTCAAGGTCAGAGGCTTCGCTCAGGGCCGGGCGGAGCATTTGGGCGAGTTGATCCACCTGGCGGTTTAGCTTTTCCAGGTTGAAAACCTGGGTGGCCAGCCAGGTGCAACGGTTGGTATAGGCCTCCCGGCCTTGGGGGGTCTCATAGAGGGCTTTCGACACCAGCGCGCTGAAGCCAGGGTGAAGGATGGAAGGGCGGCATTGTTCAAACATGCGGTCCAGGTCGTTGGGCATGAAGACGAGGGTGTGCGTTTCGGGATCATGGTAGAGCCGGAAGTTGTGGCCGTACACCGAATAGCCATCGCAATGGCAGGTGATGATTTCCATGGCCATGAAGGAGAGGAAGCGGCGGATGTCGAGCGTGGTTTGGAGCCGTTCCCAGCGGCGGTCGAGGTCGCGCTCCTGGCAGGCCGCCACCAGGGCGGAGAGGTCGGACAGGGGCTGCGGCTGCCTCCCCTCATCCAACCGGAAACGCCTCTGAAGATCATTGCCGGAGCCGAGATCGTAGGAGCCTTGGTTGATGTCGTAGAGGTTGCCGTCGGTTTCCTTGAAGTAAAGGCGGAGAAAATCCTTGCTGAATCCCTCCTTCAGGACGTAGAGGCCGAGTTTGCGGCCGTTGATCTGGACCAGGGCGTGGCCCGTGCGCGGGGCGGGCACGCCGGCTTCGCGGAAGAGCTGGCCGGCGAGGGCTTCATTCATGTAGGAGGGGTCTTGAACGGAGTTGTTGAGCAGGATCTTCCGCAGACCGTGGAAATTCTGATCGGGAACGAAATACTGGAAGTTGAGGGTCAATCCCGGTTTGTCATCAAAGTTCCGAAAACTGCCGCTCGCCCCTTTCAGGTGAACGGCGACATTCTGATAAATCCGGCCGCCCTCTTTGACGGTCGCACGCACCTTGCGGCGGGGATCCTTGCGGAGGCTTGCCGTGTTGGCGGGATCGAGTTCAATGGCGATCTCCACTGGTGCGCGGTGGGTGAACAGGTCCGCGCCTGGCTCGGTCCGTCCCGCCGGTTCAGCGGCGGAAACCGCCGGGCGGAGGGCCGGAGATCCGATCCCCAGAAGGGCGATCAGGAGCAGGATGCTGGCGAGTGATGGCATGATGCTGGAAACAGGTTGAACCATTCCTGGTGCCAACCGCCAGCAAAAAAGCCCCTCTGGATTGATCCAGCGCCATGGTTTTCTCCCAGTGCCCATTGCGGAAACTTGCGAGATGGGTTGCTGCCAATTCGGGTGGTGGGCGCGGTGCGAGCGAGGCGGCATCCCCGCCGCAGGCTGTGACGAGCGAGCAGCAAGGCCGGCCACCCTAAGGGCCAAGCGCCCGCTCGCACTTTTCAGCCTTACCCCGGTTTTTATTGCGCCACCCAACCTTGGCTGGTACGTTCCAGCAGCCTTGGATCTAGTATTCCTACTATTTCCATCATAGCTGTGGTATAAAATATATTTATGTACAAACGCGACGCGGGCGGTTTTCTTCGGGTGGTTGTCGAGCTGTTTTATCCAAGCGCCGGGTCGCGCATAGATTCCAGCGCGGGGTGGGGATTATGGCTGGGGTTCCTGATCTTCACCGCGTTCCTCCCCCCGGTCCTTGCACAAACCGGGCCGATGAGTGTGCGTCCGGGATCGGTTCCCGGGCAGGCGGAAGTTTCCGTTGGGAGTCAAACGGACAAGTTTTATCAATTGGAAGTCTCCCGCGACCTGAAGGACTGGTGGGCTGCGCTCGGAACGAACGGGACCGGGAGCAACCTGACTTACACGGTGGATACCACCGGTCAGGACCGGCTCTTCTTCCGGTTTGTGATTGAGCAGAACGGACTGCTGCGCGGGCTCACCAACCTGGTGTTGGCACCCGAGGCCGGTTTTAGTGAGGTGGGTGAGCGGGCGGCTCTGATACTGGCCTCCAATGGGGTTGCCAGCACGGATGATTTGTTCAACCGCTTCCGTTCTGTCTCCCGTTTGAACCAGGAGGTGGCCCGCCTCCAACAGTCCGGGGTCCGCATTGATGCGGGCAATGTCATCGGCCTGCTCAAAGAGGCGGAGTTGCGCACCAATCTAAAGTCGCTGGAGGAAAAAGGTTTCCGCAAGTCTCTGACCGACGTGCTGGTATCAAGCCGTTTTAACATGACAGAGCTGCACCGGTTCATGCGCCGGGTGCCGGCGGATGCCGGGGCTTTGCTGGCGCAGGAGGCCTATCTGGAGTTCAAAAACACCTTGCAGGAGGTGGGGAGTTGCCCGTTGAGCCAGGAGGAATTCCATCAGTTGCGGGCGCACGTCGCCTCGCTCAACCCGGTGCCCGATCTCCAAGTTACGCAGAGCCACCAGGACGCCCGGTATGGCACGCTGCCCGGGGCAGCCAAGCGCCTGGCAACCGCGCAAGCCAAGGATGGCACCCTGACCAACCTCGTCGGCGAGGCGGTTTCCTCCTTGGAGGAACAACTCTCCAAGCTACCTCCGCCCAGTTACGATTACATCCCGGCCTACGTGCAGCAGCACAACCAGGCCCGGTTCCTGCTCGAACCGTACCCCCTCGCCATCCTGGGCTACCGATTGGTTCGCAGTGGGGCCGCCTCTTTGCCGGTGCCGATTGACGCGCTGCCTCCCTTCACGGTCGAGTCTGAAAACCCCGGCTACCGAAAATTCCTCATCAATGAGTCGGGGTTGGCCTGGTTCAAAGCCTACGGCCACGCCCAGGGGGCGCACCTTCTCATCCGGAATTCCACCGGACAGACCATTCTGGATGAGCAAATCCCGGCCAACAGTTCCCGGGGCTTCATCCTTCCCATTTTCCAGGAGGATGTCGGTGCCGGATTTGAGGTGTTGAAGGTCGATGGCCTCACCCTTTCAGCCATGTCCTTGCAAAAACCCCTGGTCGCGGAGAACGTGGCGGGCGAATTCAGGCTGCAGGATCAGTCCCTGACACCGGTGGTGCCATCCCTGCCGGGGGGGGCGGCCTGGCTGCGGTTCTCCCTGCTGGACTCCCCCGGGGCAGGCGCGCCCCCGCTCGTCGCCTCACTTCAGGTCCGTAATTCATTCCTGCCGGACGGAACTTATCAGACGGTGCTGATTAATCCCTCCCGCGTCCCCGCCACCAATTGCCTCACCCTAAACCACCCCTTGGAATTGCCGTTCCAAGGCCAGAATGGCCTTTGGAATTTGTTCATCCTGCCTCCCGGGATCGACGGTGCCCCGCTGATCCGGTTAAATCCCGTGACGGGCCAGGTCGATGCTCTCTCCCTCTTTGCCCTCAACGCGGACACCAGCTCCGGGGAGTCCGCCTTTGACTTTGTGCTGCAACACGCGCCGGTTCAAACCCGGGCCTTTCTCGTCGGCAAAATGAACCAGGTCGCCTACAGCCGGGATGGGGAATCCGCCGGATCATTCGGGGAGGTGAAACTCTCCTTCCATGCCAACATTGCCCCCTACTTTGATCAGGCGGCGAGTTTCGGATCCGTCTTCGGGGAAAGCCGCGCTTTCCAAGCCTGGCGGCTTTGGCTGGATAACGGCCAGAATGCCGCTGCTTTGGCCCTGAACGAACAATTTGTCGCGGGCCTGGCCGAACTTCGGTTGAACGAGGCTTTCCGGTCCGAATACCTCAGCTCATTTTATGAGTTCTTCCCCTACCAGAATTCCCCTTACAGCTTCTACGATGACAATGATCTGCTCACGGTTTACAGCGCCCACGTCAGGAATGAACTGGGCCGGAGCTGGTATCGGAACATCGGTGATGCGGCAGCCCTCTATCAGTCCTGGGCGGACCGTGTGGTTCAGATCAATGCCTTCAAATACCCGTTCGGACAACAGTACAAGATCGTGGACAATCTGGTCACCGGGTCCCCTCTCAACGGCACGCTCTCCTACCTGAGCCTGCACCCGGTGATCCCCGTGGACGTGCCGCTCTTTGCGGTGCCCAAGGACCGGATGGCCCGGGAACCTTTGCCCATCTCTTTTGACTATGCCACCTGGGAAATGGACGAGCTGGACAAGAGTGATCTTTTCGGCTCTGCCCTCAAGGGCGTAGTCAATGTGGGCCTCGGCATTCTCGGCCAGAACTGGGCCCGGGCGGTCTGTTCTGGCGTGGACATGATTGACGAACTGCACCGGACGGTGAAAGCGGCCAAGGATGATCCGATTGGCTCCGCCAATTTCCGGCTCAGCCGCGCCTCCAGCCGGCACGGGTTTTATGGTTTGGAGGATGATGAGCTGATGTCCTTTCATTTCTCTGGAAAACCGAAGAAGAACAACCTTAATGCCTTTGAAACCGGCCTCAACTACGCCAAGCTGGCTTGCGATACCATGACCGCCGTCTCCTCCGTCGGGGGAAACCTTAGTGATCTCAAAAAGAACCTCTCGTCTGCCTGGAGCATGCTCAGCAGCGGCAACCTGTCCGACCTGGAGGGGCTTAAGAGCATCCTGCTGTTGGCCGCCGGGGAGAACGCCGCCAAGATCCTCCGCGTGGAGGAGTTTATCAGCCGCCTGAAAGCGGGCCAGCTCACCGACAACTTCGAGGCCACCCTGGAGTTGGCCTCGCTCTCCGAAACCCTCACCGCAGGCACAGATCTTTACGACACCTTTGCCGGGCTGGCGGAAAATCTCAAGGGCATGAGCGGCATGGGTTCCCTGGGCTTCAATCTGGTGCATAGCGAATGCTATTTCCACTTCAACGGTTATACCGACCGGAAAACCACCGCCCAGAGCAGCGTTGGTATCGTTCGTTCCGTGCCCGCCAGATCCATTTCTGTGGTACTCGACAAAGTCGAGGTTTTCGACCTCAAGGAGGAGCTGCTTTCACTGCCGGCGGAAATCTTCATCAACAGCCGGGTGGGCATCATTGCCGATCAAGCCCCGGTGGCCTGGACAAACGTTGATTTGCAATTCACCGATGCCCAAAATCAACTGGTGCTCAACAACGGCAGCCAGGGTTTTGCCACCTGCCCGAACGTCCCTTTCGTGGCCTATGCCAAGCGCAGCTTCCCCAAGGTTGATTTCATGAGGCCGGGCGCATATGCCCCGTGGTCCCGGGTGGACAACACCCTCCTGCAGGCCACCTGGAGTTCCAACGTCAACACCGCTGCCATTTACCTCGAACTCGGTGTTTATGAAAACGATGGGGATAACATTGATGATGACATGCTCGGCGTGTATTCCCGGACCTTCCTTTTGGAGGACATCCTGAAATCTCCCGGCGTGGTCTGGCAGCAGACCGGTGATCGCCGCTGGCGGCTGGAGGTCAAGGACTACCCGGTCTATGACGCGTCCAACTTGGAAACCGTCGTTGAACCGCAGGAGGGGGACATGAAAACCCGCCAGCAGACCCACAACATTGAGCGGTTGTCGCATCCCTCCGCTCTCGTCAATTTTCATATCGACCTCGAGTTGGCAGACCTGGTTCACTGGGCGGACACCAATTCCTACAACCTCCAGCCCGGCAACACCACCCAGTCACTCAGCAACATCAACTTGCGGGTGGTCGGGCAGGGTGGGGATGCCGCCCGTCAAATCATGGATGTCCGGGGCGGGCAGGCTCTGGCCCGCCTGGAGCCCGGCGACCGGAATTTCCTTCTGGGTCTCTTTGATGTGACCCCCACCAATGCCGCCTCTGCCATCCGGTTGCGGGGCCGCCTCCCGGCGGACGATATGAGTCCGGTCGTGAAAAGCTGGTTCCAGGCGGATCAGTTCCTGTGGGCGCAGCTTGCCGGGGATGGCAGCGTTGTGATCGTGGCCCACACCGGCGGGCTGGCCAGCTTTGATGTGGGCAACCCAGCCGCCATCCGGGTGGTCAATCATCCGTTCGCGTCTGACGCCTACCCCAGCCGCATGGCGGTGGATGCGGATGGTGAGCGGATCTATGTTTCCTTCCGAAAAACCGGCTTGGATCTGGCTGTTTTCCGCCATGAAACCAACGGCGCTTTCACTCTGCTGGCAGAAAAAAACGACCTTAACCATACCGTGGCCGGGCTGGTTCCCCTGCCGGGTGGCGGGGTGATTGTCCATTCCGTGTCCGGCATCCGCAACGACAGCTTTGGCTGTTCGACATATGCCTCGGGCAACGAGGAAACCTACTTCACCAGCGCGGACGACATCCAGGATGAAGGAGGCGACCGTTTTGGCAATTACAACGGCCTCCTGACCCTCCTCTGGCAGGATGGTCTGCTGCAGGCCCACAGTTTCATTGACCTGAGCGGAGAACTCTCCGAAACCCAGATGGGCTGGGTTCGCCTGCGCAATCAGTCGTCCATGTTCCATCGTTTCGATGGCAGCACCCTGCTTTCCAACGGGCGGAGACCCTTTGCCATCGGGTTGGACAGCTTCCTCTTTTTCACCAATCCGGAATGGTTGAACCGGAAGGAAACGGAATTCAACAAATACTGGTGTACGGACCTGCTGGGGATTGATGCGGGCCCCTGCTACGTGAGCAGCACCATCAACGGACGGATCAACAAGACCTTTGTGCGCGCCTATTGGGAGGATGAGACGGCGCTTTCCCCCTTCAACGCCTGCACCCGGCAGGCCGGGCCGCTGACCTGCCCGGATAACTTTCTGGTCGGCGCAGAGCTGTTCCCGCTCGCCGCCGCCGGCCCCCAGTACATCCTGGCCCGGGGCCGAACCAACGGGCTCAAGGCCTCCGCTTCCGAGAGCCTGCCGGACGCCGCCCCTTTGATTCTCATCAACCTCTGCGCGCCTGCGGCCGTCCGGAAACTGGAGCCGGCTTATGCCGGACAGGCTGAGCTTGAACTGGGCCACTGGGTGGATGCCTGCACCTTTTTATCCCAGGCCAATCTGGCGGTGATCGGCGGGCATGACACCATGGCCGGCGGAGATGACCTGCACCTGGTGGATTACACCGATTCCGCCAATCCCCGGACCATCCTCAATTTTGGCGGCGACCTTTACACCGTCAATGACCTGCTTTATGTGGCGTCGCAGAACCTCCTCTTCGTCGCCAACGCCCGCCTGGGCACAGTGCAGGTTTACAACCTGGCCAGCCCCGCCTCCCCGCAGTTGGTTGCCTCCTTGGATACCAGCGCTTCCACCCTGGCCTGGTCGGAAAAACGACGGCAGCTCTATGTCACCGGCATTTACGGAGCCATCACGATCTACACCCTCACCGGCCCCGGTTCGTTTGAGAGTTACCAGGAAACCTTTCCTGGCGTCGGCTTCTTCAACCGTCTGGTTCTGAATGACGAACTGGATCTGGCCCTGGCCTCGTGCCGGTCCTTTGATTATCTGGGTGTGGGTGCCCATGAGCTGCTGGTGCTTGACTTTACCCATGCGGGCGACACCAACCGTGCCACCGGCCGCATCGCGCTCACGGGACGCTGGAAGCACCCTCAAACCGGCTTTTATGTCGCCCTCACAGATGTGGCCCTGAGCCCCGATGGTCAGACCGGCTATGCCGTGATCCGCAATAACAATCAGTACGCGGACATTTACCGGATCGACCTCGCCAACCGGACCGCCCCCTCTCCCCGGGATGCGGTTTACAACAGCACGAGCATCACACCCCTGATCGGGGGAATTGGGCTCAGCCGGGATGGACGCTACCTCGCCTGCACTCGCAACGGGTTGGATGTTTTTGATCTCCAAAATCAGGCTCAACCCTCCCTGGTGGTGTCTGCACGGCTGAGCGATCCCAACGGCTGGCCCCCCTACGGTTCGGTGGAATTCTCCGCTGATGGTGCATACGTCCTGACGGGTCGCGTGGGATACTCAAATCATGCCTTGAGGATCCGCCTCTTCAAATGATCCCCGCCCAATGTTGGGAACATGCAGGATCATCCTCGGAGCCAACCCCCAGCAAAAATACTGTCGAAAAAGATGAGGTTGCCAGCTCCTCTGGTGGGTGTTAAACCGGTTAAAGACTGGGTAATTTGATGAAGCTAGAGTCCATTTTTCCGCCCATCACGCGCCGCGCGCGGAGCGCACGATTTTCTCCGCCCGCGCATGGGAGCCGAGGTTGAAAGCGTTAACATAACCCAGACTGCGTGCCTGGCCCTTGGCGATGCCGCTGCGCCCGCCGCTCAGGCAATGGAGTAGCAGCACCTGGTTCTTGTCCTTCACGCGGCGCGGCAGGCTTTCGCGCAGCTCCCCCAGCGGGAGGTTGATCGCCTCTGGCACGTGCCCGCTGCGGAATTCCTCCGGCGAGCGCACGTCGATTACCAGCGCGCCTTCTGCGAGGTGCTTGTGCGCCTCCTGCTCCGGGATGAATGCCATCCGTTTCATGAGGAAGAATGCGGCCATGACGATGCCGACGATGATGGGTATGGTCCAATTGGTGAACATAAGAAATCAGTTGGGGTGGTGAAGCGTCGTCGCCGTCTTCCACGTGCGGTATGAGCCGGTCAGGTTGCGCACGCGGTAGCCGCGCTGGCTTAGGAACCGGCAGGCGAAGTAAGAGCGCTGGCCGCTTTGGCAGCTCACGACGATTTCCTTGCCTATCGGCAGCTCGCCGACGCGCACGCGAAGTTGGGGGAGGGGAATGTGTATCGAGCCGGGGATATGTCCGGCCTGGCGTTCGCCGTCGCTGCGCACATCCAGCACCAGCGTGCTGGCCGGATCAAGTGAGGCCACTTCGTGCCACTGGGCGAGCGCCACGCCTCCGCTGAGCACGTTCTGTGCGGCCATGCCGGCGAGGTTCACCGGGTCTTTGGCGGAGCCGAAGGGGGGTGCGTAGGCAAGTTCCAGCTCGGCCAGCTCATGCACCGTCATGCCGGCCTTGAGCGCGGTGGCCAGCACGTCAATCCGCTTGTCCACACCGTCCTGGCCGACGGCCTGTGCGCCAAGGAGCCTGCCCGTGTCAGGCGCGAACAACACCTTCATCGCGATGGGCGAGGCACCGGGATAGTAGCCAGCGTGGGACGCGGGATGGAGGTGGATGGCCTGATATGGGATGCCCGCTTTCTTCAAGGTCTTCTCGCTCGCGCCGGTGCAGGCGGCGGTGAGCTTGAACAGGCGCAGAATCGAGGTTCCCAGCGTGCCGGCATAATGGGAGTGCTGGCCAAGGATGTTGTCGGCGGCGATCCGGCCCTGGCGGTTGGCCGGGCCGGCGAGCGGAACCAGGCTCCACGCGCCGGTCACGCCGTCGCGGACCTCAATGGCATCACCCACGGCCCAGATGTGCTGGTCGCTGGTCTGCAGATGTTCGTTCACGCGGATGCCGCCCAGGGTGCCGATCTCCAGACCGGCCTGCCGGGCCAGGCTGGTTTCCGGGCGCACGCCCATGCCGAGCACCACGAGATCGGCGGGCAAACGCCGCCCGCTCTGCAACACCACGACCGAGGCGCGCGCCTCTTCGCCGGCTTGCGGCGGCTCAAACGCCGCGACGGCATCGTTGAGGTGAAGGTCGACGCCGTTGGCGTTGAGTTCCTGATGCAGCCAGGCGGCCATTTCGGGGTCCAGCGGCGTCATCACCTGGGCCGGGCGCTGAGCCAGCGCCACGGACAAGCCTCGCCGCTGCAACTGTTCGGCCATCTCCAGACCGATGTAACCGCCGCCCACCACCACCGCGCGGCGCGCCTGTGTCTCCCTGATCCAGTCCGTCAACTTTTCCACGTCGGGGACGTTGCGCACTAGAAAGTGGCCGGGGCGGTCGAAGCCGGGCACATCCGGATGCACCGGGACCGCGCCCGTGGCCAGCACCAGCGCGTCATAGGGCTGGGTGTACTCCCGGCCGGATTGCACCTCGCGAACTCGCACCTGCTGCGCGGCGCGGTCGATGGCGACGACTTCGGTGAGCACCCGCACATCGAGGTTGAACCGGGCGCGCAAGCTTTGTGGGGTTTGCAGGAGCAATTCGTCGCGGTCGGCAATTTCACCGCCCACAAAATAGGGCAGACCGCAATTGGCAAAAGAGACGTGTGGGCCGCGCTCAAAAATGATGATCTCGGCTTCCTCGGAAAGCCGCCGTGCCCGCGCCGCCGCGCTGGCTCCGCCGGCAACTCCGCCCACAATGACAATTCGTTTCTGGTTCATATCGCAATTTGTTCTGACGGCGAACTTGCCTCGCCTGGTGCGCGGCGCACACCCAGCAAGTCGCGCGCGTGCCGCGTCTTCCTTGAATTGAGCCGTGAGATGGAAAAAGGTTACACGATTTTCCAGGCCTCGCACCTGATTCCCGCATTGATCCCAGACTGGAATGATGGAAGGGATTCAAATGGACAGCAGACTATTGTCCAAGTGGACAGCGAGAGGCGTACAACGCCCTGGGGGAACAACTAAATACCAATTTCCCCGCATTCGTCTGCTCTATTCCGCTACTGGATAAAGCGAGGCTGGCGAACAGGAGGATTGCGGTTTGTAGCGGGATTCTACTCATGGCGGGAGCCGCCTTTTGCATCGCGCACCATCAGCGCACAGGTCCTCGAGGAGGGAACTGTGGCCTTGGACTGAGCAATCGTTTCCGTGACATGCGGAAAGGTTCCCGGGCGGAAGGCTTTCAGCTGGGCAACCACCACATCCTCTGAATTTTCCACGTCCAGCATCGGCTTGTCGCCGAGCTGAAGCACGTTGCCGTAAAGACAGTAGATGCGCACGTCGCGCGAATTTGAAATGCGGCTGGGGGTGTTGCCGTCGCCGGCGTCGGCGCGCTGGATTGTCCCCGCCTCGACTTTGTAATAGTACACGCGGAGGTGCTCGCAGTTCCTGATCTCCGATTGCGGGTTCGATGTCACGCGCTCCACATTCAGCGCATAGAATGCCGTTGGCTGCCGGAGGCCGCTCCACACCAGCGGCCGCCCCATCGCCATCACGCCATAGAACCGCCCGCCCGCGTTCCCGGACATTTGGAATCCAGCCCGGTTCATCATCCATAGGCCCCGCCCGGAGCGCCACTGGACGCGCCCTCGCACGGAAAGAAAGGCTAGCCCGGGAGCAGCTTCCGCGTCGTCCGGGGTTTCGATGGTGAAAGAGTCACTCTCAGGCGAAGGCCCGGGCTCGCCTGTGTTTGCGCGGGCGGTCCCGGCACCGATGGAAGCGAAGGAGCGGCTGATGCTGAACAGCTGGGTCCTGGGCTTCAGCCGCAGCGTGCCGGATAAACGGTAATCGCCGCCCGGCACAAACACCTTGTCGTGCGCCGCGATGGCCTTGGCAAAGGCGGCGGTGTCGTCCGTCGTGCCGTCGCCCTTGGCGCCGAAGTCGCGCACGTTGGCTGCGCCCGCGTCTTCAAACGAAGGAGTCGGCGTCCAGTGCTGGCGGCGGATGGCGGCATAATCGGGCTCCTCCGCTGGGGCCTGCTGGAGGATGGTGCCCGGGGCGACCGTTCCGTTGAGCAGGTTTACGCCTTGATTGTCGTGCGATGAAAATCGTCCGATGCGAGTCCACTGGCTGGGACGCGTCATCTTGGCGCCGCCGGGGGTGATGGATTCCACTCCCTGCACGAAGGTGTTCTCAAGGTAGACATTCTCAGGTTTCTTCGTTTTTACCACCACGGCGCCAGGCTTCATCGCAATGACGCAATCCACCAGGCTGACGCCCGCGTAAGATCGCTCTGTGGACAGATCCACAGCCGCATCGCCAGCCGGTTCAAGTCGGCAAGCCACGAGCAGCGTCGGCACCTGCGAGCCGCCTTTGGCGTAGCGGATGGCCGCCTTTGTTTGTCCCGTGAACACGCAGGCATTCAGCAGGGGAAACCGGCTGTCCGGGTCCAGCACGATCCCGTACTGGCCGCCCGTGACCCCGACGTTATGTGTGCCGCCGCCTTGCCCGGGGCAGCAGTTCAGACCGGCGTATGCTCCGTCAGCGTAAACCGTGACGTCCTGCATCGTTGAACCTTGCGAGCCGGAGTGCCGGATGCCGACCGCCCCGGCATGGCTTCGAATATCAATGTCAATTCCCTTGAAGATGTGATTGAACGAAATGTTCGCCTGCTCCTTGCCCCAGATCGGCTCCTCCTTGCCGGGAGCGTCGAACCACGTCTGTGCCCAGATGTGAACCAGGGGTTTCGGGCTAGCCTGATTATCAAAACCCTTCGCCTGCGCGGAGAGTTTGAGCACCGGCCGCTTCCCATGGGTTGACCCCAGGAGGACCATGGGCTGGTGAACCGGCCAATAATACTGGGTTCCACCGTCCACATGCTTGGGCCTGTCCAGCTTGCGGACCTGCTGCTCGCAGGAAATGGTGTCGGAGACGAGATAGGTTCCTCCCGGAAAAAAGCAGACCAGCGCGTGGTCCCGGGCATCGTTCGCCGCTCGCTGGATGGCCTTGGTCGCATCAGCCACGCCTGTGGGATCGGCGTGGTAAGGGGCCTTGGTCACGTCCAGCAGGCCGAGCTGCAGCAGACGGTCTGCGGAGTTTACGCCTGATGGCAGTTCCGCAGCGGCCGCAAAAGCCGCAACCGTGAGGTTCAGAAAATAGCGCAGGATGTTTTTCATAATATTCAAGACAACTCAATAAGCTGTGGCGCGGTCGTCGGTTCAATGGCTATCAGGCGTCCATTCGTCAACCGGGAACCAGTCCCATCAATTAAGTTCATGGCTGCTTCCAGGGTTAGGCGGCAGGCTTGTCCGCCAGCACGAGCGGAAAAGGTCCGGGCACTTCCAGCCGCCTCGGATTGCTGAAGCCGGCCTCAAGCAGCCACGCGCTCAGCTCCGCATACGTGTAGGTGTCGCCCGCCTCGGTGTTCACGAGCATGTTCACGGCAAATAGCAGCGCCAGGGGCGGAGCGGTGCGGTCGTCATTCGGCACAAACTCCTGGATCGCCAGCGTGCCGCCGGGTGCCAGCGCAGCCAGGGTTTTCCGGAGCAGGCGCCGGCAGCAGTCGCGGCCCTCGCTGTGCAGGATATGCCCCAGCACCGCAATCTGGTGCCTCTGGCCAAAATCGGCTTCATGGAAATCGCCCGGCACCACGGTCAGGCGCTCGGCCACCCCGTGCCTCGCGGCCACGCTCTTCGTTACTTCCAGCACGCGCGGCCAGTCCACGGCCCGGACGGTCACCTGCGCTGATTGCCTGGCCAGCGCGATTCCCCACACGCCGGAGCCCGCGCCAATGTCCAGTACGCTCACCGGCGCGCTGGCTTTCGCCAGGCCCAGGTGCTCGCCCAGCGCGTGCGCGGCGGCAAAGCTCACAGGAAACAGCGACTCAACAAACTGGGCGTAATGCCCCGCTCCCTCGTCCTCGTGGTTCGTGCGGGCCACTGGTTTGCCGGTGCGAACCACCTCCGCCAGATGCATCCACTGGGGCAGCAGCTGCCCGGTGTGATGCTGGAAAAAGAGGCCGCGATAACCCGGCTTGGAGGAGACGAGAAAGGCGGCGCTCTCAGCGGTGAGCGCATAGCGATCATCCACGCGGGCGAGCAGCTTCAAGCCGACCAGCGCGTTGAGGATGGCCGTGAGGCCACGGGCCGAAGCCCCCGTTTTCGCGGCCAGTTCCGGGAGGGAGCGCGGCCCCTCGTCCAGCCGGTCAAACACCCCGGTCCGGACGGCAGCCTCAATGATGAGCGTGGGTGCGTAGCCCCAGGCAAACTGCATAATGCGGTCAGGTGTCAAAGCTTCAATGGTATGCATATTTAAAGTGATCCCGCAGGCATCGGGATTTTGCGGATTCAGAACTCCCGCGTCTTCTTGATTCCGGGTTGCGGCGTGGGATAGCAGCCATCCGGGCCGGCGGCCACCGGCGCAGGGGAATCCTTGGTCAGCTTGTCCACGCCCGGCGCGAATTCCTCATCGCAGTTCAGCATGTCTTCAAATGTCACTATCTGACCGGTGTGGACCGCCCGGCGGCCCATGAGGACCACCAGGCTGGCCTCGGCACCGCGCTTCACCTCGTTGTAAGGCTGGTCCCGTCGAATGGCCTCAATCAGATGATCCCACTCCAGCAGGTACGGATTCGGCTCGGGCTGAGGGAAAGCCCAGGTTTGATTGGCCCGGGTCATTTCATGGCCCTTGAAGAGGCGGCATTTGGCCGGCGTGTGCGCCACGGTGGAAATCACTGCTGAGCCCCGGGTGCCATGGGCGTAGCTGGCAAATTCCTCGTGGCAGCCCGGCTCGTAGCGGGAATTGAGGAAGAGCTTGGTGCCGTCGGCAAAGGTGTACTCGATGGCGTAGTGGTCGAAGTTCTGGTCCACCGCAGCGCCGCGATAGAGCCGCCCGCCCAGGCCTTGCGCGCGCACCGGCCAGGCGCCTTTCATCCAGCAGCACTCGTCGACGTTGTGGGCCACGTAGTCGTGGAACACCCCCCCGCTGGCCCAGAAGAAGCCGAGGTAGCGCTGCACCTGGAAGAGCAGTTCGCTTTGATCCGCCGGCTTCGGCCCGGTGAAGCCGGCTGGGGAGACCAGCCGGTAGGTCCGCAGCATCGTGAGGTCCCCGATCTCGCCCGCTCTGATGCGCTCATGAAGTTCGCGGCGGGCCTGGCAATGGCGGCACATCAGGCCCACGCCGACCTTGAGGTTCCGCTTCGCCGCCGCTTCGCCCAGCTCGATCATCCGGCGCGTGGAGGGGCCATCGACGGTGATCGGTTTTTCCATGAAGACGTTGAGCCCCTTCGCAATGGCGTAGGCGAAGTGGACCCAGCGGAAAGCGACCGGCGTGGTCAGGATCACCACGTCCCCAGGCTTGAGGCAGTCCATCGCCTGCCGGTAGGCGTCAAAGCCCAGGAACTGCCGCTCACGCGGCACGTCCAGCTGCGATGCCTCAAAACCTCCGACCCAGCTATCCGCGGCGCCAGCCGGTTTGGTGGCGGCGCTCTTCAGGGCCTCGATGCTGCGGTTCAGTCGCGCTTCGAATATATCGGCCATCGCCACCAGCTTGATGGGGCCGCTGCGGTTGGCCAGGGCGTTGGCCGCCGCGCCGGTGCCCCGCCCGCCGCAGCCGACCAGGGCGACTTGGATGGTGTCGCCCCCCGCCGCGTGGACGTGCGGAATGACCGTTCCGGCCAGGGCTGAGACGGCGGCCAGGCGGCCTGTGTGTTGCAGGAATTCGCGCCGCGAGGAGGGTGGAAGGGGGAGGCTATTCATACGCGCATTGGGTTTCAAGGGACCAAAGGGGTTGCACAGATGCAGTTGCCCCGCCGATTTCGCAGCGGGCAAGCCAGGCTTCGTGTTGAGAAGCATTCGCGCCAGAGACCACTGCTCCGGCTCTTTAACTCGCCGAGGCCAGTTCCAGCCAGCGCTGACGGTACTTCTTTAGGAACGCCACCCCTTCCTCAGCCGGAACGCTCTTGGCATACTCACACAGGGTAAACCGGTCGTAACCGGACTCGCGGAACAGCTTGAACAACTCCTGGTACGGGTACTGCGAATTCAGATCGTTGATGTGGCAGGATCGGATCCGGTCCTTCAGCAGGTCGTACGACCATTTCACGGAACCCTCCTTGACATCCCCGCCGTTGGAGTTCCAGCAGGCGCCGACATTCTTGTTCGGGCAGGCGTCCATGATGGCCCGCGCATTCTTCGGCTCAGCGGTTACGGAACCGTGCACTTCCATCCAGATTTCCACGCCGTGATCCGCCCCGATCTTCCCACATTCGTCGAGCGCCGCGCCAATCTGCGCAATCGTCTTTTCGGGTGGCACTTCCTTGGGGAACCCGTTCGGGCGTACTTTGACACCCCGGGCCCCAATGTCAGCAGCCAGCTTGATAAATTCGGCGCAGGTGGCGATGTTCTTCTTCACGACCGCCTGGTCGGTCGCGTGGAATTCGCACACCGATCCCAGCCCCCAGATGGTCACGCCGCCGTCAAGGCAGCGCTTTTTCACCTCGCGCCGCTGGTCGGCAGTCAGTGCGGGCTCGACCAGGTGTTTGTGCGTGGTGCGAAACTCCACCCCTTCAATCTGCGCCTGGCGGCAGACATCAATAGTGGTGGCAAGGTCCCAATTGGCGGACACATTGTAGGAGACGATGCCGAGCTTGAATTTGCGCGGAGCCTCGGCGGCCAACAGAGGGCGTGCGGCGAGTGCGCCCAGTGCGAGCGCACTGGTGCTGTGCAAAAACTGTCGTCGATTCATGGGATGCTTCATACGGACGAAAGTACCAGCCTCCACAGCACAGTCAACTGTCAGATCCCGTTCAATTGTAGGCCCGTCAAAGTGGCAGCGGCGTCCCGCCGCTGTTTCATCCCTTCCCCGTACCGATGGCTCCTGCCCCCCGTCCGGCCCGTCCCCGTTTGTAGTCCAGGCTTCAGCCTGTCCGAGTGGCGTACCCAGCACCGCGAGATCCGGAATTCCCGCAAGCTGGTGCGGCCCAATGCTGGTGGGGCTCCCGCCGAGCCGTCCCCAGAGTGGCAGCGGTTCTGCCGCAATCCACAATCCGCAATCCGCACTCCGCACTCCGCACTCCGCACTCCGCACTCCGCATTTGCGTGGTCCGTCAAAGTGGCAGCGGCGTGATTCCCATCAAATCCTCAATCCGCAATCCACAATCCGCACTCCGCATTTGCGTGGGCCGTCATTTTCCCCGCTTGTAGTCCAGGCTTCAGCCTGTCCAAGTGGCGTACCCAGCACCGCGAGATCCGGAATTCCCTCAAGCTGGTGCGGTCCAATGCTGGTGGGGAGAGGCTCCCGCCGAGCCGCCCCTGTCTTCAAATCCGCACTCCGCATTCGCAGTTTCCCCGCTTGTAGTCCAGGCTTCAGCCTGCCTGAGTGGCGTACCCAGGCCCGCGAGATCCGGAATTCCCTCAAGCTGGTGCGGTCCAATGCTGGTGGGGCTCCAAATCCGCAATCCACAATCCGCACTCCGCATTTGCGTGAGCCGTCAGTTTCCCCGTTTGTAGTCCAGTCATCTTTGACCATGCTGCCATCAACCAAGAACCAAGAACGATCAACCAAGAACCATCAACCATCACCGGATCACCGACTCCCCGGGCCGGCTCTTCGGTTCCTATTCGTGTGCTTCGCGTAATTCGTGGTCGATCGCAACTCCGCCTTCGGGTATTGTATCATACAACTAAAATACTCCCTACCGGCTTGCCAGGCAGAGGGTTTTTTGCAATAGTATCACACGTTATGCATACATCATCAACGCCAGCCGCCGATTCTCCGGGCGATCTCGCTTCGGCCAACATCCCCCTGTTTCGCATCCCGCGTTCCGAATTCCGCGTTCAGTTGGGCTTTCCCAATTTCTGCTTTTCCCCTCCGGTTTCCATGCGCCGCCACAAAACATGGTGCCAAAAGGTGCCAAAAAGTGTCAAAAGGTGCCAGAAAGTGCCAAACTTTCAAAAACATGGAGCTGGAAATGCAGATTATGAACGAACCGCCCCATGCCAAGGATCTGACGTCCACCGCACCCGTCGCTCCGCCCGGTCCATCTGCCACCTCCAATCTCCCATCTGAAATCCCAGGAGACTCTCCCCCGTCAAAGTGGCAGCGGCGGATTCCCATTCCCCATTTTCAAATCCGCAATCCACAATCCGCATTCGCTCGTGGCTCCTGCCGAGCCGTTCCCGGTTCCATTTTATATTCGAGCTGACCTCTGACTTCCGACCTCTGACCTCAACGATCATTTACCAGTCACTCCATTTCCGTCTGTACCATTTCACCGAATTAACGGCCCACGGAATGACTGAAACAACGCTGGTTTCTTGAAGAAACTATATGCGGAAAACACAGGTAGCGAACGTGTTACCCGAGTGATTAAGTATTTATTGCCGAGTCGCCAAAGTTGGCGTAGGAATTACTCTGTCGATCGAACCTGGCGGGGCTGGGCAAGATTGGCCGGCGAAAACACTCCGGGGGAGTGCCAGTAACCCCTGGGTTTACCCGGGCCTTTCTCGGTGAGGGAGGGTTCACGTCGGTCGCGTGCAAACGCGTGCCGCCGTTTTACTCAATAAACCACGCATTCTGGATGTCTTGAATGCTCCCGGAACAATTGTGTCCCGGGATAATCCGGAACGCTTGACCGCGTTCCGCACCGAAAGGCAATTATGAAAGATCAGGAAACGCTCGCGCAGTTCATCGCCCTCCGGGTCCAGGGCTGGACCTTCGACCGCATTTCGCAGGCCCTGAAGGTCTCCAAACCCGTCCTCATCGACTGGAGCCGTCAGCACCAGTTCCACATCCAGAATCTCCAGGCGGTGGAGCTTGAGGCGCTGGCTGACAAACATTTGTCCTCCCGCCAGCTGCGCTGGCAGCAGTTGGGCGGCAGCCTCAGCCGGGTTGAGGCCGAGCTGGCCAAGCGCGACCTGGCCGAGGTCCCCACCGCCCGCCTCATCACGCTGGCATCGTCCTTGCGCGCCGAGGCCACGAGGGAGACGGGCTCGCTCCGGTTCACCGCCGCCCTGAAGGACATTCCGAGGGAGCAATATGTCGAGAACGTCATGGATTGGCAGGTTTGACGGAGGCGCTGCCCCAAAAAACTCTGGGCTGGTAAGGAAATAGTAAACTTTTAGTAAACTTTTCCGGGGGCGACCACCTTCCAACCCCGGTTTCACCCGGTTGCTTATGTTTGCCTTGAGCCGTTGCCGTTCGCCGTCCCGCAACGTCCGGCGGCCCCTCAGCCGCCCGGTCACCCGCCGTGTCTCTCGCCCCTGCCATCGGCGTGCGTGGCGCGACTGTTGGCGCACCTTGGTGCCCTACCGGGGCCCCTCCTTGATCTCCATAGTCGCGCTGCTCCGCCGCTGTTGCCGGCTGTCGGAGCGGTACCAGAAACGCTGGTGCAATTCCCGCTTCAAAACCCTGCTCACTCCGGAGCAAGCGAAGCGCCAGATGATGCAGGATCTGGAGCGTGTGTGCGGCGATAAACCCGCTCCCGGCCCTGGCCCACCGCCCGCCGCCGCCCCGGGTCCGGCCCCGGCCGCCCCTGCCAAAGCACCTCCGGCATGGCCGCCCCCGGAGGATAAAAGGGATGTCACCCCGGTGCCGATCAGGGGGGCCATCCCGTTGTCTCAATCCAATCGGTCATGAAAATCCTGCTGAAAAACTGTTGCCATCAGGCCGGGACTCCTCCAAATTATCCCTCGCTGTTGCGGAGAGATGGCAGAGTGGTCTATTGCGCACGCCTGGAAAGCGTGTGTACCTGAAAGGGTACCGTGAGTTCAAATCTCACTCTCTCCGCCACTTCCATCGGTGGCTCGGCGGCCGGTTTTCAGTCGGTTTTCCCCATTTCTTTTTTTCGGTTAAACGCTTTCGGGCGTGACTGTTTTGCCCCCTTTCCCCACAGTTGGGCTCCAATGAACCTGAGCTGCGATCCCCGGGGATGGGCACGCTGGTGGTCGGTGCTGCCAGCCTGGCTGGCCCTGATTTGCTGCCTTCCGTTGCCGGGGCGGGGGCAGACTCTGGACATTCAGGACGCGGTGAAAACCTATGCCGCGCTGACCAATACCGTGGTGACGCTGTCCGGCCGCGCCGAGCTGCGGGTGTCCGGGACGGGGGATCCGATCCCGGGCTGTGTCATTCACCTCAACTCCCCGGATGCCTGGCTGCTGATGCCGGAGGTGCTGCCGTCCAAGGTTGCCTCCACCCTGCTCAGCCGGGTGCGGGTGAACGGGGCCAATGCGGTCCTGGATGGGAACGTGCGGGTGGCGCAGTATGCCCAGGGGGCGGTGGTGATCCCGCAGGCACCGGACTTTGCGCCGCTGGAGGTGTTTTCCGGGCGGTATTTCACCAGCGCCTCCCGGCGGCTGAGCTCGTACGTTGCCTATAACAACGCCCGGCTGGGGACGATGGCGGCAGGCATCGGCTCCTTTAAGCTGAAGCGCGGCTACATGGCAACGTTGGCGCAGCAGGAAAACGGCACGGGGATCAGCCGGGTGTATATCGCGCAGGATGGTGATTTGGAGGTTGGGCGGCTGCCGGTGGAGCTGGAGAATGCGATCCGTTTTGTGCGGGTCTTCCCGTGGCGCTGGGTGGCGAAAAAGGGGGTGGCGGGCAACATCTATTCGCCCGTCAAGGCGCAGTGGTGGTACAACTGGAATCTGGACCGCACCTCGCCGCTGGATGTGGAGTATGTCGCTATCCGCCAAACGCGCTGGTGGCCCGGGCTGGGCGAGGATTGGCAGTACCGCGAGGTAAACCACCTGCTCGGCTACAACGAGCCGGATAGCACGGCCCAGGCGAACATTGCCCTCAGCGACGCCCTCGCGTCCTGGCCGGATCTGCTGGGGACGGGGCTGCGGGTGGGGTCGCCCGCGACCACCGACGGAGGGCGGAGCAGTTGGCTGTATCCCTTCATTCAGCAGGCGGATGCCGCCGGGATGCGGGTGGACTTTGTGGCCGTCCACTACTACTGGTGCTACAATCCCGCCGATCCGGCCGGCGCGGCCAGCCAGATGTACAACTTCCTCAAGGCCACCTATGACCAGGTGAAGCGTCCGCTCTGGGTCACCGAGTGGAACAACGGGGCCAACTGGACCGGATGCGCCGATCCCACCTACGCGCAGCAGCAGGCGGCGGTGGCGGCCATGATCGAGATGCTCGACAACGCGCCGTTCGTCGAGCGCTACGCCATCTACAACTGGGTGGAGGATGTGCGGCGCGTGGTGTGGGATGACAACTGGCCCACCGATGCCGGCGTGACCTACCGCGACCACATCTCGCCGCTGTCCTACCGGCAGGAAATGGCGGATGCCGGCGTTGGCTCCTCCGCCCGGTATTCCTTCGACGGTGACACGCACGACGGCTGGGGCAACGGCCAGGATGCGATGAGCATCGGCGCCCCGGCGTTCACCCCGGGCCGGTTCGGGCAGGCCATCGAGCTCAATGGCGCCACGGACTACCTGCAGCTTTCGCCGCGCCTGGCGGACAGCACCGACTGGACCTTTGCCGGGTGGGTCTACTGGAACGGCGGCGCCAACTGGCAGCGCATCTTTGATTTCGGCGAGGACACCTCCCACTACCTGTACCTGTGCCCGAAGACCGGCGCTGGCAACCTGCGCTTCGCCATCAATGACGGCAGCGGAGAGCAGCAGCTGAGCGCGGCCGGGTTCACTGCCGGGACGTGGACCCACGTGGCCGTCACCATTGCGGGCAGCACCGGCAAGATGTTCGTCAACGGCGTGGCAGTGGCGACGAACACCGCCATGACCCTTAACCCGATCGACGTTGGCACCCGGTTCAATTTTCTGGGCAAAAGCCGTTTCAGCGCAGATCCGCTGTTCAGCGGGAAGTTTGACGACTTCCGTTTCATCAGCTCCTCGTTGACGGATGCGCAGGTGGCGGCCATCGCCGCCATTCCGCCGCCCCAGTTCCGGGCCGCCACGCTGTACAAGCCGGATGCGCAGCTGCTCCAGCCCTACAGCGCCACGCTGGCCGGGGACGCCACCGGCACCGGCCCGCTGACCTACAGCAGGATGGACGGGCCGGCGTGGCTCACGGTCGCCGCCAGCGGCGCGCTGGCCGGGACGCCCGGCCAGACCAATGGCGGCGTGAACAGCTTCCTGGTGCGCGTCAC
Organism: uncultured Verrucomicrobiota bacterium; assembly: GCA_903930345.1. Classification (GTDB taxonomy): domain Bacteria; phylum Verrucomicrobiota; class Verrucomicrobiia; order Limisphaerales; family CAIYYI01; genus CAIYYI01. The sequence goes on from CAIYYI010000230.1 coordinate 44,749, forward strand.
CGACACCAACGGATCGCTCCACACGGCGGCCCTCCTCATCAGCGTGCCAAACCTCACCGCGACCCTGGCCGCGAGCGCCGACGATGCCGAGCAATCCGCCGCCGGGGCCGTCAATCTCACCAGCACTGACCTGGAGCTGGTCAACGATGACGCCTCGGGCGCAGGCAACCAGCTCATCGGCCTGCGTTTCACCGGGCTGGCGATTCCGCCGGGCGCCATCGTCACCAACGCGACGATCCAATTCACAGCGGACGAGGCGCAGAGCGAGGCCACGCAGATCCAAATCCAGGCTGAGGCGGCCGACGATGCCGCAACCTTTGCCGCCGTGACCAACAACCTCAGCGCGCGGCTGACGGTCCCGCTGCGGGCGGCCTGGACTCCGGCGGCCTGGAGCGTGGGCGAATCCAACGCCACGCAGCGCACCCCGAACCTGGCCGGGCTGGTGCAGGAGGTGGTGTCGCGCCCCGGCTGGGTGAGCGGCAACGCCGTGGTTTTCCTGCTCTCCGGCACCGGCCACCGCACGGCCGATGCCTTTGACAAAACCGGCGGATTTCCACCGCGCCTGACCGTGGCTTACGTTTCCCCCACGCCGACCTATGTGGCGAGCGCGACCGTGAGCTCCAGCGCCAACGATGCCGAGCAGGCCGCCGCCGGGGCGGTGACGCTGAACAGCACCGACCTGGAACTGGTGAATGACGGCGCGCAGGGGGACCAGACCATCGGGCTGCGCTTTGAAAACCTGCCGCTGACCGCCGGCTGCCTGATTGAAAGTGCCGACATCCAGTTTGCCGCCGACGAAGCCCAGAGCGAGGCGACGGCCCTCGTGATCCGCGCGCAGGCGGCGGACCATGCCGCGCTATTCACCACCAACGCAAACAGCCTCACTGCCCGCCCGCTGACCGCTGCAACAGTGGCCTGGGCACCCGTCGCCTGGGCCATGGTGGGCGAGCGCGAGGCCCTGCAGCGCACGCCGGATCTTTCCGCGCTGGTGCGCGAGGTGGTGTCGCGTCCTGGCTGGTCCGGAGGCAATGCCCTGGCGTTCCTCATCTCCGGCACGGGACATCGCACGGCGGATGCCGCCGACAAAGCGGGCGGCTCCCCGGCCACGCTCACCGTGCGTTACCGGCCCGAAGCGCCGGTGGGCAGCTATCTCCGCTGGGCTGCCGCCCACCCCGGCGCTGTTTCGCTGGCCGCCGACCCCGATGGCGATGGCTATAACAACCTGCTTGAATATGCCTTGGGCCTGGACCCTGCGGTGGCGGATCGCAACGTGCCCCGGCTCAGCCTGGATCCGCTTTATCTCCACTTCACCTACACGCGGCCCACGCTGGCCAATGAGGTGACCTACCAGGTTGAGTGGGCGGACAATGTTGTGACCGGTCCCTGGCGGACGATTGGTTTTTCCAATCAGATTCTCAGTGATGATGGCACGCTCCGCACCATCCGGGCCTCCCTCCTCAAGGGGGCCACTGGTCGCCGCTTCGTGCGTTTGGTGATCACCTACTGAGGGGCGATGAGGCAGGGCTTACTCGCTTAAGGCGGCGTCCCAATCCTTCCAGACCGGCTCATACCCCAGCCAACGGATTTTCTCGGCCACTTCCTCCGCCGACCGTTCATCGGCAATTTGAAATTGTTCGGTGGCCTGGGTGGCACCCGCGCTGGCGGGGGCCCACTCGCTGGCACCCGGGGTCAGCTCCATGATCCGTCCGCCCTTGGTGGTGTGGACTTTGTCGTTCCCAGCGCCGGTGTAACCGCCGGGTTCGGTGTGGCTGCCCGCGCTGATCAGCGTGATGCCCAAGGGTAGCAGGCCGTCGCGCAACTGGGGTTTCTCCCGGGTGGAGAGCACCAGGCCCACATCCGGGAACATCAGCCGGTAGGCGGCCACCAATTGGACCATTTCCCGGTCGGTCATGTGGGTGAGTGGTTGGAATTCCCCGGCGCAAGGCCGCAGGCGGGGCAGGGAGATGGTCACCGTCGATTTCCAGCAGTTCCGTTGCAGGTAGGCGGCATGGGCGGCCACGCTCAACGCTTCCCGACGCCATTCCGAAAGCCCGTAAAGCGCGCCGATGCCCAGCCGCCGAAATCCGGCTTGGTACGCCCGTTCCGGCGTTTCCATGCGCCAGTCGAAATTCCGTTTGGGACCGGAGATGTGCATGTCCGCGTACACCGCCCGATCATAGGTTTCCTGATAGACCACCAGACCTTCCGCCCCGGCTTGCACCAAGGGGCGGTATTCCTCGGCCTCCATCGGTCCGATTTCCAGCGAGACCGAGGGCATTTCCTCGTGCATCACTCGGATGCAATCCTGCAGGTAGCTGCCGGAAACAAACTTGGGATGTTCTCCGGCGACCAACAGCAGGTTGCGAAAGCCTTGTGCCTTGATCGCCCGGGCCTCCCGTAGCACCTCATCCAAGCTCAGGGTTACCCGCAGGATGGCATTATCCCGGGAGAACCCGCAATACTTGCAGTTGTTGATGCATTCGTTGGAGAGGTAGAGCGGTGCAAACAGCCGGATGACCCGTCCAAAGCGTTGCCGGGTCAACTGTTGCGATTTCTGGCACAGGGTTTCCAGGCACGCCCCCGCCGCCGGGGAGATCAGCACGGCGAAATCCGCCAAAGTCAGGGAATCTTTGCCCAGACAGGCTTGGACGGCGGCCGGGGTGGCCGCCATGCTCTGCCGCACGAGGCTGGCCAGCGGCAGCGCATTGAACTCTGCAACGAAACTCATGCCAACACTTAACCACCGGATGCCGGGTAAACCAAGCGGAGAATGGCCCGATTCTCAACCGGTTTGCCGACGCAGCCGAGTGAGTTCGACGAAATGCCGGTCATCATGCTCCAGTTCGAGGTTATAATGCCAGGCGCAGGCAGCCACCAGTAAGTCAGTGACCGGGAAGCGCATTCCCTGTTGCCGCCCCAGATCCGCCAGTGCACAAGCACTTTGCCACACCTCATTGGTAATCGGGTAATCGGGGATCTCTTGCTCGAACTCACGCAAGATGCGACGTTCATAGTCGCTGCCGATCCCGGCCCAAAGTTCCAATCGAATGGGCATGCACCACGCAGCTTGACCGTTTTTGACCAAGTCAAGCAGTCGGGCGCGAATGACCGGATCCCCCTGGCGCCGGAATGCGTGGATCCAACATCCGGTGTCCACGAGTTTCATCGGTGGGGAGACTGTTCCTTGTCTTCAAGCGCTTCAACTTCTTCGTTGGTCATAAGCGTATCAAAGGTGCCGAAATACCCCACCAGAGAGGCCAGGCGTTGACGGTGGTTATAGTCGGACACGGCGGTGAGGATTGCTTCTCGTTTGGTCTTGGCTTTGGTGTATTTCATCACCTCCCGCAATTCGTTGTCTGGAATATCCAGGGACGTCTTCATGATTCTAATCAATATCCATTTGTATTCCTTGTCAAGTCGATCTGGAATCCTATTTTCCAAATACGGTATTCATCGTAATCCGGAATGTTGTGGAAACCGAATTGCATCCCGGCGGCTTCCAGCTATCCTGACTCCCGGTCGCACCGATGCATCCGCAGGAAGAAACCATTGCCGCCATTGCCACCCCCCTCGGCGAGGGAGGGCTGGCGGTCATTCGGATTTCCGGCGTGGCAGCCCTGGCAGTGGCAGACCGCTGTTTTCAGCCGCACGGGAAACGTTCACTGGCCCCTTCCCAAGCGCCCAGTCACACGCTCCAATACGGCCACATTCACCAGCAAGGGCGGCTCATTGATGAGGTGCTGGTGGCGGTCATGCGCGCCCCCCGCACTTACACGTGCGAGGATGTGGTGGAGATTTCCTGCCATGGCGGCCTGCTGCCTGCCCGGATGGTGTTGGAGGCCGTGTTGCAAGCGGGTGCCCGGCTCGCGCATCCTGGGGAATTCACCCGGCGCGCCTTCCTGCATGGCCGGCTGGACCTGGCCCAGGCCGAAGCCGTGGCGGATCTGATCCATTCCCGCACGGAGCTATCCCTGGCAGCGGCCCAGGAGCAGTTGGCCGGCCGCTTTTCACAACGCATCAACACCCTGCGCAAGGACCTGCTGGGCATGCTGGCGCACGTGGAGGCACACATTGATTTTCCCGACGAGGACATCGCGCCCGACACCCGCGACCAATTGTGCCAGCGCCTGACGCGCGGGATTGGGTTCATGGATGAGCTGCTGCGCACCGCCCGGGAGGGGCAGTTGCTGCGGCGCGGGGTGCGTGCGGCGATCATCGGCCGCCCCAACGCGGGCAAATCCAGCCTGCTGAACCTGCTGCTGGGCCATGAGCGGGCCATCGTTTCGCCCATCCCCGGCACCACGCGCGACACAATTGAGGAGACGGCCAACATCCGGGGCATTCCGGTCGTTTTCATCGATACCGCCGGCCTGCGCGAGGGGGGGGATGAGATTGAGGTGGAGGGTATCCGGCGCACGCTGGCCAAGGTGGAGCAGGCGGAGGTATTGCTGCACGTGGTGGATGGAGCAGAGCCGCTTTCCGCGACGGACCGGCAGTACCTGGAAAGCCTGGCCGGGCGGCCCCGGTTGGTGGTTCGCAATAAGTCCGATTTGCCCGCTCGGTTCGCGCTGCCGCCGGAGGACCCGGTCCGCTGCGTGCCGGTCTGTTGCACCACGGGCGAGGGGTTGGAGGCGCTGAAGGACGCGCTCAAGGAAATGGTCTGGGCCGGAGAGATCCGGGCGGAGATGTTGCAGGTGATGGTCAATGCCCGGCATCAGGACGCCCTGCTGCGGGCCCGGGAGGCCGGGTTGCGCACCCGCGAGGCGCTCTCCGCCGGACTGACGCTCGAACTGGTGGCCATGGACTTGCGCATCGCGGTCAACGCGGTGGGTGAAATCGTGGGACAGACCAGCACGGAAGACCTGCTGGACACCATCTTCAGCACCTTTTGCATCGGTAAGTGACGCCGCCGCTCACTCGCCCAAGTTGCGTTTCAGCAGGGCCACCAGTTTGGCGGGGCTCACCACGGTCACAATGCGACCCTTCACGGTCACGAGGTTCTGTTCCCGGAATTTGGCGAGGGTGCGGGAGAACGTCTCGCTTACCGTGCCGAGTTCGGCCGCCAGGACGCGCTTGGTCATTTTCAGCTCGATCTGGCAGGGCGTGGGACTTTGGGGGTTGGGACAGCGTTTGACCAGCCAGTTGGCCAGGCGCGTTTCCACATCCTTCAGCGTCAGGTCCTCCAGTTGACCGACCAGCACGCGCAGGTGCATGCTCATGGCTCCCAGCATGCGCAAGGCCAGCTCCGGTTGGTGCTTGAGCAGGCCCAGAAAGCCGCTCTTCTGCACCAGCAGCACCTGGCTGGGTTCCAGCGCCCGCGCATCGGCCGGATACCCGCTGGTGGTGGCCAGGGTGGCCTCCGCAAAGGAATCCCCCGTGCGGAACACCTGAATGATCTGTTCCTTGCCGGCCTGGTTCACCCGATGCACATTCACCGAGCCTTGCTGCACGATGTAAAAGCCGGGCGAAGGTTCCCCTTCCCGAAACAGATACTCGCCCTTCTCCAGCCGGCGCACCACGGTGATGCCCGCCACGTTGTTGAGATCGGCCTGGGGCAGCCCGGCAAACAACTGGCAGGAGCGCAGGGTGTTGACAAAGGCGGCCTGTTTAAGATCGGCCAGGCTTTTGTTTTCAGTCATAGTGTATCGGCCCGATCCGCCGCGTGTTCAACCCGGGGGGCAGGGCGGTTGCCCGCCGCTCGAAGCGATTCTTTTAGGACGGTGCGCCGATGGGACAAACCTTCACCATTTCCAGGCATTCGTCCAGCCTCCATTCCGCCCATTTCCGGGCAACTGCGATCACGCTTGAATTTCCGGTGCTTTAGGAAACACTCCCGACATGGTTGCTGACAAACCGAATCGGAAAGGTGACGTGGTTCCCGGAGTTTTGGGAGTGGAGGGGGGCGGCACCCGCACCTCAGCTTGCTGGCTGCCGCTGGACGGTTCGGCCGCGATCACGCGGGAGTTTGGCCCGGCCAACCTGAAGTTGATCAAGGACGCACAATTAGTGCGGTTGTTTCGGTCGCTGGCCCGCGCATTTCCTGCTCCGCAAGCGGTGGTGGTGGGATTGGCCGGGGCACGCACCCAAGCTGATTGGCAACGCATCGAGAGGACAGCGGGCCGGGTTTGGCCGAAAGTGCCGGTGCGTGGCACCAATGATTTGGTGACCGCCCTGGCTTCAGCCCAGGCGCAGCATCCGGAGATTTCGCGTCGGATATTGGTGTTAAGTGGCACCGGCTCATGTTGTTATGGTCAGGATAAAACGGGCAGAACCTGCCAGGTGGGCGGTTGGGGACATTGGCTGGGGGATCAAGGGAGCGCGTATGCTGTCGGACTGCGAGCGTTGCGAACGGTTGTGGCCGTGCGCGATTCTTCCGGTCACTGGCCGACCTTGGGTCAGGCACTACTCCGGCAACTCCAATTGAACGAGCCCAACCAGTTCATCCCGTGGATCCAAACAGCGGAGAAAGCCCAAGTGGCGGCTTTGGCCATGGTGGTGGAAAAACGGGCAGCCAAACGGGATCCTCTGGCGCAAAGCATTCTGGCGGAGGAGGCTGAGCGGCTAGCCTCCGATGCGGCCGCATGTGCCCTGCGGTTGGGGCCATCCGGGCAACCGGCGGTATTTGTGCTGGCGGGTGGAATGATGGTGAAGGGTTCCCGATTTCGGCAGCTTTTTTTGGCCCGGTTACTTCGGAATTGGCCCACGGCTTGCCCGGTGACTCCGGACCAGTCCGGTTCTTATGGTGCCGCGTGCCTGGCTCAGGAGTTGTTATCCTCAGCCACCCCCCAACACCAAGGTGAGGTGACACTAGAGGCACCTGCCATCCGGACCTTGGACTTTTCGTCATCATCCTTATCTTCGCTGCCTCCAACGGAGCAGCGCAACCCACGTTCCAACCGATTGGACCGTATGAGCTTAAATGAAGCGATTGCGTTGATGCTGACGGAGGAGGATCACGTGGTTGCCGCGCTGCGCGAGCAGGCAACGGTGATTGAAAAAACCATCCAGCGGGTGGTGCGCGCTTTTCGACAGGGAGGGCGGCTCTTTTACGTGGGAGCCGGCACCAGTGGCCGCTTGGGGATTCTTGATGCCAGCGAATGTCCCCCCACTTTTCGGACCCCTCCGGAGTGGGTTCAGGGGATTATCGCCGGGGGGCAACGGGCCATATGGGAGGCCGTGGAGGGCGCGGAGGATGACGTGACCGCCGGGGCGCAGGCGATCATCCACCGGGGAGTGACTGCGCGGGATGTGGTTGTGGGCATCGCCGCCAGCGGTCGCACGCCGTTCGTGTGGGGCGCCTTGAAACAGGCCGACAAGGTGGGGGCCACCACAGTGCTTTTGTGTTTTAACCCGCAGCCGCCGCAGCCGAAAGGATGGCGGCCTGATTTGGTGATCGCCGCCAATACGGGTCCAGAAATATTGACCGGATCCACCCGGTTGAAGGCGGGGACCGCCACCAAGCTGGTGCTGAATATGATCACCACGCTGTCCATGGTGCGGCTGGGCAAAGTGGCGGGCAACTTGATGGTGGATTTGAATCCTTCCAACACCAAACTGCGGGATCGGGCGGTGCGGATCGTGACGGAACTGACGGGGTGTGCTCCCGCGCCTGCCCGGCAGGCACTGGAGCAGCAGGAGTGGCGGCTTCAGAGGACGCTGGTGAAATTGGGTTGGAAATAGTTTTTCCGCAACATGAGCTTGTATTTTTCGCGGAATTGTAGATATTTACACAAATATCTTGGCCCTGAGTAACGCTCTGCGACTCAAGTTGAATGCGGGTGTTTACGGTTTTCAGCTCAGGAAATAACGCAGGGCACGCTCGAACATTATGCCATCCAGCACAACTCGAAAGGAACCGGTTCGGTTGAAATTTTGGGGCGTCCGTGGTTCCATTCCCACTCCCGGGCCTGAAACCGTGCATTATGGCGGTAATACGGCCTGCTTGGAGTTTCGCGGGGATGGCGAGTTGATCATTCTGGATGCCGGTTCCGGCATGCGGCCGCTTGGTCTTTCCCTTGCCCGTGAGTTTAAAGGGAAGCCGATGTCTGTCACCTTGCTGATCACCCATACGCACTGGGATCACATTCAGGGTTTCCCCTTCTTTGTCCCCGCCTACATGCCCCAGAACAGCATTCGCATCCTCGGCTACGAAGGGGCCAAACATGGCTTGGAGGAAACCTTGTCCGGACAGATGGAGAGCCCGTACTTCCCCATCGGCATGAACCAGATGCCGGGAAACATCGTCATTCAGGAGCTGCGGGATTTGCAGTTCAACATCGGGAAAATCAAGATCACGGCCGCCTACATGAATCATCCCGGCATCTGTGTCGGTTACCGCCTGACCACCAGCGCCGGTTCCATCGTTTACATCCCTGACAACGAGAATTTTGTCCGTTTCAAGGCCCATCCCGGGGCTAACCAGGCGGACACCCAGAGCAAGGCCGCGATCGAATACGCCCGCAAACAGGAGCAGAAACAAATCGAATTCATTCAGGGGGCAGATATTCTGGTGATTGATTCCCAGTACGATACGCAGGAATACGAATCGCACGTGGGGTGGGGGCACAGTTGTGTGGATGATTCCGTCACCATGGGGATTAAGGGACGGGTGAAGAAGCTGTTTCTTTTTCACCATGACCCGACGCACAGTGATGAGAAGGTGAGCCAGATGCTCGAACATGCCCGCCAGCTGGTCAAGGCACAGGGTGCCGACCTATGCGTGGATGCTGCGCGTGAATCTCTGGAAATCGTTTTGTAGCCGTAGAGCGCATGCTCAGGCGCACGCCCCAATGGGCGTGTAAGAGGGTGAGGATCGGCAGCCAATGCGCTGTTGGTGCCCACGTTCACGGTGTTGCCACCGACATGAAAACAGTCATCTTGATTGATGAGGATCTGGCCTCCCGCGAGGCCATGGCGGGCTGGCTCACCGACGCCGGTTGGCGCGTGGTCGTGGCGGAAGACGGCGAGGTGGGTTTGGACCTCATCCAAAGGCACCCGCCAGAACTGGTCGTCTGCGACTTGCTCATGCCCCGCTGCAACGGCTTTCAACTTTGCCGGACCGTTCGCAAAGATCCCCAGCTCAAGGACAAAACCAAGCTCATTGTCACCACTGCCAGCGGGTATATGACGGACCGGCTCAATGCCACCGATGCCGGGGCCAATGAGTGTGTGGTCAAGCCGATCCAGCGGTTGGAGTTTCTGCGGTTGGTGCAGGCGTTAACCACCGGTGAGACCACCCTGTTGACCCGTAAATCCACGCAGGACAACATCCGTTTTGATCGGCCACCCAATGTTCCGGCACTGCCGCTGGATGATCCTGTGCGGCTCCGTTTCTGGGGCGTGCGGGGGTCCATTCCCACTCCAGGCCCTGCCACTGTTCGGTACGGTGGTAACACCTCCTGTTTGGAGGTGCGGGCGGATGGCGAAATCATCATTCTGGACGCTGGCACCGGCATTGCCCCCTTGGGCGCGCATCTGGCCCAGGAGTTCAAAGGTCGTTCCTTCGATATCTCCATCCTGATTTCGCATACCCATTGGGATCACATTCAGGGTTTTCCCTTTTTCGAACCTGCTTATAATCCCGCCAACGGTGTGCGCATCATCGGGTTCAAGGGGGCGCGCGAAGGGCTTGCCTCCACCTTGTCCAGCCAGATGGAGAGCCCGTTCTTCCCCATCCGCATGCAGCAGATCCCGGCCAATATCTCGGTGGAGGAAATGCGCGATTTGAAGTTCAAGATCGGGGCTGTGAGTGTGGAGGCCACCTACTTGAACCATCCCGGGCTGTGCATGGGCTACCGTATCAATACCAGTTGCGGCTCCATCGCCTATCTTCCTGACAATGAGCCTTATCAGCGCTTCAAGTACCACACCGCTTCCCCTGAAACTGCCAACTCGGTGGAATCCTTGGAATATGCCCGCCGCCAGGATCAACGCATCGTGGATTTCATCCAGGGTGCGGACATTCTGGTGATCGATTCCCAGTACGATGCCACGGAGTACCAAACGCGCATCGGGTGGGGGCACGGTTGCGTGGATGATGTGGTGGCTCTGGCCCTGAGCGCCAAGGTCAAGCGGTTGTTTCTATTCCACCATGATCCCCGGCACAACGACGATTTCATCGACAAAATGGCCGAATGGGGTTCCAACTTCGTGACCATGCTCGGGGACACCCTGCCGGTGGAGTGCGCCCGTGAGGGCTTGGAGATCATCCTGCCGCGCCCACAGCCGTAAGCACCATTCAGTTTTCCGCCGTCAGCTTTTCCTGCTTCATCCACTTCAGGGCATTCGTCTGCCAGGAATCCCACATGGGACCCTTGTACCCATTGAGCCCATGGCCACCGCTGGGCAATTCCAGGTATTGGCTGGGGATGCCTTTTGCCTGCAATGCGGCAAGGAAATTCCGGCTGTTATCGGGTGTCACCACAGTGTCATCCTTCGCGTGGGTCAGAAAGGCGGGCGGGGTTCTTTGGGTGATTTGCAGTTCGTTGGAGAAGAGTTTTACCAGGGCGGGTGGCGGATTAACTCCCAGCAGGTTGGCGCGCGATCCCCCATGGGTGTTGGTCCCCATGCTGATCACGGGGTAAACCAGAATCATGAAATCCGGTCGGCAGTTGATCCGTTGAATGGGGTCCGTTGCGGCGGCGTCTCCGGCGTCAAAGTGAGTGCCGGCGGTGGCCGCGAGGTGGCCTCCGGCGGAAAAACCCATGATGCCGATGCGGTTGGGCTTCAAATTCCATGCTTTTGACTGGGCGCGGGTGGTGCGGATCGCCCGTTGGGCGTCCAGCAACGGCACCAGATAACGCCCCTTGGGCAGTCGGTACTCCAGCACCACGCCGGTGATCCCCTGGCCGTTAAGCCAGCGGGCGATGCCGTGGCCTTCAGCTCCGGTCACCAGTCCGCCGTAGCCTCCGCCCGGGCAAATGACGATGGCGGTGCCATTGGGGTACTCTGGGTGATGCACGGTGATCCTGGCCGTGTTCGTCTCGGTCTGCCCATTGCCCAAGGGGGCACCCTCCGGCCACAGGGGCAACGGCAGAGGATCGGCCGCCTGCCCCACTGCTGAGGCCGCCAGCAGGAGCAGGGCGGCACACAGACCGGTGAGGGTGGCAGTGATTCCGGATGTCTTCAGGGGCGAATTCAGCATTTCATTCACGGTCTTCATGCGGTGAGATCAATCTTCGGGCAGTGGCTGGCCTTTGGTTTCAGGCGCCCAGATCAAGGCCACGATGCCCACCAGGTAAATCAATGACATGGTGACCGCCACCGTGCGGAACGGATAGACCGCACTCAACGCCCCCAACAGGAAGGGAAACGGGGCGGTGATAAAACGAACGGTATTGTAACAGAAACCCACCCCTGTGCCGCGCAGGCGGGTGGGGAACAATTCCGGGAAGTAAATGGAATACCCGGCAAAGACTGAGAGGGTCACAAACCCAAGCATTGGTAGCATCCAGTAAACATCACTCTCGGTTTTCAGGGAGTAAAACACGTAGGCCACCACCACCAAGGCCATGCTGTAGGCCAATAAAAACGCCTTTCGCCGATTGAAGAAGGCGGCTACAAAAGTGAAGGTAAACATGCCGGTCAGGGATCCCACATCCTGCAGCATCATGCCTTTGGACACGATTTTGGCGATCGACTTTTGGAGGGAGGCAATCTGTCCCGGGAAGGCTTGTTCCAGCAACTGCCGGTTAAGGAAAAGAATCTCCTCCTTCTCTTTTTTCTTCTGCACCAGGACGATCTGGTTTTGAGTGTTTTTTGTGAGGGTGACATTCTTGAACGCCTGTTCGTTGAAGATGCTGGCGCCCAGAATGATCCGGTTAAAGTCCTCCGTCAGGACGGCGGCTGAAAGGGTGCCTGCCTCGGCCTGCTGGACCACAGCAGGGCTCATGAGTTGCTTGATATGAGCCACCGCGCTGTTGGTGGAAGCCTTGAGGCTGGCGTTGACTTTGGCAATATCCAGAATTTCCCTTTCATAGAGGGGGCTGCTTTTCAGGGCCTTGTTGACCAATTCGGGCGAGAAGAAACCGATGCCCCACAGGCCTACCATGCCGGCCACCCCCAGAGAAATGCCAACGAAAGTATTGTGGCGCCAGCGGGGATGCCGGAAAAGGTCGGCCATGGAGCCGACTTTCTTGCCGGTGCCGGCCTTGGCCTGGGCGCGGGCATTGCGCCACGGTTCTGGTTCCTTGAGCAGGATGAACATGGGCACGCCCAACACGATGGGGAAAATGCTGATGAAGAATATGACCTGCCAACCGCTATAGCTGCCCCAGACGCTCTCCTGGGCTGGGGTGATGCCCAAGCTCAGAGATGCCCCGATGATATTGCCGACGGCGGACAGGGTCTGCATGGAGCCCAAGGCCCACGTCCGGAACTTGGGCGGGACGCTCTCGGCCACCAGCGTGGTGGCGGCTCCGAACATGCCTCCGACCCCCATTCCGCAGAGCAGGCGGTAAATGAGGAATTCAATGGTGCTGCCGGAAATTCCGGAAAGTGCGGAGAACCCCGTGTAGGCGATCAAAGTGGCGATCATGGCTTTCACCCGCCCAAAGCGGTCACTCATCATGCCAAACAGCAGGCCGCCGATGCCCCAGCCCACCATGAGGATACAGGTGGCCATGCCGCCCCAGTATTTCACATCCCCATCTGTCGCGCCCGGTCCCAGCAGTTCCTGGATGGCTGGCTGCCGTGCCAGCACAAAAATGCGCTGTCCCATGCAGTCAAACAGCCAGCCGCAGGAGGCCAAAATGACCACCAACCAGTGGTAAAAGGTCACCCCCTGGAAAATACCTTTGTTTTCGTTTTTGTTTTCAGCAATGGATGCCATTGAATTTGAAAAGGCTTAATGTTTTAGTGTGTTTCCGGGTTCAAGCTAATGCCGGATTGTCGGGAATTTGCGCCAACCGTGTCAAGTGGACATTCAGTGGGGGGATGATTATGTGACGATTAATGCGTCGAGTCAGGGTTTTTCTTTCAGGAACGGTCCCACCACCTCCCGCCAAATGGCATAGCCATTGGTGTTCATGTGGAGTTGGTCGTTTAGATAAATGTCCGGTTTGGGCAAACCGTCCGGGGCCAGCATGTGTGGGAAAACATCAATGAACACCAGGTTTTTGCTTTCCTTGATATAATCCGCGATGAGTTTGTTGGCGGTTTTGATGCGGGCGATTTGAGTCCAGCGGGCCGGGTTGGGAGCAATGGAAATATAGGCGATACGGGTTTGCGGCAATCGGTCCCGCACGGTTTTGACAAAAGCCTGGAAGTCGGCCAGAACCTGTTCCGGGGATTTGCCGCCGTTGAGGTCATTGCCTCCCGCATACATCACGACCAACCGGGGTTGGTGCGGAATGACAATGCGTTCCGCAAAATACGTGGAATCAACTATCTGCGAGCCGCCAAAGCCGCGATTGATGACCTGATACCCAGGGAAGTCCCTGGCCAGACTACGCCACATTCGGATGCTGGAACTGCCCACAAACAGCGCCGCATTTTTGGGTGGGGGATTGGTTTGATCCGCGCGTTCAAACGCGGTGATCTCTTTTTCCCACCGGGTAAACTGATTGGTGGCCCCGGGCAGCCACATGGCGGGCAACAGCAATAAGCTCAACAGTGAACAGAGCAGGGACAAGCGTGGTTTCATGGCGGTACTTTGGCCCCAATCCGTGCGGTTCGAAAAGTAAATATTTTCCTTCAAGCGTTTCTTTTCCTGTTTCATGCTGCTGGCATGCGAAGTCTGCCTCTCCAAATGGTCCGGCAGGCGGTGAAAACCGCCCTGGCGGAGGATGTTGGCACTGGTGACGTCACCACGCTCTCCACCGTGCCCGCCCGGCACCGGGCGACGGCGGTGTTGGTGGCGCGCGAGCCTTTGGTGGTGGCAGGTCTGGTTTTTGCCGAAACGGCCTTCCGGCAGGTGTCCTCTCGGGTCTGTGTCAAACACTTGGTTCGTGACGGCCAGAGTGTGGCCGCCGGCACCGAATTGATGCGGGTGACCGGTCTGGCACGGGCACTCCTGACCGGTGAGCGTGTGGCCCTGAATTTTGTGCAGCGTCTATCCGGGGTGGCCACCCTGACCCGCAAATTTGCACAAGCCATCAAAGGAAGCCGGGCGGTGATTTTGGACACGCGCAAAACCACCCCCGGCTGGCGACTGTTTGAAAAGTACGCGGTCAGTTGTGGGGGCGGCACCAACCACCGGACCGGGCTGTATGACATGGTCCTGATCAAGGATAACCATCTGGCGGCCTTGCGCGATACCCCACCCAACGCCGTTGCGGCAGCGGTAGCGCGTGCCCGGTTCCAGTATCCCCGGCTCAAGGTGGAAGTGGAGGCTGATAATCTGGAGCAGGTGGGGCAAGCCCTGGCCGCCCGGGCGGATATCATCCTCCTGGACAACATGAGTCTGGCGCAACTGCGGGAGGCGGTGGCCTTGGTGGGCCGACGCGCCAAAACCGAGGCCAGCGGAGGGGTCAACCTGAAGACGGTTGCAGCCATTGCCGCCACAGGGGTGAATTTCATCTCCGTGGGCGCGTTGACGCACTCGGCTCCCGCCGTGGATGTGGCCTTGGATTTTGTGGCGCAGACGGAGCTGGATGCATGAACACCGACGCTAAAATTCTGCGGGCGCTGCGGGCGGCCGGGGAAGGAACGGTTTCCGGGGCCGAACTCTCCCAGAAACTGGGGGTGAGCCGCGCGGCCATCTGGGCGCACATTGAGGAGCTGCGCGAATTGGGTTATGACATCGAAGCCAGCCCGCACCTCGGCTACCGTTTGCGCGGCGTGCCGGACGTGTTGCACGCCGATGATTTAATGGCCCGGCTCGAGGGCAACCGCATCGTTGGAAGAGACATCAAAGTCTTTCAGGAAACCACCTCCACCAGCGATGTGGTGGACAAGCTATCGCGGGACGGTGTGCCGGAGGGGATCGTGGTGTTTGCGGAGGCGCAAACCAAGGGGCGGGGACGCATGGGCCGATCCTGGGTGTCACCTTCCGGTCTGGGGCTTTGGTTTTCCGTGCTCTTGCGACCCCGGATGCGGCCGCAGTCCGCCATGCAATTGACGGTGGCGGCCGCCACCGCGGTGACCCGCGCGCTGCGTTCGCGGTGCTCGTTACCCATCGGGATCAAATGGCCCAATGACATCCTGGTGCAAGGACGCAAGCTGGTGGGCATTCTCACCGAGATGAGCGCCGAACTGGACTCCGTGCGGCATCTTTGCCTGGGCGTGGGCATGAATATCAACCAGGAACAGCGCGACTTTCCCAGGGAACTGCACGGATTGGCCACCTCGCTGCGCATGGAAACCGGCGAAATGTGGTCGCGTTCCGACCTGGCCGTGGCAATCCTCAAGGAGTTGGATGTGGAGTATGACCGCATCATCTGCGGTCGGTTTTCCGAGGTGGTGGAGGAATGGGCACGGCAAAGTGTCACCCTTGGCCATCCGGTGACCATCCTCGTTGGCAATCGCAAAATCCACGGGCGGGCGGAATCTCTGGATGTGGATGGCGCCCTGCTGGTGCGGACCCAGCATGGCCACCTGGAACGTATTGTGGGTGGAGAAGTTGTTTTGGAGAAAAAATGATCCTCCTGCTCGACATCGGCAATACCACCACCCACATCGCCTTGGCTGATGCCCGGAGGGTGCGGCGGCCATCCGGTTTTCCCACGCTGCTTTGGCAGCAAGGCCAGGCCGGTCGGGAATTAAGTCGGTTGGCGGGCGCCTCGGTACCGTCCCAAGTCGCCCTTTGTTCCGTGGTTCCCTCCGTTACCCCCTTGGCGGTTGGGTGGGTGCGGGATCATTGGGACAAACCGGTGGCGGTCTTAACCCACCGCAACGCTCCCGGCTTGCGCTTTCGCTATCCCAAACCCCAAACCATTGGCGCGGATCGCCTGGCCAACCTCGTGGCCTTGAAACATCACTATGGTGCTCCGGCGGTGAGCCTGGATATCGGAACTGCCACCACTTTGGAAGTCCTGGATGCCGAGGGTTTCTTTATTGGCGGCATCATCACCGCCGGACCGGCGGCGCTCGCGGAGTATCTCACTGAGAAAACCGCCCGCCTGCCGCGTGTGATGCCGCAGAGAGTACGCTCTGTTCTGGGCCGCAGCACGCGGGAATCCATGCTGGTGGGAGTGGTTCGCGGATATCAAGGGCTGGTGCGTGAATTGGTGGGCGGTTTGCAGGCGAAATTTGCCTGCCAGCGACTGTCGGTGGTGGCCACGGGTGGGGGCCTGCGCTGGCTGCCCCGCAAATTGCCGGGGGTCACAGACATCCGGCCGGATCTCACGCTGGAAGGGCTGCGCCTGTTCGCTTGTGCCAACAAGTAAAGACGGGATGGGGGGTGGATTTACGTGCTTGCGTCGCAGGCCGGGCGATTGGAGACTGGCGGCTGCATGAACCGAATTGACGAACGCTTTGGCAAATTGCAGGCCGCCCGCCAGAAAGGATTGGTGGTGTACATTGGGGCCGGCGATCCGGATCTGGAGGCCACCCGCCAGTTGGCCCTGGCTTTTGACCTTGCCGGGGTGGATGTGCTGGAGTTGGGGGTGCCTTTCAGCGATCCCCTGGCCGATGGCCTGGTCAACCAGTTGGCCGCCCAACGGGGGCTTGATTCCGGCACGACGCCCATGGGGGTGCTGGAGACGGTGTCAGCCATCCGCAAGCAAAGCCAGATCCCCATCGTCCTTTACATCTATTACAATCTGATTCACCGGCAGGGGGTGGAGGTGTTTGTGCGGGCGGCGGCACAGGCCGGGGTGGATGGTCTGCTGGTGCTGGATCTGCCCCCGGAAGAGGCGGTGAATTACGAAACGATGATGGCGCAGGCCGGCCTGTGCAATATCTACCTGGTGGCCCCCACCACTCCGGAGGACCGGATGGAATTCATCGCGCGGCGCGGCAAGGGGTTTCTTTATTACATTTCCCGGGAGGGGGTGACCGGCATGCAGACCAGTGTGGCGGGCAATATTTCCCAGATGACCGCCCGCATCCGCCAGCATACCCGCCTGCCCATCGCCGTGGGCTTTGGCATTTCCAATGCGGAGCAGGCCCGTACGGTGGCGCAAAGCGCGGAGGCCATTGTGGTGGGTAGCGCGGTGGTGAATCTGGTGGCGCGTCACGGCAGATCTCCGGAGCTGGTGCCCACGGTGGCAGCCTTTGTGCAGAGTCTGGTGCAGGCCATCAGACCCTCAACCCCATAATGATCGGTTAAACAAAGGAGTTGAATGGCATGAGTACCAAGAAATCAGCGAAACAGGATCGTTTTGTGGTGGTGATGGCGGGCGGGCGCGGGGAGCGTTTCTGGCCGGTCAGCCGGGAGAAAACGCCCAAGCAACTGATCCGGTTGCTGGGGGAGGGATCCTTCCTGCAGCAGGCCGTGGCCCGGGTGGGGACGCTGGTGCCGCCCGAGAATATTTTCATCATCACCAACGAGGTGCAGGCGGCCGAGGTGCGACGGCAGTTGCCACAACTCCCCAGGGGCAACGTGGTGGCCGAACCCTGCGGACGGGATACCTGCGCGGCGGTGGCCCTCGGGGCGGCCATTGTGGCCGCCCGTTCCAGCACCGGAGTGATGGCGGTTTTGCCGGCGGATCACGTGATTCCCGACGCCCGCAAATTCCAGCGCGTGCTGGCTGAGAGCTTTGACCTCGCCCGCCGTGAGCCGACGATTGTGACCATTGGCATCAAGCCCAATGAGCCCGCCACCGGCTACGGTTACATCCGCGTGGGTGTCAGATTGCCCCCATCCGCAGGCAGCTCGGCGGGCCGGACTGATTTCCACCAAGCGGAGCAGTTCGTGGAAAAACCGCACTTGGAAAAGGCCCGGGAGTATCTGGCCGCAGGGAACTACCGGTGGAATGCCGGAATGTTCATCTGGTCGGTGCCCACCATCATGGAGGGATTGCGGCAGCATCAGCCGGGGATGCACGCGGCCGCCCTGCGCTGGCAGGCGGTGGCCTCGCAACCGGCCAGACTGGCCCGTCTCCTGGCCCGCGAATACCCTGACATCCAAAAGATTTCCATCGATTTCGCCCTCATGGAAAAAGCCCGTAACGTGGTGGTGGCTGACGCCACTTTTGCCTGGGACGATCTCGGCTCCTGGCCCGCTTTGTCCCGCCACCTTAAGGCGGATGCGGCCGGTAATTGTGCGGTGGGCGATTTTCTGCACGTGGATGCCGCCCGCAATCTGGTCTTTGACGCCCGCACGAAGCACCGGACCCCCATTGCGGTGGTGGGTTTGCAGGATTGCATCCTGGTGCATACCGATGATGCGGTGATGGTGGCGAGCAAGCACGACTCCCAGAAGGTCAAGGATCTGGTGAAAATGCTCGCCGGTGATCCGCGGTTCAAACACCTGGTCTGACTTCATTGCAAGAGATGGTTGCCTGCCCGCCTGATTCGGTTTAGAGTCCGGCCATGATTCACTTTCGATATGGCCAGGCTTGGGTGCTGGGTGCCTCAGCCGCTCTCTTTATCGTGCATTTGGCCGGTGCGGCGCAGCCGCCCGCCGGATTCCAACCGTTGTTCAATGAGCGCGACCTCACCGGATGGTGGGGGGCCACAACCGAGGATCCGCGCAAGTATCTGGCGTTGCCCGCCGAAGAGTTTCAGAAAAAGCGATCAGCCAGTTTGGCGGACATCCAGAAGCATTGGTCGGTGCAGGGGGATGAGTTGGTCAATGACGGCAACGGTCTCTATCTGACCACGGATAAGAACTACCGCGATTTCGAGTTGCACCTGGAGTACAAAACCGTGCCCAAGGCCGACAGCGGCATCTACTTGAAGGGTTGCCCGCAGGTGCAGATCTGGGATTTCACGGATCAGGCCAAGTTTAGCATCGGCGGCAACAAGGGTTCGGGCGGACTCTGGAACAACTCCCCGGGAGCGCCCGGCAAGGATCCCCTGGTTTTGGCGGACAAGCCTCTGGGCGAGTGGAATCATTTCCGCGTGCTGCAACTGGGCAGCCGCACCACGGTCTGGTTGAATAACCAACTGGTGGTGGCCAACGCCAACATGGAGAATTATTTCGACCGCAAACAACCGCTCCCGCCTGCCGGACCGATCCAATTGCAAACCCACGGTGGCGAAATCCGCTGGCGCAATCTCTTCCTGCGCGAAATCGCCTCCGATGATGCCAACCGCACCCTGCGCGGTGTTGATTCAGACGGTTTTTTATCGGTGTTCAACGGTCGGGACTTCACCGGGTGGGCCGGGCCGGTGGATAATTACGAGGTGCGGGATGGTTCGATTGTGTGCAAGCGCGGCAAGGGCGGCACGATTTACACCCAGGAGGAATACACCAACTTCGTGGTGCGGTTTGAATTCAAGTTGCCCAAGGGCGGCAATAACGGGCTGGCCCTGCGCTACCCGGGCAAGGGTGACACTGCCTATGCCGGCATGTGCGAACTGCAAGTGCTGGATGACGATTACGAGCAGGCTACGGGCCAGAAAATCGATGCCCGCCAGGTCCACGGCTCCGCCTATGGCATGATTGCCGCCAAGCGCGGCTACCAACGACCGATCGGTGCATGGAATTTCCAAGAGGTGACCGTGCAGGGCTCCAAGCTGAAAGTGGAGCTGAATGGCACCGTGATTCTGGATGGCGATCTGGCCAAGGTCACCGAATTCATGGCCAACTCACCCCATCCGGGCAAGGACCGGGCTTCAGGCTACTTCGGCTTTGCCGGGCACAATGATGAGGTGATGTTCCGCAACGTGGCCATCAAGCGGTTGCCTTAGTTTCCCCACCCGGAACCATTGGGGACATTCGATTACGGGGGCGGCGGACCGGTACACGAGATTTTCAGCACCGGATCGTCAGCCCCCGTTTGTCTGTCTCAAACTGTTCAAGGCAAAAAAACGCCCCGTTTTGCAACGGGGCGCTGATAAAACGGATTGGCTGTCAGGGCTTTTTGGCGGCTTTGACCTCGATATGCAGGTCGCGCAGTTGCTTGGCAGCGACCGGACCGGGGGAGTCGGTCATCAGACAGGTGCCCTTGGCCGTCTTCGGGAAGGCAATCACGTCGCGGATGCTGGTGGTGCCGCACAGGATGGCGCAGAGGCGATCAAAGCCCAAGGCGATGCCGCCGTGTGGCGGGGTGCCGTACTTGAAGGCTTCCAGCATGTAACCGAAACGCAGATTGGTTTCATCCGGGGGAATTTGCAGCACTTCCTCGAAAACGGTGCGCTGCACATCGGGTTGGTGGATACGGATCGAGCCGCCCCCCAGTTCCACGCCGTTGACCACGATGTCGTAGTGCTGCCCCCGGACCTTCTTCGGGTCGCTGGTGAGCAATGGGATATCCTCCGCCACCGGGGCGGTGAACGGGTGGTGGCTGGAGTACCAGCGGTTCTGTTCCTTGTCGAAGCTGAGCAGCGGGAAGTCCACCACCCACAGGAAGTCAAAGCGATCCGTCGGTAGGGTGAGCTTGCCCTGCGCTTTGAGCACCTCCGCGCAATAGAGGCGGATTTTGCCGAGAATTTCGCAGGCATTCAGCCACTGATCAGCGGCGAACAGGATCAAATCCCCCTCCTGAATGGCCAGCTTCGCTTGCAGTGCGGCTTTCTCGGTCTCGGTGAAGAACTTGACGATGGGGGATTTCCATTCGCCATTCTCCACTTTAATGAAAGCCAGGCCCTTGGCTCCGAAGCTCTTGGCGTATTCGGTCATGGTCTCAAGCTGCCCCTGCGTGGCACCGGCCATGCCCTTGGCGTTCAAGGCTTTGACCACGCCACCGGCGGCCACAGTGCCGCCGAAGACTTTGAACGTGCTGGTGCGGAACTCCTCGGTAAAGTCAACCAATTCCATCTCGAAGCGGGTATCCGGCTTGTCGATGCCGTACCGGTTGAGGGCCTCAAAGAACGACAAGCGCTTGAACGGCGTGGGAATGTCCTGGTTCAGGGCGGTTTTCCACACACGTTTCAGCAGACCTTCGATCAGCGCGTAGATATCCTCGCGCTCGATAAACGACATTTCGAGGTCCACCTGGGTGAACTCGGGCTGGCGGTCGGCGCGCAAGTCCTCATCGCGGTAGCAGCGGGCGAGTTGGAAATAACGTTCCACCCCGGAGACCATGAGGATCTGCTTGAACTGCTGGGGGCTCTGGGGCAGGGCGTAGAATTGTCCCGGACTCAGGCGGCAGGGGACGATAAATTCGCGGGCGCCTTCGGGTGTGGATTTGAACAGCGTGGGGGTTTCGACCTCCAGGAATCCCTGCTCATCCAAAAAATTGCGGGTGGCCGTGGCGACCTTGCTGCGCAGGCGCAGGTTGCGGATCATCTCCGGGCGGCGCAGGTCCAAATAACGGTACTGCAAACGCAACTCCTCGTTCACCCGGGCGGTGACTTCGGGATCATCGACTGGAAAAGGCAGCACCTCGGCGCGGTTCAGGACGTTGATGCCGGTGGCATGCACCTCAATCTCCCCGGTGGAGATTTTGCTGTTGGAGGATCCGACCGGGCGCAAGCTGACCTTGCCCAAGACCTCCACCACGCACTCGCTGCGCAGCCCTTCGGCGGTTTTGAACACCTCGGGGGAGAGGTCGGAGGGATCGAACACGGTTTGAGTGCGCCCTTCGCGGTCGCGGATATCCAGGAAGATCACGCCTCCCAAGTCGCGCCGGGAGTGTACCCAGCCGGTTAACGTCACAGTTTGCCCGATGTGCTCCGGGCGAAGCTCGTTACAATGATGCGTCCGTTTCATAATTTCCAAGTGCGGCGCCGCCCGGTGAAGGAATCCAGACTGCGATGCGGGCGGATGTTGGCGTGTTATCGGGCGGAATTCAACCCGATAAATCCTGAATCTAAACTGGCGTTACGACCGGGTTTGCGGCAGGCTCAAGAAAACCCTGCAATGTGGTTGGGAACGAGTTATAGTCCCATAGAATGCGGCGAAAGTCTGGACCCCGCAGGTTCAGTGGCCATTGGATAGCCCGCCACCGCCGCACCTGGCATGACGCCAATCCGAAAAATGCCGATCCAGCAGAAGCTGATGTTCATCAGCATGCTGACGACCTGCGCAGCCTTGTTGCTGGCCTGCGCGGCTTTTGTGAGCTTTGAGCAGGCTCACAACCGGGAGGAGTTGCGCAATTACTACGTTTCCCATGCCCGGTTCATCGGAAAAACCAGCATCACCGCGCTCATTGCCCAGAACCCCAAAGTCATTGAGGATCTGATGGGTTCACTGGATGCCGACCCCAAAATCATCGCCGCCTGCATTTATGATGTCCGGGGTTCGGTGTTTGCCACCTACGTGCAGCGGGGGGAAGCGGGTTTTCAATTTCCAGCGGTCCCCTTGGAAGGTCAATGGATTGAGGGGGGGCGGGTGGAGGTGTTCCGGAAAATCGTGTTCAGCAATGAGATCATTGGAACCGTCTATCTGGTTGCCCAGGCGGATGATTTGGGCGTGCGGCTGTGGCGTTACGCCGGGATCACCCTGATCGTGTTGCTGGCGGCTGCCGGGCTGGCGTTCATCATTTCCACGCGGCTGCATCCCATGATTTCGCGCCCCATTCTGAACCTGGCCAAGACCGCGAACGAAGTGGCGGCGAACAGCAACTATTCGGTCCGGGCGGTCAAGGAGACGGAGGATGAGCTGGGCCACCTGGTTGGCAGCTTTAACTGGATGCTGACCCAGATCCAGGCCCGGGACGAGGAATTACAGAAGGCGCGCGACGGGTTGGAGCAGCGCGTGGCCGAGCGCATGATGGCGCTCTCCCAAGCCAACGAAATGTTGCGGCGAGAAAACCAGGAGCGGCAAAAGGCGGAGGAGGCGCTGCGCAACTCCCAGCAAAAGCTGCTGCTGCACATCCGGCAGACCCCCCTGGGGGCCATTGACTGGAATTTGCAGTTTGAGGCAATCAACTGGAACCCGGCGGCGGAAAAAATCTTTGGTTTAAGCGAGGCGGAAGCGATCGGATGCCATGCGTGTGACACGATTGTGCCGGAGAATGTCCATGGGCAGGTGGGGGCGGTTTGGCGCGATTTGATCGAGGGGCGGGGAGGCCGCCACAGCATCAACCAGAACCGCACCAAAGACGGGCGCATCATCATCTGCGAGTGGTTCAACACGCCGTTGATCAACCGGGATGACCGGGTGGTGGGGGTCGCCTCGCTGGTGCAGGACATCACCCTGCGCGTGGAAGCGGAGACCGCGCTGCGCCAATCCGAGGAGCGTTTTTCCAAGGCCTTCCGGGCCAGTCCGATGGCTTTGGGCATCACCACCATGGAGATCGGGCGGTTCGTGGATGTGAACGAGAGTTTTCTGGCGCTGTTTGGGTATCGGGCGGAGGAAATGATCGGGCACACGGCGACCGAGCTGGGATTATGGGGGAACACGCAGGATCTGCCCCAGTTGTTGAAACGGTTGAAGGACAACAGCCGGGTGAAGGATGTCAGTTGCCGGTTCCGGAGGAAAGGCGGGGAGGTGCGCAGCACCCTGACCTCGGTGGAGAGGATTGATCTGGGCAACGAGCCCTGTCTGCTCTACATCGTGCATGACATCACCGAGCGGCTGAGCCTGGAGGAACAGCTCCGGCAGGCGCAGAAGATGGAGGCGGTGGGACAATTGGCGGCGGGGGTGGCGCATGACTTCAACAACATTCTGACCATTGTGCAGGGACACACCGCACTCCTGCTGGCCAAGCCCATCACGCAGCCGGGCTTGCGGGAGGCATTGCAACAGGTGGAAGGGGCCTCAGAACGGGCCGCCAATCTGGTGCGTCAGCTCCTGGCCTTCAGCCGACGTCAGATCATGCAGCCCCGGGCGCTCGACCTGAACGAACTGGTGCAGAACCTCAGCCGGATGCTGACGCGAATACTGGGGGAGGATATCACGCTGCACTTGGAGTGTGACGCCGAGGCTCCGGCCATCTCCGCTGATCCGGGCATGGTGGAGCAGGTGATCCTGAACCTGGCGGTGAACGCCCGCGACGCCATGGTCAACGGGGGGCAGTTGACCATCAACACCCGCATGGTCACCACCACCGAGGTTGATCGGCAGCACAACCCGGATGCACAATTGGGTGAGTTTGTGTGCCTGACGGTGACAGATACCGGGTCCGGCATGGATCCGGCCATCATGAAGCGGATTTTTGAGCCTTTTTTCACCACCAAACCGGTGGGCAAGGGGACTGGCCTGGGGTTGTCCATGGTCTATGGGATTGTGAAGCAGCACGAGGGTTGGGTTGAGGTGGAGAGCCAGGTGGGCGTGGGCACCAGCTTTCGCATCCACCTGCCGTGTGCCCCCCGTGCATCCTTGGAGGTCAATCACCATGTGCCGCCGCCCGTCGCCGTGGCCACGTTGACTGGCCATGAGACCATCCTGGTGGTGGAGGATGAAGGGGCACTGCGGGAATTGGTGCGTAACATCCTCCAATATTACGGCTATCGGGTGGTCGAGGCAGGCACCGGCCAGGCCGCCCTGAACTTGTGGGAAAAGGAGGGGGGAGGGATAGACCTCCTGTTGACCGATATGGTGATGCCGCAGGGCATGACCGGGCGGGATCTGGCCGAGCGCCTGCTCGCGCTAAAACCGGATCTCAAAGTGATTTACTCCAGCGGTTATAGTCTTGAGCTGGTGGCCCGCAATTTCTCCCTGCGTGAAGGGGTCAACTTCCTGGCGAAACCCTACCACCCGGCGACCCTTATCCAAGCCGTGCGGGACACCCTCGATGGACGCATCCGTCCGCTGGTGCTCAACGTGGACGACATCAAACCGGTCTGAGCCGGGTGGTGGGGTGTCGGGCAGGAGGACGTCTGGCTGAAAAAATGGTTCGCAGAAGGCTGCCGATTTGCGCATAGTCTGCCCCCATGAAGTCAATGACAGGCTATGGGCGGGGTGAGTGCTCCCGTGATGGTTTCAAGCTCACGGTGGAAATCAGTGCTGTGAACCGCAAGCAAAGCGAAATCGGCGTCAACCTGCCGCGGGAGCTGGAGGTGCTGGAGGCGCAGATTCGTGATCTGATCAACACGCGCATTTCGCGGGGTAAAATCACCACGCGGGTGACGCTGCATGCCGGTGAGGGATTCCGTCCGGTGCGCGTGCGCCTGAACCGCAACCTGGCGGAGGCCTATGTGAAAGAACTGCGCCTGCTGGGTCGGGAGCTGAAGCTCAACGGCGAACTTTCCCTGGATCTGATGGCGCGCCTGCCCGGGGTGCTGGAGGCGGACGGGGAGATCAGCGATGCTGAAGATTTCTGGCCGGCGACGGAAAAAGCGACCCAGGCGGCACTGGCGGCGCTGCTGAAAATGCGGACCCGGGAGGGGGCGCATCTGGCCCGAGACCTGGCCGGGCGGATGAATGTGATGCGCAAGGCGGCTGAAAAGGTGCGCAAACAGGCCCCGCAGGTGTCGCGCCGCTATCGTGAACAACTCTTGGAGCGCATCAAGACCGCCGGGCTGGATACTCCGGCACCTGACGACGAGCGCCTCCTCAAGGAGGTGGTTTATTTTGCCGACCGCTCGGATATCACCGAGGAGTTGACCCGTCTGCAAAGCCATTTCCAGCAGTTCGACGACTGCGTGAAGGCGAATGAACCGGTGGGGCGGACCCTTGATTTCCTCGCGCAGGAAATGAACCGGGAAATCAACACCATCGGCTCCAAGGCCAATGACGCGACCATCTCACAGGCGGTGGTGGTGCTGAAAACGGAACTGGAGAAGTTTCGGGAGCAGGCCATGAATGTGGAGTAACCGGGGAACCGCCATGCCTGCCCATTCGCCATTGCTGATTGTCATTTCCGCGCCCTCCGGTGCGGGCAAAACCACCCTGTGTCGCAATCTGCTGGAAGCCGACCCCAGGGTGACGCGCGCCATCACCTGCACCACGCGCCCGCCCCGCCCCGGCGAACAGCCCGGATTGGACTATCACTTTCTCACGGAGGAGGATTTTCAGGCGCGGGTGGCGGATGGAAAGTTTCTGGAGCACGCCACCGTGTATGGGAATTGTTACGGAACGCTGAAGGGCGAGGTGAAAGGACGGCTGGAACGGGGGGGGGATGTGTTGCTGAACATCGATGTGCAGGGTGCGGCCAGCGTGCGTCGCGAGGCGGCGTCCGATCCGGTGCTGCGCGGGGCTGTCTGCTCGGTGTTTCTCACCCCGGCCACCGTCCAGGAGCTGGAGGGGCGGCTGCGGGGCCGGGGGCAGGACGCGCCGGAGGTGATCCAGCGCCGTCTGGCGGTGGCCCGCCAGGAACTGGCGCGATGGGAGGAGTTTGATTACCTGCTGATCAGCGACACGCCGGCGGGGGACTTGCGTCGGTTGCAGGTGATTGTGGAGGCGGAAAAAATGCGCCGCCACCGGTCGGAACTCCCCCAGTACTGAGACCTGGGGTACACTGAGGACTGGAAAGATTCAATATGAGCGCTGGAAAAAACATTGTGATGGGAGTGACCGGGTCGATTGCCGCCCACCGGGCGGTGGACCTGGCCAGTCTGCTGGTGAAAGGGGGTGCCCTGGTGCGGGTGATCCTTACGGCAGACGCCCAGAGGTTTGTCACCGCTGTGCCGTTCAAAACCCTTTCCCGCAACCCGGTGGTGACCGATTTGTACGATGAGGATGAGGGGTGGAAACCGGCGCATATCAAGCTGGCGGACGAGGCGGATTTGTTTTTGGTGGCTCCGGCCACCGCCAACACCCTGGCCAAGCTCGCCCTGGGGCTGGCGGATGACGCACTGACCTGCACGGCCCTGGCGTTGAATCCCGCCGCCAAAATGCTGCTGGCCCCGGCCATGAACGGCAAAATGTGGCTGCACCCGGCCACCCAACAAAATGTCCTGACACTGCGGAAGCGCGGGGCGGAGTTCATCGGGCCGGAGGAGGGGATGCTGTCGTGCGGATATGAGGGGATTGGCCGGATGTGGCCAGTGGAGCAAATCGCTGCGCGGGCTTTGAGCCTGCTGGGTGGCTGAACCGGCGGAGCCATCCGACGGGGTTGAACCATGCGAACCAAACTACTGCGGTGGGAGACCGTGCGAAGGCTGCTCGAGGTGCTTGAGCCGCCGGTGCTGCCCCAGGCCCTGCAGTTGCAGCGGATCCGCTTTGTGGAACGGGACATCATGATCCCGGTCAAGACGATGTTCGTGGGGGTGCTGGCGTACTACCTGTTCGTCTCGACCTGGATGACGTCGGTGTCCAGCACCCGTGAGGTGGCCTTGGAGGCCTTGCAGCGGTACTTTTACGTCTATCTCCTCATGAACGTGGGGGTGGTGGCGATGCTGCTCAATCTGACGCGTCTGCCCTTGCGCACGATGCAGGTGGTCCTGTTCGGGTGCGGCCTGCTGGACAGTGTGATGCTGGCGGGGTTGACGCTGATCACGGGCGGGTTTGAGAGCATCATCTATTGGATGTTTCCCGCCCTGATTGTGCGCAACGCCATGGCCCTGCCGCTGGCGTTGCCGCAGTTGACGCTGAACTTCCTGGTGATTGGTTTCTACCTGGTGGCCGGTTTGCTGGATGTGGCGGTGGAGGATTTGGAGCTGGCCGCGCTCGACGAAGCCTCAAGGCGTGCCCTGGGGCTGGCCGCGCCAGAAAACCCGGCCGAGCCATTCCTATTGCGGTTGATGGTGCTGTTGTTTGTGACCATTTGCTGCTATGGCTTGCAGATGTTGTTTGAGCGGAATCGGCGGGCCAAGGAGGAAGGTCAGGAGTTTGCTCTGCGCCAGGAGCAGGTCCGGGCGGCCGGGCGGGTGGCGGCCGAGGTGGCCCACCAGATCAAGAATCCGCTTGGCATCATCAACAACGCGGCCTTTATGTTGCAGCGCACGATGGCCGACGCTCCGGAACTGGTGCGGCAGCAGGTCCAGATAATCCGGGAGGAAGTGGAGCGATCCGACCGGATCGTGACCGAGCTGATGGGATACGCGCAGTTGGCCGAGGGACAAGTGGAGCGTTTGGACATGGTCGAGGAACTGGAACGGGCACTGGGGCAGGTGTTTCCAACGGGAGCGGGCTACAAGGTGGAGATCCAGCGGGAATTTGAGCGCAACCTGCCGCCCGTCCTGATGCAGCGGGGGCATTTGTCCGGGGTGATCGTCAATTTGTTCACGAACGCCCGGGAGGCGATGGAAGGCCGGGGGCGGCTGGGGGTGGTAGCCAAGGCCATGCCGGACCTGGCGGTGGAACTGGTGGTGACAGACAGCGGGCCGGGAATCGCGCCGCATCACTTGGAGAAAATTTTCGACGCGCATTACACCACCAAGCCCCGTGGAACCGGTCTGGGGCTGGCCATTGTGCGTCATAACGTTGAAATATACGGCGGGACGGTGCGCGTAGAATCAGAACTTGGAAAAGGCGCGCGCTTCATTCTAAGATTCCCGTCGAGAACATTGTCGAAACTGGAAAACTAATGAGTGTACCTTTACCACCAGTGCTCGTGGTTGATGACGAGCGGAACATGCGGGTCTCCTTGCAATCGGTGTTGGTGAGCGAGGGATACCGGGTCGAGGCTGTGGAGTCGGCCGAAGACGCGCTCAAGCAGTTGGAGCGCGAAGATTACTTCATGGTGATCACCGATGCCCGCTTGGGTGGAATGAGCGGGTATGACTTCATCCGGCAGGCGCATCAGCGGTGGCCGCAAGTGCCGCTCCTGATGATCACAGCCTATGCCACCCCGAAGCTGGCGGTGGAGGCGATCAACGCCGGGGCGCTTGATTATCTTGCTAAACCGTTTGCACCAGAGGAGCTTCTGCATGCAGTTGCGCGTTGTGCTGAACGGCACCGGTTGGTGCAGGAAAACGCTGTTCTGAGGGCCAAAGCCAGCGAGACCTTCACTTTGGAACAGATTATTGGCGAATCACCGCGCATGATGGAATTGCGGCAATTGATCCAAACGGTGGCCCCCACGAATGCCACAGTCCTGATTCTGGGGGAGAGCGGCACCGGCAAAGAACTGGTGGCTGGGGCGTTGCACAGCCTCAGTTCCCGCAAGCGCAATCATTACGTGCGGATCAATTGCGCGGCCATCCCGGAAAACCTGCTGGAAAGTGAGCTTTTTGGGCACGAGAAAGGCGCGTTTACCGGTGCGTTGCGCCAGAAGGCGGGCCGTGTGGAAGAGGCGGATGGCGGCACCATCTTTCTTGATGAAATCGGAGATATGAGCCGGCCGTTGCAGGCCAAGCTGTTGCGGTTCCTGGAAGACGGCAGTTTCACCCGGGTGGGGGGCAATGAGGAATTGCGAGTGAGTGTGAGGCTCATCGCCGCCACCAACCGGGACATCATCGAAGCCATTCAGCAAAACCATTTCCGGGAGGATTTGTACCACCGCTTGAACGTGGTGCAGTTCCGGCCGCCACCGTTGCGGGAGCGCAATAATGATGTGCTATTGCTGGCGGACCACTTTTTGCGGCATTTCACCCAGAGCATGCGCAAGCAGATCCCGGGCTTTACCGCATCAGCCCGGCAGAAGCTCATGTCGCATCATTGGCCGGGCAATGTGCGGGAGCTGCGCAACGTGATCGAGCGGGCGGTGATCCTGGAAAATACCCAGCAGATCCAGACCTCCAGCCTGCCTGATTTTCAATTGGAAACCCGCCTCCGACGGGGGGAATCCGCCGTGGTGGCGCCGGGACAATCCCTGGATGAGATCATGGAGAATTACGAGCGGGAGGTGATCCTTAACGCGTTGGACCAGAACCGGTACAATCTGACCCGCACATCCGAGCAGTTGCGCATCACCCGGCACGCGCTGCGGTACCGGATGCAGCGTCTAAACATCAATACCGATACGGATCCTCCGGACGAAACCGGATCCGGCAAGGAGGCGCAGCGGTCATGAGCGGGGGGTATTTGCTGGCGGCGGAAATGTTGCCGGAGGCGGAGCGTGGCCAGGTGCCACTGCCGACAAGCCTGCTGGATCAGCAGCAGATGTGGCTGGCAGTGGGGGCTGCTGTGCTGATCGGTGGGATGATATTCCTGCTGGCATATTGGGGGCGGTATCGCCAGACTCGCCGACTGGTGTCTGGCACCGGTTCAATCCGTCGCCGTTCTTCCGGGCATCGGAGGCGGCGGGAGCACCGACCGCGTCACCCGACTCTGGCGGAGACCGGTGGTTTGCCGCCGGCGCGTCCCGATCAGCCCTAAAAACGACAGCAGATTGGCCCAGCTCCATGCAGGAAAGTGCGAACATCACGCGCAAGAGCGCCTCGAATCTGGCGCTGGCCTTCATTTTGTTACCCCGTGCCAAGCGTGAGTGCATGGCCGCCCTGTACGCCTTTTGCCGGGTGGTGGACGATGTGGCGGATGATGAGGATGTCCCCGTGGAAAAGCGGCGCCGGGATTTGCAGGAGTGGCGCCAAGACATTCAGCGGGCCTGTCGGCAGGAAAGGCCACAGTTTCTCGTCAACCAAGAGCTGATGCCGGTGATTGAGCGCCACCGCCTGCGCTTTGAGCTGTTTGATGACCTGATCCGGGGGGTCGAAATGGACCTCGACATCAAGCGCTACCGCACGTTCGAGGAACTGGAGGTATATTGCTACCGGGTGGCGTCCGTGGTGGGGTTGCTAAGCATTGAGATTTTTGGATACCAAAACCCCGGGTGCCGCGAGTATGCCGTGCATCTGGGGCAGGCCC
>CAIYYI010000231.1 GCA_903930345.1 uncultured Verrucomicrobiota bacterium
CGGCTCCGGGCGCAAGCTGGCCTACAGCCGGCTGCGCGTGACGGATGCCACGGGCAAGGAACTGGCCGCCCGGATGGAAGTGACGCCCAAATCCGAAATCCGAAATCCGAAATCCGAAATGGCTTTGGCCGTGGTGGTGGACGATGCCGCCGCCGTGTATCCCGTGCGCATTGACCCCACCTTCAGCGATGCCAACTGGGTCAGCTTGGACGGGCTGCCGGGGGCGAACTCGACGGTCTTTGCCACCCTCGTGGACAGCACGGGCATTCTCTATGTGGGGGGTAGCTTCACCGTCATCGGCACGGTCACAGCGAACCGGATCGCGAAATGGGACGGTAGCGCTTGGTCGGCTCTCGATGCTGGGCTGGACGGCCAGGTGAACGCCCTCGTCTTGTCCGGGGCCGACCTTTACGCGGGCGGTGCTTTCACGACGACGCAAGGCGGGGCGGCCAACGCGCTCCCCTACATTGCGAAATGGAACGGCAGCACCTGGTCGGCCCTCGGCGCGGGATTGAATAACACGGTCAATGCCCTGGCGGTGGCGTCGGACGGCACTCTTTACGCGGGCGGAACTTTCACCTACGCCACCAACGCGGGGCCGCCCGACGTCCTCGTCACCCGCATTGCGAAATTGGACGGCAACGCTTGGTCGTCCGTCGGTGCAGGATTGAATAACGCAGTCTATGCGCTGGCGGTGTCCGGGTCGGTCCTCTACGCGGGTGGGCTATTCACGACGACGGTCGGTGGGGCGCCCAACGCGCTCCCTAATATTGCGAAATGGAACGGCACCGCCTGGTCAACCCTCGGTACGGGATTGGATAGCACGGTCTATGCGCTGGCGGTGTCCGGGTCGGTCCTCTACGCGGGTGGCGACTTCTCGACCACCTACGGCGGGACAGCCTACGCGCTCCCCTTCATTGCTAAATGGAATGGCACCGCCTGGTCGTCCGTCGGGGTGGGGCTGGGCAGTATCGTCAATGCCTTGGCGGTGTCCGGCACGGACCTCTACGCGGGGGGGAACTTTTCCCGCGCCACGAACGCGGGACCGACCCCCGTCAGTGCCTTCCGCGTTGCGAAATGGAACGGCACCGCCTGGTCGTCCGTCGGTGGTGGATTGAATACCACGGTCAGAGCATTGGCGGTATCCCCCACCGGGGATCTCTACGTGGGGGGTGACTTTGCCAGCGCCACGAACGCGGGGCCGACTTCGGTCGTGACCCGCTACCTTGCCAAATGGAGCGGCGCGGCCTGGTCCTCCCTCGGCACGGGGATGGACGGCCAGGTCAATGCCCTGGTCGCCTCCGGCACGGACCTCTATGTAGGCGGGGGCTTCACCGTCATGCCCGGCGGGGTGAGCGCCTTTCGGGTTGCGAAATGGGACGGTAGCGCCTGGTCGGCCCTCGGCGCGGGGCTGAACAGCTTGGTCTGGACGCTGGCGGTGTCCGGGACGGACCTCTACGCGGGCGGCAGCTTCACGGCCACGGCAGGTGGGACGGCCAACACGCTCCCCCGGATTGCGAAATGGAACGGCACGGCCTGGGTGGCCCTGGGTGCAGGATTGAATAACTCCGTCAGTGCGCTGGCGGTGTCCGGGACGGACCTCTACGCGGGCGGCAGCTTCACGACCACCTTCGGCGGGGCGGCCAACGCGCTCCCCCGGATTGCGAAATGGAACGGCACGGCCTGGGTGGCCCTTGGTGCAGGATTGAATAACTCCGTCAGTGCACTGGCGGTGTCCGGGGCGGATCTCTACGCGGCTGGCAACTTCACGAGCACCTACGGCGGGGCGGCCAACGCGCTCGTCTTTATTGCGAAATGGAACGGCAGCACCTGGTCGTCGGTCGGGCCGGGGCTGGGCAGTTCGGTCTATGCGCTGGCGGTGTCCGGGACGGATCTCTACGCGGGCGGTGCCTTCACGAGCACCTACGGCGGGGCGGCCAACGCGCTCCCCTGCATTGCGAAATGGAACGGCACGGCCTGGGTGGCGCTTGGTGCAGGATTGAATAGCTCCGTCAGTGCGCTGGCGGTGTCCGGGACGGATCTCTACGCGGGCGGTGCCTTCACGACCACCTACGGCGGGACGGCCAACGCGCTCCCCCGGATTGCGAAATGGGACGGCAGCGCCTGGTCGGCCCTCGGTTCGGGAATGAACAACACAGTCAGTGCGCTGGCGGTGTACGGGACGGAACTCTACGCGGGCGGGAGCTTCATGACGGCAGGCGGCAAAGTCTCGCCCTACCTCGCCAAAGCGACGCCGCCGACCGGAACGGACACGACGACAACGCTCGGCTCCTCGCTCAATCCCTCGACCTACGGGGCGAGTGTGACCTTCACCGCCACCGTCGCGCCCTCCGCCGCCAGCGGCACGGTCACCTTCAAGGACGGAGCGACGACCCTCGGCACTGGCACCTTGAGCAGCGGCACGGCCACTTACACCACCACCGCCCTGACCGCCGGTGCGCACAGCATTACGGCGGAATACGCCGGCGACGCGAGCTACAACTCCAGCACCAGCAGCCCGCTGACGCAGACGGTGAATCAGGCCACCCCCACCGCGACGCTGGCGGTCAACAACTCGCCCGTGACGTATGACGGCACGGCCAAGGCGGCAACCGTCGGCGTGACGGCCAGTTCCACGCCGGGCAGCGTGGCGAACATCCAGACCGGCGGCGCCGCCAGCCAGACCGCTTCCGGCACTTACGCCGTGACGGCGGACTTCGTGCCGGCGGATACGAATTACGCCACGCTCACCGCGCAGGCGGCGGGCAACTTCGTCATCGGCAAGGTCACCACCACCAGCACGCTCGCCTCCAGCCTGAATCCCTCCACCTATGGCTCCAGCGTGACTTTCACCTCCACCGTATCCCCCAGCGCGGCCAGCGGCACGGTGACCTTCAAAGATGGCGGCGCGACGCTGGGCACCGGCACCCTCAGCGGCGGCCTGGCGATTTTCGCCACCAATGGTCTCACCGCCGGCAGCCACAGCCTCACGGCGGAATACAGCGGCAGCGCTGCCTACCTCACCAGCACGTCCAGCGTGCTGACGCAGGTGGTCGTGCCCGCTTCCACCCCGCCCGCGATCACCACCCAG
>CAIYYI010000232.1 GCA_903930345.1 uncultured Verrucomicrobiota bacterium
CAACCCATCGGCCGCCTCCGGCCACGGGGCGACATCCTGATACGCCACCAGGTCGGTTATCTGAAAAGCCCAGTTGCCACCGCTGCTCATGCCCAAGGGACGACGCAAGGCGATGGTTTCACCACCGTTGCTCAACTGACCCAGGAATGGTCCGAACAGACGCACAGACTCCCCCACCCCGAGCGTGAGCCTGAAATCGACAGCCAAAGCGGGCTGCAAGGAGGGATTGAAGCCCACCACCACCACGCGCTCGCCCGGGGCCAGCTCGATGGCGGGCGGAAACACGAATTGGATGGCGCCATCCATCTGCCAACTGATGGCGGCATTGGCGGCATCGCAAAGCTTCACCGCATTGCTGCCGGTATTGCACAGCTCAACGAACTCCAGATTGCGGGCGGTTTCACCCAGCGCCTCATTGGGATGGTAATAAACCTCCGAGATCAGCACCTGGTTGGTCGCGGCGGTCAGGTTCGCCTGCCCCAGTGTGGGCGGGTCCAAAGGCAGCACGAACTGCCGCTGATCCGAGGTGGACAGACGCCCCACCGAAATGCCCGGTGCCACGGCTTCAAACTGGAAGCCATCGTAATAGCCGGTGAGATTGGTCCCCACGGCCGTGCCGGAGAAGAGCCAGGCGCTATCCCCCTCGCCATCCAGGCCGAAGCCCTGCGGTCCCAGGCTGAAATTGGTCTTCCAAGCCACCCAATACCCTAGCGCGGGAATGGTGGTGCCGTTGGGAATGCGATACTTTTTGGGCGCTTGAAAGTCATCACTCAGGAACCACCCGGACAAATCAACCGCATTGGAGTTGGGATTGTAGAGTTCAATGGCATCGCCACCAAGCCCCGTGAGCGGGCTGCTCAACACCTCATTGACGACCACCGGAAGCGCAACCGGTCGAGGAGGATCGCTCGCCAGCCCGGGTGAGCCGCCATCGTAAGTGCTGACCTGCCAGTTGGTGGAGGCATTGGCCTGGTTGGTGCCGCCATACACCAAGGAGAAACCGAGCCCATCGGCCAGTGGTTCGACTCCGTCAGCATAACTGAATTCAAACACCACCTCCTGAACGGGGCCCTCAAGGCGCAGCGTTTCCCCGCCATTGTCCAGATTGCCCACATACTGTCCGGCCACTGGAAAACCAGCGCCGTAAAGGTTGGTGAACGTCTCCAGCCTGCTGACCAGCAGCACCGTGGCACCCGGCGCCAGGTTGGTGATGGCGGACTGGGCGGTGAACTCATACTGGATCCCCTTCGTGAACCGCAACCCCACCAAGTTCACCGCCCGCGTGCCAGGGTTGCGCAATTCGAGATATTCAAAATCATCCGCCGAGTTGGTGAGCCAGGCCACCGGCGCCGGGTGATACATGAGTTCGCTGACCACCAGGAAAGGTATTTGCACCGTATAGGTGGCCGCCTGCGGCCCCGACCAGGGACTGGACAACGGCGGGTTGTTGGCCCCGGTGAGATTGACATGGCTGAGGTTCCGGGCGCGCGCCACCACCCGGACGTTGTTGGTGATCCGCAACGGGGCGCGGTACTCAAGGGCAAAGGTGTTCGTCTCTCCGCCCGGGGCCCGGGGATCACGCCCATCCAGCGTGTAATAGATGGTGGCACCCGCCGGAGCGGTCAAGGTCAGGAGGGCATTCGAAGCCACCATGCCCGCCGTAAGACCGGAGACCGGGCGGCCCAGAAAGTTGGTGTCGATGAAATTGGCGCGCTCGGCCAGCCAGACCTTCAGCGCGTTCACCTCTCCCTGATAGGTGCCATCAAAAGCCGCGCTATAGGCATAACCCGTGCCTGCCGTGCGCATGCCAACCCGCCAGCGGGCCTGCTCCCTCGGTTGCGCCCCGCGCAACTGGCCGGCCAGGCGGTCCACCATGGCATTCAGGTTGGTTTGGGACAGCGGACCCGCACGTGATTCCTGATAGCGGTCGATCCATAGCTGCCAGAAATTGATGTCGCTAAAGAGACGAGGCCACCATTTTGGCGTGGCATTTCGGGCGGCATTAAAAAAATCCGTGCCCCCATCGCCAGAGGCGGACGCCCACAAGCGCGGATTGCTGTCGCGCCCATCCGTGGAACACAACGTGCGGTCAAAGTCCCAGACCGGGCCGCATTCCAGCTTACCGTCGCGGTCCTTGTAAAAGTAGCTGCTCAAACGCAGGGAATCGACATTGAAACAGAAAACGTTGTGGACATGGTGGTCCACGAAGGAAAGTGGATCAATGTGGGCCGCGTAGCCCACGGTGGGATCGGTGTAGGATGGGCCGTTGAGGACGGTGTTAAAGGTGTTGAGATAGTTGAGAATGTACTGTTCCTGCGGATCGCGCTGAACGGTGGTGATTTCCGCATATTTCGGGTCCACGTAATAAGCCGTGACCCCACCCGCACTGAATCCGTTTTCCCCGGGATCGCTGCGGTCATACTTCATCAGATAGCCACCGGTCACCGAGGGAACGGTGAGGTTTTCGGGCTCCAGCCGTTGAATGTCCACCCGCTTGGGACCGGCTTTGATTTTCTCGGCCACCACGTAAACACCGTGGTAATTCCCGGGCAGGATCAGGGTGCTGGTGGAGTTAGTGACCAGGAAGACCTCGGCAAAGCGCGTCCGGGAGGCGTACCGGCCCATTTCCCGGCTGATTTCATACGCCAGCGGATTGTGAAAGAGCACCGGCTCAAACGAGTTTGGCGCATAAAAAACCCAATCAGACTCGGCAGGCATGCCCATCAGGGGGTGATTCTGATCGGCGTTAAACTCGTCCCAGAACTCCACCGCCAGACTGGCCTTGGGCAAATCCTGGGTGCTGGACCCGCGCCGCTTGTAAACGCCACGGGTCATCAGGGTGGGTGGATTGGTCAGGCTCGTCAATCCGTTGGTCCCCGGCTCAAAGACCAGCGCATAGAATTCCTGATACATGGCGGCTGAGGGATTGCCGAGGCCGAAGCTGTTAAAGACCACGACGGGGATGTTGGAGGTGAAACTGAGTGATCCAGGATCCAGCAGCATGAAGACCGCGCTGCTGGGCGGGCCGGGCAGCAGGCCGGGCACAAACGCCCGCGTGCGCACGCGTACCGATGCGACAAGGTGGACCGGAACGCTGTACATCGGCGAATTGGTGGTGGGCAGCGTGCCATCCAGCGTGTAATGGATATGGGCCGAAGGATCATCCACCCCCAAGGCCAGGTCGAAAGCGGATGAAAAAGTGCCACTCGCATGCGAAAATTGAACAGCCGAGGCAAATCCCAGCCCATTGACACCGTTCGCACGCCCGGGCGTGGCCGGAGTATAATAGCCCATGGCAAACGGCATGGTGCGATCCCGCCCATAGGAAACATCCTCGCTCTGAGCCGGGTAGTTCAAGAAATGGGAGATGACATTGGTGTAAGCATCCGAGAGCACCAGATTGCCGCCCGAAGAGCCTAGCTTGAAGTTCGTGTGCAACCGGGCCGGGTTGTTGGTGCGGTCTTTCCCGGAGGCAAACACCAGCAGGTAGCCACCCGGCAACAGATCCACCGATGGGAACCGCCAGGCTCGCAAATTGGACAGATCATCGGACAGAAACCAGCCGGCCAGGTTCACCTTGTTGGTGCCCGGGTTGAACAGCTCCACCCAATCCGAGGCATCACCGTCCTCATCGTTCACCGTCTTGTCATTGTTGGCCATGAACTCGGTGATCATCACCTGGGCACCCCCGGAATTGGGATCGTAGGTGACCGAGAAGGAGCCGCCGGAAAAGGGATTGTGGGTGGCCGCCTGATCCGAGATCCCATGGCTGGGAGCCCAGGCAATGGTCACCGCGCCGGTGGCAGGCGGGGAAAAGGAAAAGAGGTATTGCCCCGGCCCACCATAAATCAGGTCGGTGGCCGGCTGGTTGTTGATCAATAAATCGCCCGCATCCACCCCCGCCATTGCCTCAGAAAACTGCACCTCCACCTGGAACAATTGGTTGACCAGAGCACCCGGGGCCGGGAAAATCTGGACCACCACGGGGGGCATGACGTCCACGCTGGATGCCAGTGAGGCCTGAAAACCGAAGTCACTGCTTGACGCCGTGGTGTTGATCGCCTGAATGGCGATGATGTTTTCACCCACCCGAAGGTAAGTCGCCGCGTTAGTCAGGATGTAGGTGTGAACCGGGGGCGGTTCCGGCGCGTTGGACGCGGAAACAGTGTACGTCGGCTCACCCGTGACGCTCACATTGGTGGAGGCAACCCTGGTTCCGTTAATCCAGGCGATAAACCCGTCATCAATGGCCACCCGCAGGACCAATTGGTCCACGGCGGAAGGTTGCACCAGCGTAAACGATCGGCGCATAAAAACGCTGGTGTACAGATTCATCATGTCCGGCAGCGTGGTTCCCGCAAAAGTGCCGCCGGTGAAGAAAGGGGCCTCCACGCCGCCTCCGGCCGTGGTGTAATAAAACGGGGCCGGACCGGAAAGCCAGGCCGCATCATCGAACCCCACCTGACGCCACGCAGTGCTGACCGGGGTGGATGCCTCGTTTGTGCCTTTAAAGTAACGCCAGGTTGCCGATATGGGAAAGATTTCGACTTCGGCCCCTGAACAGCAACTGCTCCACCAGCAAACCAGCATCAGGACGAGAATCGTCCGTTTAACAAGGTATGCCATGAAATTATTGCAGACGGGAACGGTAAAACCGATTGGTGTTCAGCGGAGCGTCAGCATTCGTAAACACGGTTGGGGAGACGTTGAGCGTGAGATTGGTCAGAAACTGCCAGTTGGTCAGGTTGCTGGAATGCTCAATCACCAAAGTGCGCCCGACCATGCCCTCAAGCTTGAAAGTCACCCCCGATCCCGTGGTCAGTTGCGGGAGTTGCAGTTTGGGCGGCGGATTGACCGTCAATTGGGCAAACAAACTGGTGGCGGAACCAAAACTGTTGCTGATCACCACGCGGTACCCGCCCGCATCGTTGGTTTTGACCGCCGATAGCGCAAGCGTGTCATTGGTCTGCTGACTGAGTGCTCCCGAGACAAAATACCATTGGTAATTCAGCGGTTCAGCCCCAGTAGCCACCACTTGAAACTGGGCGCTTTCCCCTGCCACCACGGCGGTGGAAATGGGGTTGACACTAATCACCGGGGCACTGCCGGAGGTGACATTATCCCGGCCGGTGGTGGGGGCCGCACCGAACCAGTTGGTCTGATCGTTGGCATAAGCCTGCAGGTTCAACCGCTGCAATGAAAAACCGGTGCCATCCGTGTTGGTCGGCCACGGGGCACGGTCCTCATACTTGACCTTTTCCACAAAAATATACGGCACATAACCAGCATCCGGACGCCCCGGCAACTGCACCGGATCAGGCTTGTACAATTCCACGGTGGCTGAACGGTTGCTCAACTTCCCTTTGTACGGGCCAAAAATGGGGACGCTGGCGGGAATGTTGAGACGCGAACGAAAATCGGCAGTGGTGGTAGCATTGGTGGCCGGATCAAAATTCACCAGCACGAGATTGCCGTTGGCGGCAATGGTGGTGTTGAGCGGAAAATCATAATCCACCGCATTACGGATGCGCCAAGTGTTGGTGCCGTAACTCTCGGGATCCAGGCTGTACAGAGGCAGTGGGGCATTGCGGGTATTCCGCAATTCAATGTACTCGTCAAGTTCGTTGTCGATGACATTGGTGCCCAGAATGATCGGAGGCGGGCGATAGAAGAGTTCAGAAATCACCAGGGGCCCCACCAGGGGTTGGGCATTGGCGGCACCCGCACCGGTGCGAAACTGATCCAAATAAAATTGAATGGCCGGATAATCCTTGGTCACCGCCGTACCAAATGAAAGGGAGTTGAGGGGAACGAAATCCGTACCGCCGTCACTTTTCACGTAACGACCGAGCGAAACCCCATTTTCCGTTGAGGGAAAGTCTTTGATCAGGCGATAGCCAGTCAGCACACCATTGGCATCCGCAGAGAAAAGGCAGACCTGATCGCCCTGGGCCGAATTCAGGGTGAAACTGGGGGCGTTACCCGAACGGTCGGGGTTGAACTGGTATTCATAAAACACTTTGAATCCACCCGTGGGGATGATCGTGCCGCTGGGAACACGATACTTGTAGGGGTTGTTTTCATTATTGCTCAGCCACCACCCCCCGATGTTGACGTTGGTCGGACCGGTGTTAAAGAACTCCACCGCGTCCTCCAATGGCAGATCCGTATGCGCCAACATTTCGTTGGCCACGATGTTGGTGAGCGGCAAAAAGTTGCTATCGCCAGGCGTGTCTCGCCCCACGGGAAAAGCAATGATGTTTGTGCTGCCATCCGGCAGGCGCCCCAGGGAAACATCGCGCACCTGCGCACCGAATATGACCCGGTCAATGTAGTTGATGCGGTCACTCTGGTACAAACTCAGAGTCTCACCGTTGGAACTGCTGAGCCGCAACGGCAGGTGGTTCGCGCCCTTTGAGGCGGCGTTGTCACACCAAAGTCGTTTGAAGGAACCGGGGGCCACGAACGACAACTGCTTCATCGCCGCCTCATTGGGCGGGTTGGGCGGAGCCTCATCCGAGAAAATCAATCCCCCCAAGGCCACCGGACCATTGGTGGGCGGATTGTACAACTCCACCCAGTCCTCATCCTCGCCGGCCGAGTTGGTGGCCATCCACTCGTTAAACCGCAGGGCCAGGTTGACACCCAAAGTCACCGATTGATTGGCCGCCCCGGGGGTCATGGCCGCCAAAGACCAGTTGTTCGCTCCTCCATTGGGAATCCGGCTGATCGAAAAATCCGATATCTGCAGCCCGAAATCGACCAGATCCTGGCGCACCCCCACGAAATACAACGCCGCCAATTCACCGTCGGCCGTCAGCGAAAATGTGGCGTGAAAGCCGGGCAGATTGGTGGCGCTATCCAGCCAGACCACGGCATACCCATTGCCGGCAATTTTGGCGGTGGAAGGAAAGACAAATTTATTGGCGTTGAGCAGGTCATCCGTAAGGGTCCACCCATTCAGGGAAACCTCGCTGGTGCTATTGTTGTAAATTTCAATGTAATCCGGGGTGCCACCATCCGGTCCCTCAGCGGTGGAATTCTGAGCCACGACTTCGTTGATCACCAATTGGGCACTTGCGGTGTGCGGCCAGGCCACACAGATCATCAGCGCCAACAGTGCGCTCCCTATTTTCAGTCGGTTCATGGTTTTTTTGCTATTTCGGTTAAACAGTGCGTGATTCTCATCACAGCCGGTCAAAATTGTCACAGTCTGGCGTTCCGCCTGCACATCTGGTTTGGTGTGGTTTTCCCACCTGACTGTACCACAGCCAGTTCGCCGCTTCCACCCCCGCACGGGGCGCTTGGCAACGAACACAGTAGAGCACAATTAATGCCATGCGCCAATGGCCATTGGCCAGTCTTTTTTGCGTCTTTTCAACGACTTGCACCCGAGGACGGCCTGGGCAGTGCCCACACGACTGAATTCCAGCTTGAACGGGCTGAGCACAATCGCACCATCCGCCCCGGCAATCTGGTCATTGAAGTATTGCATATTGTTTATTTTCAGGATTTTACGTCATTTGCATAAAATGAGTTGCGAAGTGGTTTTCTGCTTGTGCCCGGGCGGCGCTGGGCTTATGTTACGCCCGCCAATTTTGCCAGGGCCCATGGAATGCGGACTTACGAACCCCGCGAGAGCCGGAAGGCAGCAACGGTAGTTTGCTCCGCATCCGCCGTGGTTACCCTGGCTTTCTTTTTTTAAGCAGCGGGTTTGACGTTTGACGCCGAATCGCCAAGACTCACTCCCAGCTTTAACCATGTGTGGCTATGTCATACCAAGTCATTGCCCGTAAATATCGTCCGCAGCGCTTTAGCGACGTGGTCGGCCAGGAGCATGTCACCCAGACCCTGGCCAACGCCATCGCGCAAAACCGCATTGCGCATGCCTACATCTTCTGCGGCCCCCGTGGCACCGGCAAGACGACCATTGCCCGGATTTTTGCCAAGTGCCTGAATTGCACCAATGGCCCGCGCGTGGATTTTGACGTGGAGGATCCCCGGTGCGTGGAAATTGCCGATGGGCGCGCCATTGACGTGATGGAAATCGACGGGGCCAGCAACAACAACGTGGATCAGGTGCGCGACCTGCGCGAGACCGTCAAATACGCCCCCGCCAGCGGCAAGTTCAAGGTTTACATCATTGACGAGGTGCACATGCTCTCCACGGCGGCGTTCAACGCGCTGCTCAAAACCTTGGAGGAGCCCCCGGCCCACGTCAAATTCATGTTCGCCACCACCGACCCGGAAAAGGTGTTGCCGACCATCCTTTCGCGCTGTCAGCGGTTCGATTTGCGGCGCATTCCCACCCGGCTGATCGCCGACCAATTGGCCAGCATCGCCCAGCAGGAGCAGGTTCACATCACCCCCGCCGCAGTCCACGCGATCGCGCGCGGTGCGGATGGCGGCATGCGCGACGCGGAATCCGCCCTGGACCAGTTGATCAGTTTCTGCGGCAACAAAATCGAGGAAGTGGATGTGCTCTCCATGTACGGACTGGCCGGTCGGGCCCAGGTGCTCGCCATTGTCCAGGCCATCGTGGCCGGTGAGGCGGATAAGGCGTTGCGGGAGTTACACGAACTGAGTCGGCAAGGCAAGGATCTGGGTCGGCTGGTCTCGGACCTGCTCAATCATTTCCGCAATCTCCTCATTTTCCAGGTGTCCAAAGGGGACTTGGATTTGGTGGAGGTTTCCGAGGCGGAGGCCGCTGAACTGAAACAGCATGCGAGTGAACTGCCCATGGAGGCATTGAACCGGATCCTGTCCGTGCTGAGCGAATGCGAGAGCAACCTGCGGGACGCAGCCTCCAAGAAAATTTTCATTGAGATCTGCCTGCTGCGTGCCCTGGAGGCCCGGAAAGCGGTGAGCTTGGATGCGGTGTTGAAGCAACTGCAGCAAATGCGCAACGAGGGAAACACTGCGGTCGCCGCCGCCCCCCAGCGCACGGCCCCAATCCCAGCCGCTCCCGCCCCGACTGCTCCAGCCCCCCCGGCACCGCCACCCGCCCCGCGCCCACCCGCAGTTTTGATGGAGACCGCCCCGCCACCCCGTCAGGCCGCGCCCCCGCCCGCCCCCGTGATGATGCCCGCCCCGGCGGTTCCAGAAATCGTCTGCGAGGCGGATATGCTGCAACTTTGGAGCAACCTGCTGGAGGTGGTGGGTCGCGCCAGCGCCTTCACCCGCTCCTATCTGGGGGATGCGCATCCGGTGGCGCTGACCCGGCACTTGCTGACCATCGGTTTCGATCCGAGCGCCGAAGACAAGTTGGCCATGATCAACAACGCCAAGGCACTGGCCTTGCTGCAGGAAAAACTGGCCGAACTGGGGTATCCCAACCTGACGGTCAAATTCAGCCTGGCAGCCCGGCCTGGCAACCTGCCCTTGCCGGTCGCACAGTCATCCGCACCGCCCGCCCTGTCTCTCTCGGCGACCCCGAAGTCCGGCCTCACCACCCCC
Source organism: uncultured Verrucomicrobiota bacterium (assembly GCA_903930345.1). Classification (GTDB taxonomy): domain Bacteria; phylum Verrucomicrobiota; class Verrucomicrobiia; order Limisphaerales; family CAIYYI01; genus CAIYYI01. The sequence continues at coordinate 9,457 of CAIYYI010000232.1, forward strand.
CGCGCGCCGGAAAAGCCCGCTGTGACCAGCTTTGATGCCAACACTTTTAAGAATGACCCCTTGATCCAGAAGGCGCTGGAAATCTTCAAGGGAACCATAGCCGAAGTGCGCGCCTGATGGCCAGCGCACGCAACCCCTGAATCCCCCCAACCAACCAATCCCATGTCAAGCATTGGAAAATTGATGAAACAGGCTGCGCGAATGCAGCAGCAGATGGAAGACATCCAGTCCCAATTGGCGGCCCGAACCGTCGAGGCAACCAGCGGTGGAGGCGCGGTGAAAGTGGTGGCCAAATGCGATGGCAGCCTGGCTTCCATCCGCATTGATCCCCAGGCCCTTAATCCGGCGGACGCCCAACTGGTTGAGGACATGGTGATGACCGCCGCGAACCAGGCGCTGGCCCAAGCCCGCCAGATTGCCAATGATGAAATGGGCAAGGCGACCTCCGGGTTTCGGGTTCCAGGCCTGATGTGAACGCCTGAGGACATTTCCCGGCCCATGGCCTCCCTTCCGGAAACCTTGCAGACCCTGGTGGCGGCACTCAACAAACTGCCGGGCATCGGGCCGCGCTCCGCTGAGCGCCTGGCCCTGCACCTGGTGCAGGCCGATCCGGCTTTTGTGGCCCACCTGTCCGCCATCCTGGTGCAGGCGCGGGAGACAATCCAGGGCTGCTCTGTCTGCGGGTCCCTGACGGATCGCCAGCCCTGCGCCCTGTGCGCCGACGCGCGGCGGGAGCAAAGTCTGGTCTGTGTGGTGGAACGTTCGGTGGACATCATCAGCCTGGAAAAATCCAACACCTATCGCGGCGGCTACCATGTGCTCGGCGGGCGCCTTTCCCCACTGAATGGCGTTGGACCGGAGGATTTGCGCGTCGCTGAATTGGAGCAACGGCTGACAGCGGGTGCCATCCAGGAAATCATCCTGGCCCTGCCCACGGACGTGGAGGGCGACGCCACCAGCTATTATCTCGCCAAGCGCCTGGCCCGCCCGAATCTCAAAATCACGCGGATCGCCTACGGGCTGCCGGCGGGCAGCGGCCTGGAATTCGCCGATGAACTGACCCTGAGCCGGGCGCTGGATGGCCGGCGCGAACTCACCTGACCCAGATGCACACACCACCCCGGGCGATTGTTTTTGACCTTGGCAAGGTACTGGTGGATTTCGACTACCAGATCGCCATCCGTCACATTCTGCCGCAGTGCCGGAGTTCGGCGGCGGACATCTCGCGGTTGCTGCTCCAGGAGAACCTGCTGTTCGATTACGAAACCGGCCGTCTGACCACCCCGGCTTTCCTTGATCGTTTTTGCGCCGCCACCGGATATGCCGGAACCCAGGCGGAATTCGCCGGTTTTTTTGCCGATATCTTCACCCCCATTCCCATCATGCTCGACTGGCACGCCCGGCTGCGCGCCCGGGGCCATCGCACTTTCATTTTTTCCAACACCAACGAACTGGCGGTGGGACACATCCGCCGTCAATTCCCATTTTTCAGCAACTTTGACAATCACATCCTCTCCTACGAGCACGGCTGCATGAAACCGGAGGAAAGGTTGTACACCGTGGTTGAACAGTGCACCGGGGAGCGGGGAGCGGACATCCTGTACCTAGACGACCGGCCGGAAAACATTGAAACCGGCCGGCGGTTGGGCTGGCAGGCGATCCAGCATGACCACCCTGAAGCCACCATCCGGCTTTTGGCCGGCTTGCTCACCTGACGCCCCCCGCCGCCCGGCGGCACCCGGGCGCCAGCCATGGCCACCAGCATCGCCCAGCTTGCCGCCAGTTCCCGCTCTGAAGCCATGGACTTCAGCCTGGTGCTCATCAGCCAAGGCGTGGAATCCACCATCCTCCACCCGCCCGATCAAGGCTGGGTGCTGGAACTCGCCGCCGAAGACCTGCCCCGCGCCGAAGCCATCCTGCTGCTTTATCAGGCGGAAAACCGGCCCCGTCTCTGGCGGCAAACCATTCCGGGCACCGATCTGGTTTTTGATGTGCGCGTGCTTGGCTGGTGGCTGCTGGTGATCTTTTTTCATGCCAGCGATGCCACCGCCCACGGACGGCTGCGGGAAGGGGGGTGCATGGATTACACCCGCTGGCTGCTGGGGGATTGGTGGCGGCCCTGGACCGCCATGATGCTGCATCAGGATCTGGGGCATCTCATCGGCAATGTGCTGGCCGGTTTCGTGACTTTGGGCGTGGCCATGGCCACCTTGGGGGCGGGGCGCGCCCTCTTGGGGGCACTGGTGGCCGGCTGGTTTGGCAACGTGTTGAGCGCCACCCTCCATGGCCCTGACTTCCGGAGCCTCGGAGCTTCCGGCCTGGTTCTGGGGGCATTGGGCCTGCTCGGGGGAAGCGTCTGGCACGGCACGCGGGGACCGTGGCAGAAGGCGGGGCTGGCGGCGGCGGGGCTACTCTTCGTTTTTTGGGGCACCAACCCGCAGAGCGATGTGCTGGCGCACCTGGGGGGATTCCTGGCGGGCCTCGCGCTGGGAGCCCTGCTTCAGCCCACGCCGGATTGGCGACGGCGCATTTGGATGGACTGGGTCGGTCTGGGCGTCTTCCTGCTGTTGCTTGGCGCCGCCTGGCGTGAAGCGGTGCAAAGCCTCAGCCAATGAGGGCTTGAACCCGGCTGACCACGCCGACAAGAATTGAAAAAGGCCGCCCAAGCGGAACGCCTGAGCGGCCAATACGAAAAAACGGGTGAGTTAACCGACGAGCTTCTTCAGTGCCGCCATGGAGACAGCCGAAGCTTCCATCGGCGATTTGCCGTCCGGATACGATTCCTGCTCCAGCGTGATCCACTCTGTGCCGCCCACTTCGATGCAGGCCTTGAGCACCGCCGCCCAATCCACGGAATCCTCGCCCAAAAAGGCTTTTTTGGTGCCTTTGTCAGCGGCAATCACCGTCGGCTTGTAGTGCGTGCTCTTCATGCGGCCGGGATAACGTTTCATCAGGTCCACCGGATCCAATCCGGCGGCCTTCGTCCAACCACAATCCTGTTGCAGGACCACATCCTTGGAGGTGGCGTCGGCAAACTGCTCCCAGAAGGTCTTGTCCCCGTTCTTCTTGAACTCCTGGGTGTGGTTATGATAGCCGCAGTACATCCCCAGCGGCTTCAGCGTCTGCGCCGTCTGATTGAAGGTTTCAGCCAGGGCCTTGCACTTTTCCGGGTTGGTGAAATCACCGTCGCCCGGCACAATCAGGAACTTGCAGCCGATGGCCTGGTGGAATTCAATGGTTTTCTTCAAGGCGTCACCCCGGAAAGAGCCGGTGCCAATGTGGGTGGCGGCGGCCTTCAGGTTCAGATCCTCCAGACGCTTGCGCAACTCGGCAGCCTTGCCGCCGTAGGTGTGGTAGCCGGCGAATTCCACGCCATCAAACCCCATCTTGGCCACCTGGGCCAGGGCGGCGTCAAAATCCTTGGCACAATCCCCGCGCACGGAGTAGAGCTGGAGCGCCAATGGCAGTTTTTTTCCAGCCGCCCAGGAGAGGGATGGCAGGGAGGCGGCCGCAGCCGCCAGCATGGATACCTTTGCGAAATTCCTTCGAGATATTGCTTTGGTGTTCATTGATGAGGAGTGCTTATCCTTTTTGCCCGGTCTTGTCCAGTGCCATTTGCAATCGCGATCAAAACACGAACGAATTGCGCGGCTTGCGGCTTGCCAAACGGCTGAACAAACCGCATTTTATCCCCATGGCATCTCCAAGCCAACCGGTAGAGTTGACCGCCGAACAGGTGACGGAATTGAGTCAGAAACTGGCCGACATGCGCCATAATGTGAACAATTATCTGTCCCTGATTCTGGCGGCTGGCGAGGTGATGCGTTTCCGACCGGAATCCGCCGCGCGCCTGCTGGGCGGGATGCCGGACCACGCCACCAAGATCACCGAGGAAATCCGCCATTTTTCAGACGATCTGGAACAGACCTTGGGGACTCGACGCACAGGTTGAACCGCGCTGGCCGCCCCCCGGAGACGCCCCCTCACCTCCGTCACTTTCACTGTACTTTCACTGTAACCAGCCACCAGGCTGACACGTCTGTGTCAGTGTCACGCGCGGGATCGTCCCGGCGGACAATCGGAAAACCTGAACCCGGCATGAAAACAGACTGGAATACAAGTGCCAAGCAACTCGGTTGGAGCGTTGTGCTGGCCGGTTGGAGCCTGGGTGCCGCCGAAAAGCCCCTCCCGGTCGTCGCTCCCGCCACTGAACCGGACCGGCGTGAAGAGTTGAGGGAAAAGTGGAAAAACCTTTCTCCCGAGGAGCGGGAGAACGCCAAAAAACAATGGGTCGCCCAGAATCCAGGCGCGGATAAAAAGCGTGATGAGTTCCGTCAACTCACCCCTGAACAGCAGGAAGCACGCATCAAAGAGATGCGCACCAAGATGGAGACGGCCCTCACCGAATTGCGTAAAAAACAGACAGACGGCACCCTGACCCCGGAGGAAGAAAAGCGGCTCAAGCGGATGGAAGAGATGCTCAAACGCATTGAGCAACGGCGCGCCGAACAGGAACAGAAAAAGGAATCGCCCGACAAAAAATGCGATGACCAGCCCAAAACGAAATGAATTTTAGCAGCAAAACCATCAAGCTCCAGCAGTTAATTCAATCCAAGCAACCTATGAAAGTCATCACTACCATCAAGAAGGCCGCCACCTTGGTGTGCGCAGGCGCGCTGGGAACCATTTTGGTCGCCTCAGCTTTGGCTCAACAGGCCCCACCGCAAGGGGCGACGGGAGGTCCGGGTGGGCCAGGCGGGTTCGGGGGACCTGGTGGTGGTGGATTTGGTGGCCGTGGCGGGATGCGCGGCGGAATGGGCGGCGGGATTGACAACAATTTCCTGGATGAAAAACAGCGCGATGTGCTGCGGGAGGCCATGGAGGCCAACGCCCCGGCCCTGCGCGACTTGAACGAGAAACTTCGTCTCGCGCAAAAGGAACTGGTGGAAGCCGTTATCGCAGAAAAGTACGAGGACAAAGTCGTCCGTGAAAAGGCGGACGCCTACACCAAAATCCAGGCCGACATGATCATGTTGCGCGCCAAGGCTTTTTCATCGGTGACCCCCACCCTGACGGTGGAACAGAAGGATAAGATTCGGGATAACCCGATGGTGGGCGCCCTGCTGACGTCCAACTTTGGCATGGGCGGCTTTGGCGGACGCGGGGGCTTTGATCCGGCAGCAGCGGGCTTTGGCGGCAACCGTGGCGGTGGTCAGCAGCCTGACCGGGCGGCCCGTCCCGACCGGGCCAACCGACAACGGGGCGGTGCCGCTCCTGGAACTGTGCCAACTCCGACCGCTCCCGCAGCACCGGCAACTCCGGCCGCTCCCGCCTCCAAGTAAGGGTGGAAGGGATCAGCAAATTGATTGACCAAGCCACTGCCCCAAAGGGGCAGTGGCTTTTGCTTTCTCCCCGCCGCCCGCCGTGGCATACTCGAATGCAGGCATGACTGACAGGTCCGATGCGGAATGCATAGCGGCAGTGCTCAAGGGTGACACAGCCAGCTTTGAGCCCTTGGTGGTGAAATACCAGCCGAGGATCTTTGCCACCGCCCGCCGCTATGCCCGGCGGGAGAGTGAGGTGGAGGACATTGTGCAGGAGGTGTGGACCAAGACTTTCACCCGGTTGAGCACTTTCCGGGGAGATGCCCCCTTCGAGCACTGGCTGATGCGGCTGGCGGTGCGCATCTGTTATGACTTCCTGCGCAGCCACCAGCGCAACCGGGAATCCACCTTTACAGAGATCTCGCCGGAAGAGAGCGACTGGCTGGAACACTACGCCGCGAATCCGGACGACACCGATGAACACGCTGATGCGGCCAAACAATTGGTGGACAAGGTTCTGGAAAGACTATCTCCGGCCTCGCGCCTGGTGATCACCCTGCTGGAGATCGAGGAGAAATCAGTGAAGGAAATCGCCGCCATCACCGGGTGGTCGGTGGCCCTGGTCAAGGTGCGCGCCTTCCGGGCGCGGCACGAAATGAAAAAGCAGTTGGCGCGCATCACTTCGGAGAAGTATTTGTAACCGTGTTTTTACCCTGAACGTCTGATCTTTACGGAACATGAACCTGAATCATCTTGAGGCCAAATTGATCGCCGCCGCCCGACACCACACGCCGAGCAGCGCGGTGCCCTATGCCTTTGAAAAGCGGATCATGGCCCGGTTGGCTGGCCTCCCTCCAGAAACCGATTTGTGGACGCTGTGGAACCAGGCCCTCTGGCGCGCTGCCGCACCCTGCGTCGCCCTGTTGATCTGCCTCACCGTATGGTCGGCGATCTCGGACAGCAGCGGCTATGCCGACAACCCTTCGGAAGACTTTGAAACGCTGGTTCTGGCCGGCATCAATCACGTTGGGGAAAGCTGGTGAAGACCTGGAAAGTCATCCTTGCCACCTTGGTGATTTTTCTGGCCGGGTTTGGCTCCGGCATGGTGCTCACGCGCAAGGGTTGGCTGGGCAAAATTGTCAACCGCACCAAGACGAGCGAGGCTCCTCCGGGCTCCTGGATGATGCAGCGGCCCGAGTTCGTCCACTGGATGGCCCGAGCTCTGGAACTGAACCCCAAACAAAAAGAGCGCGTGGAGGAAATCATGCGCAGCAGCCAGGAACGCCTGAAGCCATTGCGTGAACTCATTGACCCGGTCATGCAGGAGGAACTGAAACGCACGCGCGAGGAGGTCAACAAAGAGCTGACCCCCGAGCAGCAGAAGAAATTTGAGGAAATGCTGAAGCGTCGTCCCCGCAAGCCGGATGGCACCCCCGGCGGTCCCCCGCCCGGCCCGGATCGCAACCGTTCCCGCGATGGCACCGGCCGGGGCGGCCCCGGCGGACCGCCACCCGGCCTGGATGGAACCAACCGGTTTGCCCCCCATCCCCCGGAAGGCGGACCACTGCGGCCGTAAAGCCCCTACCGCATCCGCCAGCGAAACAACCTCAGCGCGTTGCCGATCACCACCAGGTCTGAAAGTCCCATAGCGGCGGCGCACAGGATGGGATTGAGAAAGCCCAGTGCGGCCAGCGGAATGCCCACCGCGTTGTAGAAGAAAGCCCAAAACAGGTTTTGCCGGATGGTCCGCAGGGTGGCTTGGGCCAACCCCAAGGCCTCCGGAATGGCGGGCAAATCAGCCTTGAGGAGTATAATGTCCGCCGCCTCACGCGCCACCTCACTGGCCCGGGAAATGGCCACCCCCAGATCGGCCTGCTCCAACGCCGGCGCGTCATTGATCCCATCCCCCACAAAGGCCACCTTGTGCCCCTGCCCCTGCAATTCCTGCACGATGCCCGCCTTTTTCTCCGGCCGGACCTCGGCAAAGACGTGATCCTCCGGGATACCCGCCAGCCGGGCGATTGCCAAGGCAGCCAACCGATTATCCCCGGTGACAAGATAGACCACCTTGCCATTGTTTTGCAATTGGCGCACAACCACTTGGGCCTGATCCTTGATGCCATCGCGCAACGCCATCACGCCCAACAACTGATAATCGCGAGCCAACCCCAGCACCGAGGCTCCCTGCCCGGTCCAATGGGTGACAAAAGCGCGGGCCGCCGCCAATTCCACCCCCTCCGCCTCAAGCCAGTGCAGAGCCCCCAGTCGCACCGTTGAGGGGTGCCAGACGGCCTGGATTCCCGCGCCCCGGATTTCCCGCCAATCCTCCAGCAACATGGGTGCCGGTGCGTGGGCGGCGGCCACCGCCAGGGCCACCGGATGATTGGAGGAGCGGGCCAGGGCCGCCGCCAGGGCGGCGATAACCGGCTTCGCTTCCTGGTCTGGCCGCAGATCGCACACCTCGGCCACGCTCATGCGCCCCTGGGTAAGCGTTCCGGTCTTGTCGAACAGGACCGCCGTGATGGTCCCGGATTTTTCCAAGGCCACCCCATCACGTATCAAAATGCCCCGGCGGGCGGCGGCATTGGCTCCGGCCATGATGGCCGCCGGGGTGGCCAACCCCATGGCACAGGGACAGGCGATGATCAACACTCCGGCGGCATGGATGAAAGCCGCCGCCAAGGGCGTGACGGGCAAAGCCATGGTCCACAGGTAGGGTGCCAGCGCCTGGTGCCAGGCAGATGCGGTGGCCGGAGCGAGTCCCCACAGCAATCCGGTCAGCAGCGCCACCAACGTGACCACCGGCACAAACACCGAGCTTACCTGGTCGCCCAGTCGCTGGATGGATGCCCGGCTGGTTTGGGCGCGCTGCACCACCGCAATGATCTGGGCCAGGGCCGTGCCTTCACCGGTGGCCGAAACCCGGACCTGCAGGCTGCCGTTGCTGTTGAGCGTGCCGCCATAAACGGTCGAGCCAACGGTTTTCTCCACCGGCAACGATTCGCCCGTCAGCATCGATTCATCCAGGGCCGAGGCCCCGGACACCACCTCGCCATCCGTGGGGACGCGGTCCCCGGGTCGTAGCGCAATGGTGTCACCCGGCAGCAATTCCCGCACCGGCACCGCCAGCGTGGATCCATCCGGCTGCACGCGGTGGGCCACGGACGGCGCCAGGGTCAACAACGCTTGCAGCGCGCTGGCCGCCTTGCGCGAGGCGAGCGCCTCCATCCAGTGACCCACGCTGATGATGGTGATGATCGCCACCGCCTCCATGAAATAGAGATGACCATGGAACCCGGTCAAAAGACCCCAGACACTGAACACAAACGCGGTGGTGCTGCCGAGTGACACCAGGGTGTCCATGTTGGAGCGGCCCACCTTGATCTGGTTCCAGGCCCCCTTGTAAAAGCGCCCCCCGCACAGAATCTGCACCGGCAGGGCCGCCAGAAAGGCGAACCATTGGAATCCGCGCTGGGTGCCGGCATGAAAAATCCATTCCCCAACCAGGAGCGGCAGCAGCACCGCCCCCCCCAGCACCACGTTGAAAAGCCAGGTGTCCTGAAACCGGGGGGTGGAGTCTGTCGGCGGAGCGTCAACCGTCAGCAGCTCACCCTTGAAGCCAGCTCGGGTTACCGCCGCCACCAACTCAGCCGGGGCGGGAACCGCCTCGGCCTGCCAAACCACCTCGGCCTGTTCCTGTTCCAAACGCACCGCGACGGACCGCACGCCCGCAACACCTTGCAGCGCATCGGTGGCCAGACGGGCGCAACTCTGGCAATTCATGCCCCGCACCGCCAAAAGTTGGCGGCGCTTGGGCAAAACCGGTTCGGTTGAAGAAATCGTGCTCACGTTTTTTGTTTAGTCCCGAACCAATCTATCGCATACTTGTCCATATTTCATGCGCAATCATAAACGTCAACCAACGGGATCAGCGTGGCTGAAGGCACGTGGCGTTGCCCTGGCGCTGCTGCTGGGGCTGGCGGTGACGGGCTGTGACGGGGCAGATCCCGCCCGCCCATTCCCCCGCAGCGTGGGCAAGGGGGTGCAGCAGGTTGGCTTTCTCACACATCCCAACCTGAAGGAAAGCTCCGGCCTGATTCCGTGTCACGGTGCCACCAACCTGTTTTGGACGCACAATGACGGACGACGTCCCATCCTCTATGCTGTCACCAAAACCGGAGAGACGGAAGCCGAAGTACCCCTCCTTCTCCCCGGGGTGATGGATTGGGAGGATATCGCGAGCGACCACCAGGGGCACCTCTACATCGGGGACATCGGAAACAACGACGCCCGCCGCCAGGAACTGGCTGTTTACGAAATCAACGAACCCAGTCCGCGCTCCACACACACACCAGTGCTCGCCAGCCGGGCCTGGCGCTTGCAGTTCCCGGCGCAGCCCTTCGATTGCGAAAGCCTCTTTGTTTACCGGAATTTCGGCTATGTCATCTCCAAGGTGTTCAACGATGCCCAAGCCGCCCTTTACCGGTTTCCGCTTACGAACGGCACCAGGCTGACACTGGAAAAAGTGTGCGATCTGCCGGTCACCTCGCCGGTCACCGGGGCGGACATCACCCCCGACGGAGACCGCCTGGCACTGGTCTGCAAGAGCGGTGCCCTGGGCTTTGTGATTCGGGGCGACCCGGCGCGTGCGGGATCGGTCAAACCCCGACACATCAAGTTCCGCCATGAGCACATTGAGGCCGCCTGCTTCACGCCGGAAGGCTTGCTGACCACGGCGGAATCCCGAGAAATGTACCTGTTCACCGATCGCGTGTTTCGCTATCCGTATCCCCCCGCCCCTAAGAACCCTCTCCCCTCCCCATGAGCATCCAAGCACAAATCAACTCCCTCCGGGCAGGCATTATCGGCACCGGCTTTATCGGCCCGGTGCATGTTGAGGCTCTGCGCCGCCTGGGCATCTCCGTCAACGCCATTTGCGACGTGCCCGACCGGGTCGCCGCTGCCGCCGCCCGGCTGGCCATTCCCCGGCCCTTTGCCTCCTACCAGGAACTGCTGAAATGCACGGAGGTTGACGTGGTACACGTCACGACCCCGAACCGGTTCCATTGCGAGATGTCCCTGGCCGCCCTCGGGGCGGGCAAGCATGTGGTCTGCGAGAAGCCGCTGGCCATGAACACCCGGGAATCCGCCCGGATTGTGAAGGCGGCCCGGACCTCGGGCAAAGTCTTTGCCGTGAATTACAACGTCCGATTCTATCCGGCCGTCCTGCAATTGCGGCACCTGGTGAGCCAGGGAGAACTGGGCGAAATCATCCATGTCAATGGCTCCTACCTTCAGGACTGGCTGTTCAAGGAAACCGATTACAACTGGCGTTTGCTGCCCCAGGAAGGCGGCCAACTCCGGGCCGTGGCCGATATCGGGACCCATTGGATGGATACGGTCTCCTTTATTCTGGGATCCGGCATCCAATCCGTGTTCGCCGACCTCCACACCTTCCACAAGACCCGCAAACGGCCGCTGGGTGAGGTCCAAACCTTCGCCCGGGAAAACGCGAAAATGAAGTACGCCATGTACCCGGTCCAGACCGATGATTTTGCCAGTGTGCTGCTGGAGTTTGCCAACGGCACCCGGGGCAATCTGGGCGTGTCGCAGGTGGCGGCGGGGCGCAAAAACTGCATCCGCCTGGAGCTTTACGGCTCGAAAAAGAGCGCCTGGTGGTGCTCTGAGGAACCGGAGACGCTGCACTTCGGCAATCGCGATGCCGCCAACGAAACGGCGGTGCGCGCCACCCCGGCCTTTGGCCAGGGCGCGACCGGTTTCATGGACTACCCGCCGGGCCATGTGGAAGGCTTCCCGGACACCCACAAAATGAATTTCCGGAGCATTTACACCGCCATTGCGACCGGGGCCACAACACCCGGGCTCCACGCCACCGCCACGGATGGCCATCAGGAAGTGGCCGTTTGCGAAGCCATCCTGCGCAGCCACCAAGGCCGCAAGTGGGTGAAAGTCTGATGTGACCCGATCTGGTTCCCTTGCGCGGACTGAAAAACACTTAAAAAGGATTGTTAAGTTAATGCCGAATGAGGCTGAATAAGCGCATGAACCAAATCCTGAGGCCGCGTTGGTCGGCAGGCGTGTTGGAGCTGGAATCCTGACCCTGAATCTGCCATGTTACCCCGAATGCCACATTCCCTGATATCAACCTGCCGCGGAACCATCCTGGCCCTAGCCAGCCTGGGGATGGCCGCCGCCTTATGGGGTGCCCCGGCCCCTGAACCCATGGTCGAATACCCCCTGCCCAACCCGCTATTGCTCACCAACGGCACCCCAGTGACCAGCCGCAGCCAATGGTTTGACACCCGCCGCCCCGAGCTGCTGGAACTGTTCACCCGGGAAATGTATGGGCGCTCCCCCAACCGCCCAGCCCGCATGACCTTCCAGGTGGTGGATGACACACCCGGAGCACTGGGCGGCCTGGCCACCCGCCGTCAGATCGCCCTTTGGCTGACGGGCAAAACCAACGGCCCCAAGATCGACTTGCTGCTCTACCTGCCCGCCAAGGCCAAGGGGCCGGTGCCGCTCTTCCTCGGCATCAATTTCTGGGGTAATCACGCCATCCACCCCGACCCGGCCATCCATCTTGCCAGCACTTGGATGGAGTCCAACCGCAACCCGTGGGTCGATCTTTCCGGGGTGACCAACGGGCTGGCCACCGACGCCTGCCGGGGCATCAACCGCAGCCAGTGGCCCGTGGAGAAAATCCTGGCTGAAGGCTATGGTCTGGCCACGTTCTACCGGGGCGACATCACGCCAGACCATGCGCACGACCTCACCAACGGCGTACACCAGCTTTATCCGGAACTGCAGGGGCGGGGTGACAACTTCGGCACCATTGCCGGCTGGGCTTGGGGATTGAGCCGGGCCATGGATTACCTGGAAACCGATCCGGCGGTGGCTCCCGGGCTGGTCGTGGCCCTGGGCTGGTCACGACTGGGCAAGGCCGCCCTCTGGGCCGGCGCCACAGACGAGCGATTTGCCGGCATCATCAGCATCCAGTCCGGTGCCGGCGGGGCGGCCCTCTCCAAGCGGCTGGTGGGCGAGGATGTCAAGCAACTGAACACCCGCTTCCCCCACTGGTTTTGCCGCAATTTTTCCCGCTACAACGAAAAGGAGGCCGATCTGCCGTTTGACCAGCATGAGGTCATTTCTCTGATCGCGCCCCGACCCCTGTATGTGGCCAGTGCGGAACAGGACAAATGGGCCGATCCCGAGGGGGAATTCCTGGCCTTGCGCGCCGCCAGCCCCGTTTATGAGCTGCTGGGCGGCACCGGTCTGCCCGCCACCGCCTGGCCCGCCACCAACCAGCCGGTCAAAGGCCAGCTCAGCTACCATATCCGCGGCGGCGTGCATGATGTCACCGCCTACGACTGGGACCAGTTCCTCGCGTTCGCCCGGGAGCAGTTGCCCATCCGCAAGCCGACGCTCTTCCTGATCGGGGATTCCACCGTCAAGAACGGGGCCGGCCGGGGGGATGGCGGCCAGTGGGGCTGGGGACAATTGCTCGGCCAGTACTTTGACCCGGCCAAAATCCGGGTGGTCAACCGGGCGCTCGGCGGGCGCAGCAGCCGGACGTTTCTCACCGAAGGGCTGTGGGCCAGGGTCCGCGACGAATTGCAGCCCGGCGACTTCGTGCTCATGCAGTTTGGCCATAACGACAACGGGGAATTGTTCAAAGGCGACCGGCCGCGCGCTTCCCTGAAGGGCAACGGGCCGGAGACTCGCTCCGGCACGCTGGAGAAGACCGGGAAGGAGGAAACCGTGCACACCTACGGCTGGTACCTGCGGCAATACATCGCTGACACCAAGGCCCGGCAAGCTACTCCCATTGTGCTTTCGCTGGTGCCCCGCAACATCTGGCGCGATGAGAAAATCGGGCGGGCCGCGGAGGATTTTGGCAAATGGGCCGCCGAGGCCGCGCGCGAGGCCGGGGTGGATTTCGTGGACCTGAACTCCCTCGTGGCCGACCGATACGAAAAAGACGGAATGACCAATGTTCAGCAACAGTACTTTGATGCCAAGGACCACACGCACACCTTGCGCGCTGGGGCACGCGCCAATGCCGAGTGCGTGGTTCAGGGTTTGCGCCAGTTGACGGCCAATCCGTTGCGCAATCTGCTGCTGCCGTCGGCACCCACCATCACCCCCACCCGATCCGACACCCCCACCCCGCCTGCGGCAGGCTGGCGTTTTGACTTTGGCACCGGTCGTCCGATGGCGGGCTGGCAAGCGGTCACCCCGCAGACTCTTTACACGCCGGAACGGGGCTGGGGTCTGGAGCCCGGCCCCCGGACTGAAGCCATCGAACGGGAAACCTCAGCCGCTCCAAAGTGTGACTTCCTCTCCGGCAGCCAGCCGTTTGCCTTTTCCGTGGCTGTGCCGGAGGGCAATTACGAGGTCACCGTCACCTGGGGCGACCCGGCGGGCACTTCCACCAACACCCTGAAGGCGGAATCACGCCGCTTGCTCCTGGAACGGCTCGTCACCGCGCCCGCACAGCAAATCCGGCAATCCTATCCCGTCAACGTCCGCCGCCCGGAGTTCGGAGCCAACCACCGGGTGCGACTGAAGGATCGCGAGCACGCCTACCTGCACTGGGATGACAGGCTGACGCTGGAATTCAACGGGAGCCGCCCCTGTGTGGCGGCGGTGGAAATCCTCCCGGCGACGAACCTCATCACCGTCTATCTGGCCGGGGACTCCACCGTGACCGATCAGCCATTCGAACCGTGGAACAGTTGGGGGCAGATGCTGCCCCGTTTTTTCACCTCCGCGGTGGCGGTGGCCAACCACGCCGAATCCGGGGAGTCGATCAGGAGTTCGCTGGGCGCGCGACGATTCGACAAAATCTTCAGCACCATCAAACCGGGCGATTACCTGTTCTTCCAGTTCGGCCATAACGACATGAAGGACCGGGCCACCAACGCACTGGCGGTCTATCGCGAGAATCTGAAACGGCTGGTGGGCGAGACCCGGCGGCACGGCGCCATTCCGGTGTTGATCACCTCCATGGAGCGCAAGGCGGGGGCACAGCGTGACACCCTGGCCAGTTACCCGCAAACCGTGCGGGACGTGGCGGCGGAGGAGAAGGCGGCCCTGATCGACCTCCATGCCGTGAGCAAGCAGCTTTACCGTGCGCTGGGCTCCCACCTCGACCTGGCCTTCCAGGACGGCACCCACCACAACGCCTACGGCAGCTACCTGCTGGCCCAGGCGGTGGCCTGGGGCGTGGTCCAGGCCCGGTTGGACCTGGCCCGGCACGTCGTGGCCGAAGCGGCGGCTTTCCGGGCCGACCAGCCGCTGCCGCCCGCCCAGTTCAACGTCCCCCCCAGTCCGGCCATGGACCGCACCAAACCGGATGGCAACTGATCCTGACCAAGCGCCTTTGCCATGAAATGCCTCCTGGCCGTCTGCCTGTGCCTCCTCACCCTCACCGTGCCGGGTGCCGCCGAGCCCGCTTTCAGCCATCCCGGCCTGCTGCACGGAAAGGCTGATCTGGACCGCATCAGGGAAAAATTGGCCCGGGGCGGGGAGCCGTGGAAAAGTGGATTCGAACGGTTACGCACCCATCGGCAATCGCAGGCCGATTACCGGGTGCGCGGCCCCTTTGCGCAGGTCATCCGCGATCCGAAAGGCAGCTCCCAACTGGACGAACTGGTCAGCGATGGCAACGCCGCCTATCAGAACGCGCTGATGTGGTGCCTCACCGGCAACGAGCCCCACGCACGCAAGGCGGCTGAGATTCTGAATGTCTGGTCAGGCACGCTGCGGGAGATCACCGGCAAGGACAAGGAGTTGGGGGCATCCTTGTGCGGGTTCAAGCTGGTGAACGCCGCCGAACTGCTGCGGCACACCTATCCCGGCTGGTCGCAGACCCAAAGCGAACGTTGCGGGCGGATGCTGCGCGAGGCCGTTTATCCGGCCATCAGGAACTTTGCCACCTTCGCGAATGGCAACTGGGACACCGGCTGCCTGAAGACGATCATGGCCATTGGCGTTTATCTGGATGACCGCGAGCTGTTCAACCAGGCGGTGAATTATTACCGGCAGGGGGCCGGCAACGGAAGTCTGGCCCACTACGTGATCAACCCGGCCGGGCAATGCCAGGAAAGCGGGCGCGACCAGCAGCACACCCAATTGGGATTGGCCCACCTGGCGGAAGCCTGCGAAATCGCGTGGCACCAGGGTTTGGACATCTATGGTGAGCAGGACAATCGCCTGCGGCACGGTTTCGAATACACCGCCCGCTACAACCTGGGCCAGGAGGTACCCTTTCAAAAACACACCGATACCACCGGCAAGTACCGCCACCAGGCCGTCGCCCAAGCGGGTCGGGGCAACCTGCGGCCGATCTTTGAGATGGTCTGGAACCATTACGAGCGTCGGCGCGGCATCCCCTCGCCTTTCACCCGCCAGGCGGCGGAAAAAATCCGGCCCGAAGGTGCCGCGTTCTCAGCGGATCACCCGGGGTTCGGCACGCTCATGTTCTCGTTGCCGGAGCAAACCGCCCAGCCGTGAGGTGAAGGGCATCCTCTCCCCCCGCCCAGTCCGCCTGAAAAGCAGCCTCCTCCCACCCGTCATCTGCGTAAATCATTCTGTTCCACCACCCCGTTGGCTTGTCACCAGTTCTGGTGACTGGCGGAAAAACGGCATCAGGGTAGATTGATCACGTGTTAGTGATGTAAATCGCAGTTGTTCTGTGTGTCTCATGGTGCTTGTCTGCGGCACCGCATCCTGACAAAAAGATAAGCGTTGTTCTCTGAGCTTACGAGAAGGCCGGGCGAAAGCCCGGCCTTTCGCTTTTGCCAGCTCGCCGTGAAGTCCGTTTTTTACCCCTTCCAGCAGCAAATCCTGTTGTATCGCCGCCCTCGCAAGGTTAATTTCAATAAGCCCATGAACAATGCTGTCAATGCATCCCGGTGGTCGTACGCTTGGCGTTTGATCGGAACCTTGCTGATCCTGGTTCTATCCCTGCTGCCGATTGCGGCGCAGGTGGTTGGCCCTTACCGGGAGGTGTTCCTGAGCATCACCGGTGGCAGCGTTTCCAACCTGACCAACGCCGCCGTCTTCCCCAACCAACCCGGATTCGACGAGGTGCTGACCAACAATTTTCTGACCCCGTCGAGCTATGGCGACAATTACGGACAGCGGGTGCGGGGTCTGCTGGTGCCGCCACTGACCGGCAATTACTACTTTGCCATCGCCAGCGATGACAACTCCGAACTGTGGCTCAGCCCCGACCCCAACCCGTCCAACCGGGTACGGATTGCCAACGTGCGAACCAACACCGGCATCTTGGAATACACCAAGGAAACCAACCAACTCTCGGCGGCGATCAGTCTCGTGGCCGGGCAACAATACTATCTGGAGGCCTTGCATAAGGAAAGCACCAGCGGCGATGGCCTTTCGGTGACCTGGCGCAAACCGGGGGATGCCGCCATTGCCAACAACGCCAACCCCATCCCCGCCAGCAACTTCCTGGCCTACGGACTGCTGGCCCCCGCCATCACCGGGCAACCAACGAACGTGGTGGCGGTGGAAGGCACATACGCCAGTTGGACTGTGCGCCTGGCCCGCCTGGCCACCGCCCGTTACCAATGGCAGGCCAACGGCGTCAATCTCGCCTCCCCGGACACCAATGTCCTGACGCTGGGGCCCCTGGCCCTGACCAATAACAATCTGGTCATCCGCTGCGCCATCACCAACGCGATCGGCACCATCATCAGCACCAACGCCATCCTCACGGTGCTGCCCGATACCAACCCGCCGGCAGTGCTGCTGGCGGTCTCCTCCGTGAATGCCACCCGGATCACGGTGGTGTTTTCCGAACCGGTGGATACTGCCAGCGCCACGAATCTGGCCAACTACAGCCTGGATAATGGCGCAGTAATCCTTTCCGCCACCGTGGGGGCAAACAACCGCATAATCGTGCTGACCACCACCGCGCCGCTGGCGCGGGATGCGACTTACCAACTGACCGTCAACCGGGTGCGCGACCTGGCGGCCACACCCAACCTTTTGTCTCCCCAGAACCTCACCTTCAGTACCGTCATCCCGGCCCTCAGCCCGCAATACCTATCCCTGCCACTGGAAAATCCAGGAGCCTCCTCCCGCCGCCATGGTCTGGTGCTTTCGGAGGTCATGTACCACCCGGCTGAACGGACCGATGGGCGTGTGCTCGAGTTCATTGAGGTGTTCAACTCCCAGCCATGGTTCGAGGATCTCAGCGGCTGGAACATTGACGGTGCGGTGAAATTCACCTTTCCCACGAACACCATCCTGCCCGGCTGGAGCCATTTGGTGGTGGCCGCGCAACCGGAGGATGTGCGCGCCGTCACCGGCCTCACCAACGTGTTTGGACCGTTTGACGACCTGGGCCGCCTGCCCAACAACAAGGGGGATCTCCGACTCCGCAACAAACTGGGGGCGGTCCACTTTGAAATGTATTATGAAAACAACGCCCCCTACCCGGTGGCGGCGGATGGGGCTGGACATTCCCTGGTGCTGGCGCGCCCCAGCTACGGGGAGCGGGATGCCCGGGCCTGGGCGGCCAGTGACCTGCCAGGTGGCTCACCGGGCCGGGTGGAAACCGCCTCCTCTAACGCCTACGCGAGCGTGTTTCTCAATGAAATTCTCGCCCACACCAGCCAATCCGATGAGGATTTTGTGGAACTCTTCAATTATTCCACCAACCCGGTGAACCTGGCCGGCTGCATCCTGACGGATGACCTGGCCACCAACAAACTCATCCTCACAAACCTGGTGATCGCCCCGCTGGGGTATGCCTTGTTCCACACGGCAGATTTGGGTTTTGCGCTGGCGGCCGGCGGGGAAACACTCTACCTGTTCGGCCCGGATCGCGCCCGGGTGGTGGATGCGCTGCGGTACGGACCGCAGGAATTCGGCGTGTCCTTTGGCCGGTCCCCGGATGGCTCCCCGGACTGGTCCCGCCTGAACGCAGCCACTCCAACCGGCCCCAACACCGCACCACTCATCAGCCCGGTGGTGATCAATGAAATCATGTATCAGCCGATGGGCGATGCTACCGCAGACGAGTATGTGGAGCTGCACAACTGGTCGGACACCGCCGTGGACCTCAGCGGCTGGAAGTTGGAGGACGGGGTGGAATTCACCGTGCCGGAGAACACCTGGCTGGCACCCGGCGGCTACCTGGTGATCGCCGCCAATGCCGCCCGAATGCAGTCGCTTCATCCGCAGCTCAATGGCACCAACTGCCTGGGCAATTGGGCCGCCAGTCTGCGCAATCGTGGCGAACGCCTGGCCCTCTCCCGGCGGGAAACCGTGATCAGCACAAACGCCGTCGGCACTGTCACCACAAATCACCAGTCGGTGGTGGTGGATGATGTCACCTATGGCAATGGCGGACGCTGGGGCAATTGGTCGGCCGGTCGGGGCAGCAGCCTGGAGTTGCGCCATCCGTACAGCAACCACCAACGGGCCGCCAACTGGGGCGACAGTGATGAAACCGCCAAAAGCGGCTGGATTCCCTTGGAATTAACCGGGGTGCTCGACAACGGCATTTCCACCGCAAACCAAGTGGAGTTCTACCTGTTCGGCCCGGGGGAATGCCTGATTGACAATGTGGAAGTACTCGTGGGCGGGGTCAATCTGGTGCCCAACCCCACCTTTGAGAGCGGTGCATCCGGCTGGTTTGCGCAAGGCAACCATGACCAATCAGACTGGGAGGCTGCCGAGGGTTACGCCAGTCAGGCTTCCCTGCACCTGCGGGCCACCGACGCCGGGGGCACTTCTGGCAATCGGGTGCGGGCACCGCTCACGGCCACGATTGCATCAGGCACCACTGCCACTTTGCGGGTGAAGGTGCGCTGGCTCAAGGGGCATCCCCGGCTCCTGATGCGGCTGCATGGAAGCTGGCTGGAGGTGTCGGGCTATATCTATGAACCCAACTCCCGTCTCGGAACCCCGGGCCTCCGCAATACCATCGCCACCAGCCGTCTGGCACCGGCCATCTCGGATGTGCGCCATTACCCTGCCACCCCCGCCTCCCTGGCCCCGGTCCAGGTCGTGGCCCGGGTGGACGCCCCGGATGGCCTGTCCGAGCTTTATCTCGAGTGGCGCAAGGACCCGGAAACCGCCACGCAATCGCTGCCCATGCAATATCACGGGGCCGGCCTCTACAGCGCCACCCTGCCCGGACAATCCAATGGCATCACCGCCGCCTTCGCCATCGTGGCCCGCGACACCCGGCAACCGGCCAATCAGGGCGTCTTTCCCGCCAACTATCCAACCCGCGAATGCGTGGTGCGCTGGGGCGACACCCGCGCCACCAACAACATCGGCAGCTACCGGATTTGGGTGACCCAGAAAACGTACCTCCGCTGGATCACCCGCGACCGGATGAGCAATGACCCGCTGGACTGCACAGTGGTGTACGGCGACACCCGCGTGGTCTATAATGCCGGCTGCCAGTACAGCGGTTCGCCCTACCATTCCGTCGGCTATACCACGCCCACCAACAGCAACTGCGATTTTGTGCTCACCCTGGGGTCAGATGACCCACTGCTGGGGGAAGAGGAGATCAACCTCTTCATGACGGGCAACGGCGGCGGGGATACGACCACGCTGCGGGAAATCCACGCCTACTGGCTGGGCTACCAACTGGGCCTTTCCTACAACAACCATCGCCTGGTGCAACTCTGGGTCAACGGCGTCAAGCGCGGCACCCTGGTGGCCGACGCCCAACAACCGACCCAGGATTATGTGGACCAATGGTATCCAGGCGACACCGGCGGTGATCTGCACAAGATCGCCAACTGGTTCGAGTTTGACGGGACGGCTGATGGCACCGCCTCCCTCGGCTTTCTGGCTTCGGGTGCCAGTCTTAATCTTTACACCACCACCGGCGGCCAGAAAAAGCTGGCGCGCTACCGCCAGAACTGGCCGCGCCGAGCCTTTGGCGATGATTCGGAGAACTATCAAAACGTCTTCAACCTGGTGGACGCCTCCCAGACCACCGCCACCGGGGACGTTTACACGGCCGTGCTGAATTCCACCGTGGATGTGGACAACTGGTTCCGCGTCCACGTGGTCAACCACATCATCGGCAACACGGACAGCTTCTCCTACGGCGGTGGCCAGAACATGTACGCCTACAAACCGACACGGGATGTCTGGCACCTCTGCCTGTGGGACATCGATTTCGCATTCGGCAACGCCTCGCTCACCAATGGAGCCATGTTCAACATCGGAGGCAAGGAGCACGGCCCCCTGAACACCCACCCACCTTTTGCCCGGTTGTACTGGCAGGCCATCATTGAGGCGGTCAACGGTCCCTTGGACCCCGCCAAGTCCTTCGCGCTGATAGACGACCGCTATAACGGACTGGTGGCCAACGGCATCACCCCGGCCTCCTTTGCAGGCACCAAAACCTACTGCGTGGGTCGGCGCGATTACATGCTGGGGTTGATCGCCAGCAACACCTTCCCCTTTGCCCTCACCACTGACACCATCACCAGCGGCACCAACATGGTCACCCTGACAGGCACCGCACCACTGGACGTGCGCACCCTGCTGATCAATGGGATCGCCTATACCCCGAACTGGACCACCTTGAGCAACTGGACCCTGCCCGTGCCGCTGCCACCCGGCAGCAATCGGGTGACCCTGGCGGGTTTTAACTCGCTCGGCACCGCAGTGACTGGGGCGGTGGGACAGATCACCGTAGTCATCACCAATGACGATCCCGCCGCCCGTGTGGTTTTCAATGAAATCATGCACACCCCGGCCACGCCGGATACCGCCTATGTCGAACTGTTCAACACCTCCACCCGACTGACCTTTGACCTGTCCGGTTGGCGGATCAACGGATTGGATTACACCTTCCCGGACGCCACCTGGCTGCCACCACGCGGTTTCCTGGTGATTCCCCAAAACCGCGCGGCATTTCAGGCCGCCTACGGCTCATCCATCCCCCTCACAACCGAGTATGCCGGCCGACTGGATTCCGATGGGGAAACCCTGACCCTCCTGCGGCCCGGCGCAGGCCTTGGAGAATGGCTGGTAATGGACAAAATGCACTACGAAACCCAGCCTCCCTGGCCCACCGTGCAAACGGGGCGGGAAAATGCCCTGCAACGCCTGGACCCTGCCGCGCCCACCGACCGCCTAGCCAACTGGTCGGATGGCTCCGGGTGGCGGTTCTTCTCCAGCAGCGGCACGCTCACCGCGACCCAGAAACGGCTGATGTTCTACTTGGACACCAAGGCTGATATTTACCTGGATGACATCGTCCTGGTGCGCGGGTCGGCCGCCAATGTGGGCACCAACCTGGTGATTGACGGTGATTTTGAGGGTTTGTTGTTCACCAACCAGGGCGGAGTCTGGAATTACTCCAACCCCGCTGCGAGCCAGTCCCATATTTCCACCAACTTCGCCCACTCGGGGAGAAGCTCCCTGCACTTGGTGTTCACCAACGCAGGCAGCACCACCTCCTACTTGTACGAGGACACGCTGGTGACCAACTCAGGCACCCACACCCTCAGTTTCTGGTATTTGCCCGGCACAAATGCCAACCGGCTCACCTCCCGCATGAGTTCTCTGCTGCGCCCGGAAATCAGCGTTCGCCTCAATCTCGCCACACCAGGTCAAACCAACTCGTTGTACCGCGTCATGCCGGCCCTGCCCAATGTTTGGCTGAACGAAATCGCCCCCGGCGGCTCAACCTCCGCGCTGGACAATGCCGGAGAGCAGGAACCGTGGTTGGAAATCCACAATGAGGGCACCAATGCCATCGACCTGGGCGGACTCTATCTCACCGATGATTATCAGACACTGGACAAGTGGCGGTTCCCCACCGGTACGGTGATCCAGGCACAGCAATTCCTCCTGGTCTGGCTGGATGGCCAAACCAACCAGACCACCCTGAGCCACATACACGCCGGTTTTCGTCCTTCCACCTCCGCCCGGGGACTGGCTCTGGCCATGAACATCAGCGGGGGCATGATGGTGCTGGACTATCTGAACTGGTCCGGCAATTGGCTGAATTACAGCCACGGCGCCTATCCCGATGGCCAGGGTTTCACCCGGCAGGCCTTTGATTACCCCACCCCCGGCGGCACCAACAACCCCGCCCGCCGCGAGGTGGCGCTGCGCATCAACGAGTGGATGGCTGACAACAGCTCCAGCCTGATTGATCCCGCCGACGGACAGCCCAAGGATTGGTTTGAGCTGCACAACCCCGGCAGCAACGCGGTGGACCTGGCCGGTTTCCACCTCTCCGATGACACCAACAATCCGACCCGTTTTACCATCCCCCCAGGGTATGGCCTGGCTCCCAAAGGCCACCTGCTGGTGTGGGCGGACGACCAAACCGCGCTGAACAACCCGGCGCTGAGTCCCAATCTTCACCTCAATTTCCAGCTCAGCCGCAACGGGGAAACCATCGCCCTCTACTCACCCCAGGGAGAACTGCTGGACCTAGTCAACTTCGGAACCCAGGCCGCCAATGTCAGCCAGGGCCGCTTCCCGGATTCCTCCACCAACATCCAAACCCTGCCCATCGCCACACCCGGCGCAGCCAACACCCTCACTGTGCCGACCACCAACCAACCACCGGTGATTGGCCAACTAACCAACCTGGTGTTGCTGGTCGGTCAAAGCGCCGCCTTCACCATCCCGGCGACCGATGCGAATCAGCCGGCACAGACACTCAGCTATTACCTCCTGGCAAACCCGGCCGGAGCCTCGCTCAACGCCTCCAACGGCTGGTTCCAATGGACCCCCACAACCGCCCAGACCGGCACGCAGGCCGTTCAATTGCGGGTGATTGATTCCGGATCACCACCCGCTTTTGCGGACGCGGCCTTTCTGGTCACGGTGGGCTTGCCGCCACATCTGACGGCTTACCGCACCAATTTCGCCAACGGCCAGTTCCTGCTGAATTTCAACACGCTGCCGGGAAAAACCTACCAGCTCCAATTACGTGAGGATGTACAGACGGGCGGCTGGACCAACGTCGGACCGGTGCAAACCAGCACCTCCAACAGCCTGATCTGGCTCGATTCCCTGGACCGTCCCAAACGCTTCTACCGGCTGCTGGGCGGGGATTGAGCCCGGGAAATCCGCGTCAGCGACCCGCCACCGTTTTCGCCTCCGGCTCAATGACCACGCGAAAGCCGACGTTGAAGACTTTCTGCCAGGGCTGGTAAGCCAGCCGCACCGCTGATCGCGCGTACCGGAGGCGATCCCGCCATGAGCCGCCGCGCGCCACCCGGCGCGCACCGGAATCAAGGCTCTCCCGACCATCCGCCGCCTGGTAAGGATATGGGCGGTACTCTGAGCGCGTCCACTCGGCCGCATTGCCGTGAAGGTCATGCAACCCCCACGCGTTCGGTTTGAAGGAACCCACGTCGGCCGTCACCAACTGACCGTCGTTGAACCGGTTCTCGCGCACAACCAGGTCCGGGGATTTCGGCCGCCAGCCCTCATCGGCCAGACGCCGCAAACTGGCGTCGCCCAGGTTCGCAAACGGGCTGAAATCGGTGGTCAGATCCCCATACGAGAAGGCGCTGTCCGATCCGGCCCGGCAAGCCCATTCCCATTGCGCTTCCGTGGGGAGATTAACCGCCTCCCCCAGGCGCGCGCCCAGCCAGCGGCAAAACTCGCGCGCCTCCAGCCACGCCACCCGCACCACGGGCTGCCGGGGGCGATTGAGCGGCCAGCCGAGGTAGGACTCATCAAAAATCCAGGAGGAACGGTGTTCAAAACGGCTGTCGTGAGCGGCATTGAACCGGGCAAACTCTTGGTTGGAAACTTCAAACTTTGACATCCAAAACGATTTTTCAATCGTCACCACACTCACCGGCTGCTCGTCCAACGCACCCTGGGGATCGCCCATGACGAAGCTGCCGGCGGGAACCCGCACAAACTCCATGGTGGCCCCGCCGCCCAAATCCACCATCCGGGTAAGGGTGCCCGCCGCCGTCTGGAGTTGCTGCGCCTGGGCCGCCGTGAGGGGCCACCCAGCCAGTGTTGGCTTATCGTGTCGCACCGGGGAAACGGGGGGCGGCATGACCACGGGGATCGGTGCCGGCACCGGCTCAGGCGCAACCTCGTAATCCTCCACCACCCCGCCATAAAGCTGGCGCAGCTCCAACCGCCGTTCCCGCTGCTGGCCCGGCAGGCGGGTCACTTCCCCCCAAGTGCCGTGACAGGGCGCATTCAAATCAATCCAGGTGACCAAGCGTTCCCAAGCCTCGGCATCCAATGCCACGCCGTGGTGTCCCTGCTTCAGCATCCGCACCAGCTCGGAGGTGTCGGCATGAAACTCCATCGGCGGCAGCAGGTGAAGATCGCTTTCCAAGCCACCCACCCGAACGTATTGGCGCAGCACCGCATAGGAGGGCTCAAACACCGCGCCGAAGCGGCCCAGCAACGCCCGCTTCTCGCCCGCCTTGAACTGTCCGTCCAATTGGCCACCCGCACAGACATAGTATCCTCCCTGATCCCGACGCAAATCTGCCAACTTGACTCCGTCCGCCTTCGGCTGGCCGTCGTGGCAGCCCACGCAGAATTTATCCAGCACCGGCTGCACCTCGCGCACGAAGCTGAACCCGCGCACCGAGCCGAGCCAGGGTTTGATGGTTGAAGGCTGCCGCAGCAATGCCTGGCGGCGATTGGCTCCCGGAGGCGCTCCGCTTTGGCGGTCATGGCAGCCCACGCACGAGGCATTTTCCCCCGGCATGGCCGTCATCCAACTGCGCATGAGCGCCACGGCCCTACCCTCGGCATCCAGGGGTTGGAAGGAGAGCGGGGTTTTGGCCGGAACGGTGAACAGCGCGGAGCCATCCGCCTCCACCGGCACAGTGCCCAGCACCCGCTTGGCCTCCCAGGGGCCATCCGCACCCACCCGGTGGTCAATGCCCGCCAGGGTCTGGTAGCCAAAGTGGTAGGTGAAGATCCTCAGATTCTTGATGGTGCCCCGGGGAACGCCCGCAAGGCCTGGTCCGGCATACACATCCTCCATGTAAACCAACGCGTCATTCTTGCTGGGAACGGTTTTGTCCTGGATGACCGGAGGACGTGGACGGGCCCTGAACGGGATGGGCTCCAGCAGGGCAAACCCTTCCTCCTCCTTGATCAGGGTCATATTGTCGAAGACGTCCACCAGGTAAATCCCCCATAGGGAGTCCGGATCCGGCTTGGCTGCCACCAGAAAATAGTTCTCATCCAGCGGCCAGGGATGCAGAAACTTGGGCCAATGATGCTCAGTCAGTTTATCCTCAATGCCGGCCTGCACCGGCTGGCCACGGAAGGGAATGCGCTGCACCACGCCGGATGTTTCCTGGCGACCCAGCGCCGGGTCGAACACCACCAGGTCACCCACGCGCCCCTCATGGTGTCCGGTGACGATGCCCGCAAATTTGGTTGGATGGCCCGGAACCGCACGGGAGAAGAAGACGGCATTGGGCCAGTACGAATTCGCGCCGTAATGCTCCATCTGGCCGGTGCCATCCGGGTTCATGCTCATCAGCACGCGGTTCCACACATGGGGGGTATCCGTGTAATCCCACCGCAGGTAGAGCACCCGGCCATTGTTGAGCACCGTCGGGTTATAATCGTGGTCCTGCTCGAAGCACAATTGGCGGATACCCCGACCATCACCCTCCATCTGGTACATCATCCCCACGATCACCCCCGCGTTGCACGGCACGCCTTGCAGCGGTGCGGTGGAGACGAAGTCGATCTTCCCGTTTGGCAGGTAGCACGGGTCGTAATTATGCACATCCCGGGGCTCCACCGGGGTCAATTGCCGCAATTGGGAGCCATCCGCGCGCAGCTCAAACACCTGCCACAGCCTGCCCTGGTCGGGCATGGCGAAGAGCATTTTATCGGCCTCCCAGTTCAAATCCACATCGGTGACCAACTGTTTGCCGGAAGGTTTGAACAGGCGGGTCATCCTGCCGGTGGGCCGCACCGGGGAAACCACGGCAATCTCATTTTCCCACTGGTCCACATTCACCATGGTGCCCTGTGCCCAAGAGCTTTGCTGGGGCATTCCCAAGTACACGCCCAACCCCTTGTCCTCCCACTGGGATCGTCGGGGCTCGCCGGTCGGCTTGCGTTTGATGACCAGCAGGCGATCGAAATCCAGCAGGGGATTGGCGAGCAGGGCCTCCTGCTTCAAGGCCGAACAGCGCTGCTGCAACCCCAATGCCGCCTGGTAATCAGCCAGTCGCTGCCCCCGAAACTCCGACTGCCAGCGACCGGCTTCCGTGCGCAAACGCGCCAGCTCTTTCAGATAACGCGCCGGGTACCGATCGGAAAACCGCCGCGACAGATCCTCAATTGCGAGTTGCAGCGGTCCAAAAGGAGCCTGGTGTAAAAACGCCACGGCCTGCGCCATCGTCCGGGACTCGTAATACAATTCCCGCACCCGGGCCAGGTCAGCCTGATTGCGCGCCTGGTTCGCCAGCGCCAACGCCTGCGTGCGCAGGGGCGGCACCCGATCGGCGGCCTCAGCGTACCGCCGGGCCAGGGTCCGGTAATCCCCGGGCTCCCAGATGAATTCAAAGAGCCGATCCTCCTGCTCCCAGCGTTGTTGGCGGCGGGGAAGCCCCTCCGCAAAATCGCGCCCCAGCAATTCCCACAGACGCTTGCCTGCGGCGGTCCGTTCCCCCACCACGCTGAAACGCACCTGGCCATTGGTCCCGGCCCAGCCATCCACGCCGATGACCGCCTGGAAATGCCCGCCGGTTGCCGTCAGCGGCACCCGCACGACACTGTCCGCCTGCACGTTCAAACCCCGCTCAAAAACCCGGTCCCCCAGGCTCATTTTTTGGTACAGGCCGGACTTCAAGGTCAGATTGCGCTCCAAGCGCCCCAGTAGGATTTTATAGTTCTTGGTCTCATCCAGCCATTCCACCTGGCCGCCAGCCGATACCCAACGGGCCTCCGCCCAGTCGGCCACCCCCCAGCGTTTATCGGGGCAGCCGGTGGCGAAAAGGTAGAGATCCCGGGCGCTGCCAAGCGGGATATCGACGGTTTGACCGCCCGGCCCTCCGCGCAAGGCGGCACTCTCAAACGGCGCAAAACCATCCGACAACTCCGCCCGGGCCAGCGCCGTCAAGGAGTCCAGCAGAGTCTCCTGCCAGGTGCCCCTTTTCCGGTAGTAATCCGGGTCGGTCGCCGCCAAGAGCGAGACCGAAAGCCCCATTAGCAGCCCCAGACACAGTGCCCGAGAGCGAAAACGCGATGCATGCATAGCCATGAGTGTGGGTCTGGTTATAATGGAAAGGAGCCCTTTTGTCACGCCTGATGACAATG
The DNA here is from genome assembly GCA_903930345.1 of uncultured Verrucomicrobiota bacterium. Classification (GTDB taxonomy): domain Bacteria; phylum Verrucomicrobiota; class Verrucomicrobiia; order Limisphaerales; family CAIYYI01; genus CAIYYI01. Next base: position 37,107 of record CAIYYI010000232.1, read on the forward strand.
CCAGCGCCATCGTTTTTGTAACCGATAAGATCACCGCTTCCCATGCGGTCGGTTTTCAAGAAATCTGACCCTTGCATGGGAACGCCAGTCGGGCTATAACAAGAACAGCACTAAGCTGCACTATTTTATGCCCGAAGATTCAATTCGTCCCCCAGCCCGCAACCTGAATGTTTTGTCTGTCATCATGGGTGGTGGCCAAGGCAGCCGCCTGTTCCCATTGACCCGGGATCGCGCCAAACCGGCCGTGCCACTGGCCGGCAAGTACCGCCTGGTGGACATCCCCATCTCCAACTGCATCAACTCCGGCCTGAAGAGCATTTATCTGCTCACCCAGTTCAATTCCGCCTCGCTCCACCGACACATTTCCCAGACCTACAAATTCGACCACTTCACCGGTGGTTTCGTGGAGATTCTGGCGGCGGAACAAACCTTTAACAACACCTCGTGGTACCAGGGCACGGCGGACGCAGTACGCAAAAACCTGGCCCATTTTGCCAATAGCGACTTCGACTACATGCTGATCCTCAGCGGCGACCAACTGTACAGCATGGATTTCAGCCGGGTCATCGCCCAGCACATTGCCAACAAGGCAGACCTCACCATCGCCACCATCCCGGTCTCGCGTGATAGCGCCAAATCACTGGGCATCATGCAGATTGAAATCGACGGGCGGATCAGCCGTTTCGTGGAAAAACCGAAGGACCCCGCCCTGCTGGACACCTTGAAGCTGGATGCCAATTCGTGCGCCAAATACAAGGTGGAAGGGAACGAGGACCATTTCCTGGCCTCCATGGGCATTTACGTCTTCAACCGCAGCGTGATCTTCAAGCTGCTGGAGAACAACTTTGACGACTTCGGCAAGCACATCATCCCCACCGCCATCGGCACACACCGGGTTTTCTCGTACGTGTTCCAAGGGTATTGGGAGGACATCGGAACCATTCGGGCCTTCTTCGATGCCAACCTCGACTTTGCCGCCGTGCTGCCCCGGTTCAATTACTTCGACATGACGGCGCCCATCTTCACACGCGCCCGTTTCCTGCCCGCCTCCAAGATCAATGGCGCGGCCATCGACCACACCATCATCGCCGATGGTTGCATCATCAACCACGCCCGGATCAGCAACAGCATCATCGGTCTGCGCAGCTTCATCGACGTGGGAACGCAGATCAACCGCACGGTCCACATGGGCTGCGACTATTATGAGTCGGCGGAATCGATCCAGGAAAAAACCTCCCGCGGCCAACCACGTGTCGGCATCGGCCGCTACTGCTTCATTGAGAACGCCATCCTGGACAAAAACGTGCGGATTGGGGACAATGTGGTGATCAGCCCGGCGGGCAAGCCCGAGAATGTGGACCATCCCTTGTATTACATCCGGGACGGAATCGTGATCATTCCCAAGAACGGCATCGTCCCGAGCGGAACCGTCATCTGAAAGCCGGGGCAACCCGCTTCATGGCCGGGGCTTTAAACCGCCTCGGCCAATTTTTTTTGCCCGAACCACGTGAAACCGGCCATGGTCGCAAAAAAGAGCAGGTTAAAGAGGCCCAGAAGCTGGATCATGAGCACGAAGGTCAGGTTCTCCCCCTGATACATGGCCACGGCGGCATAAAGCCCCACCACCAGCACCAGATACGGCACCACCCGGTATTGTTTGCGCGCCAGCAGGTTGTTCAGTAGCACGTTGGCCAGGACCAGCGGCACCATGGCCCAGACAAACCACGGCAACAACTGCCCCATCACCAGAAATGCCTCGGGAGAATTCGTGAGTTTGAGTGCCAACCCACCCGGCAGTTTGGGTGCCCACTCCTGGGCATGCTGGGCGAGGTACTGCAACCCAAAACCAATCCCGGTGCAGGTAGCCGCCCCCAGCACCGCCAAACCAAACGAGATCGCCAGTGTCAGGGTCAGCACGTTGGTCCGGTTGCCCGTGGAGACGCTGTGCACCACCTTGGGAAACATCACTCCGGCCAGCGGTGCAGTAAAGGAAATCAGCCCGCGGGCAAAGGTGCCCGCCGCCGAATAATAACCCGTCTGATGCTCGCCTAACATGCTTCGCACCAATATCATATCAATGCTGAACAAAAACTGAAACGCGCCCAGCGCCAGGGTCAGAGGGATGACATCGGTCACCCAGTTATCCCACTTGCCCGGAGCCCGGTGGGAGGTCAGCCAGGCGCTGCGAGAAAAAACCGCTCCCACCAGAAACGCGATGAGCGCCCCGATTACCGCCCCGCCGATGGCACCGGTGGCGCTGCGGGTGCCGAGCAGGCCGACGATCAGACCAATGAACACGAGCCGTCCCACCCCGTTGGCCACCTGCGCCCAGCCGAGCCACAGAAAGTTTTGCTGTCCTTGCAGAACCCCAAAAAAGACCGGTTGGGCCAGGGCGGTCAAACTCAGGAGCACCACCAGCCACAGAGCCAGCGGGTCCGTGATCGACAACGTGGCCAGGATGTCCTTTTGGAATACCACCACCACGGCCACCACCAGCAGCCACAACCCCACGCCCCACAGCAGCACGGCCCGGGCGGTGCCCGCCAGCCGGGCGCGATCCTCCGGGGTGACGGCGGCCGCCGTCTGCTGCGCAAACGTGGTTTGCAGGCCCATGGAGGGAATACCCATCACATTGATCAGCGCCAGCAGGGTGCCGTAGAGGCCATATTCCACATCCCCCAGCATCGGCCCGTAGAGCGGGTGAATGAGGAACATGCAGATGCCGGCCATCAGCGTGGCCAGCACCATCCAGCCGCTCTGGCGGAAAAAACGGGCTTTTCCTGTATCCTGACTCATTCCAAAAAGAAAATCCTGCAAACCACTAGTGTCCGCCGAGGCTGATGAAAATTCAGCCATAGCAAAAACAACTTCCGAAAGGCTAAACCGGACCGGTGACCGGTGTCGAGCACGCGTTCAGGACGGAATACACCCCTACACCCCACTATGATTCGAAAACCGAGAGAGGCGGCAGAGATGCCGCCGACTACGGCAGGCAAGGATGCCTGCCACTACAAGGATTTGGGCAGCAGACGATAGAACCGGTGCTGGTTGGCGAGAATCGGCTCAGAAAAGGTCATGGTTCCGCCGGTGTTGGTGATTGTGGTCAGGAGGTTCCAGGTTTTCAGATCACTAGAGAATTCCACCGTATAGCTGCCATCCAGATTCCCCAGGGCAGTAAAACCAAACCGCCCGCCATCCACTTTTAAGGAGGATGGCGAAAAGGAAATAATCGGGGTTATGCTTGGCGATTGCACACGGATGGTTCCGCCACGGCCGTTGAAGGTCGCCAGATCAAAGTTGATGGATACCTCCCGGGCCACCGGTGAATCGGAAAGGGAAAGGTCACTGGTTTGGCCCACGCCGCCAATCACCTCAAACGTCACTGAAAATATCGCCGTGCCGTTGGTCAAGGTAACCCCCAAAGCGGTGGAATCATCCCAGGAAAGGGCCAGAGCCCCTTCATTGGTCTGGCTGAGGCCGAAGAGGCCGGGGATCAGATTCAGGGCACCCATATCCCCGATGGAACGATAGCGAACCACAGATGGATCCCACCGCAGGGTGAACTGGATGCTGGTCACATCCTGGAAGCCGGAGACTTTGACAGGCACGGTAACGGTCGTGCCCGGCGCATTCGTCGCACTACCGACTTCAAATGTCACCGTCGCCGCCCAGGCGGATATCCCTGCGCTCACCAGCAGCAACGCCAGCAACCGTCCCCAAAGTGGCAATAGTTTGCTCATAAATATGGTTGGCACCCTACGTTCGCAAAAAGAAGGTCCGGCCCGGAAACCGTCCGGGCAGGACCGACAAGATCAGAGGGCCATTCTCACCCGGTAGAAGCGTTTGGTGCTGCGTTTCTCGGAATCCACCAACACCCGCTCCTTCCCGTCCCCGGCCAAGCCCATAACGGCAGTCCAGGCACCGCCCACTTGTTCCGTGCGCTCCAGCACGTAATTCACGCCCACCACCGTCTGCACCCGCACTTCAAACCCTTCTCCGCCCACCACCGATCCCAAAGCCCGCGCCGATTCTCCCCCCAACACCAGCACCTTGCCCCCCGTCCCCTGAAACACGCCCGGAGCAAACGCCACCCCGACCTCGCGCGCGGCCACGGCATCGCTCCATTCCACGCCGGTCCATTCCCCGGCCCGACCAAGGGGTTCAAAGCTCAGGCTAAACAGCGCCGTCCCATCCTTCCGATCCACCCCCACCGCCGAAGGATCATCCCAGGAGACACTCACGTTGCCATCGCCCGGCGCGAAATTGCCCTCCGACAACTCTGGCAGTCCGAAATCACCCAACTCCACCAACCGCAGGGCGGCGGGGTTCCACTTCAAGGTGAACTGGGCGCTGGTCACTTTGGTGAACCCGCTGGCGCTCACCAGAACCTTCACCCGTCCACCGGTCATTCCCAGGGCATTCCCCACCTGGAACCGCACGGCCGGACCGGTGGTCTCGGTCAACGTCGCAACCTTGTCCCCCACCAAACCAGAACCTCCGGTGGTCCAAGAATTGTTCACATCACCATAGCGCACCGCCACCCAATTCTGACGCTCCGTATCCGCCCAGAGATTGGTGTGGGTCCGGTTCGTCGGGGCATCCCAGGGGTTGACCGGGTCCGCAAACACATAATCGGCCGGCACAAACCGCCAGAGCCCGGCGGGAAAGGTGTTGGTGAACTGCAACACCACTTTGCGCACCAGCGCAATATCCAGCGTGCTCACGGAACGCGTACCGTTGACATCCGCAGCCAGCACCTTGTACGGAGAATCCAACATCAAAGCAGGAGTGCCGGGATTCAGGATGTGCCGGCGGATCAGGGCAATGTCCAGCGTGGTCACCACCAGATTGTTGGCCGTATTGTCGTTGGTCTTCCGCGGGGTCACCTGGTAGTTGTGACCCGCCAGCACCACGGCGCGATAGGTGCCGTCTCCACCACTGATCACCGTTTGGTTGGTCACCCCGGTCACGTCCAATTCCACCCCGGCCAACGGCTTGACCAAATCATAGTAATTCACCGTGCCCGACAACACCGCCGTGGCAGGCACGATCAACTGGCCGTTGACCACCTGTGCCACCATGGAGTTCAAGTCGCGGTCAGCGGCTTCCACCGCCGTCGGGGTGCCGTTCAGAACCACCTCGTTGGTGCTGCCCGGCCCGGTCAGGAGGCGGAAGCGCAGCGCGAACACTGTGGCCCCATTCGTCAGGGTTTCACCGGACAAATCAGCGTCATCCCAGGAGACCGTCAAGGTGCCCACATTGGTTTGGGAGGTGCCGAAATTACCGGCTGCCATACCAGGCAAACCGAAGGATTCCGCCCCCAGATAGACCACCAGGGCGGGGTTCCAATGCATGGAGAACTGGAACAGGTTCACCCCATTGAAGTTGCTCACCTGCACCGGCATCAACACTTCCCCGTTTTGGGCGCCGGCCACGGTGGCCCCGGTAAAGGTCAACTGAGTGCCCACCGTGGGCGAGGTGCCACTGACCGGGCGGCTGGTCCCGGTTCCACCGGTGAACGTCACCAACCCATTATGCGTGCCTGCCACAGTCGGGGCATACCGTACCACCACCGCCTGCCACTGCGCCCCACTCAGGGTATAAGCTCCGCCAGAGACAATGCTAAAAGGGGTGCTCACACTGGCAATGCCGACCAAGGTCCCACCGCCACTGTTCGTGACATAGAACGTCCGCTCTGCTGATGACCCCGCCGCCACCACACCAAAATCCTGGCTGGTCGGCCCCACGGCCAGACTGGCAGCCGCATTCACCGTCACCACGGCAACCGAACTGGTAATGCTTCCGGCGGCATTGGCCACCACCACATCATAATTACCGGCATTGCCGGTCTGGATATTGTTCAGCGGATAGGTTGAACCATTGGCCGTAGGAATGGAGGTCCCATTCTTCCGCCACTGATACCCTACCATCGGCACCCCGGCGGCGGTCACACTCAGGGTGACATTGGCTCCCACATTGACGTTTGTACTTTGGGGTTGGCTGGAAATGCCTGGCACCTGCCACACGGTCAGCACCGCGACCGCACTGGTTATCGACCCTCCCGCATTGGACACCACCACATCATAATTGCTGGCGTCAGCCAGTTGCACACTGGACAAGGTCAAGGTCATCGCATTGGAACCGGTGATTGGGGTGCTGTTTTTCCGCCACTGGTAGGTCAGCGGTGCCGTCCCCGCAGCGGACGCGCTGAATAGCGCGGTTGTCCCCACCAGGTTCGTCAGGCTTTGCGGCTGGGTAAGCCATGTCGGGGCCACTGCCGCGGGCTGCTGCAATTGAATGTCCACCATCTGGTCCGGAGTGCCGTTGAGCACCACCCGCTGGGTCCGCACCTGGCTGATCACGGTGTTTCGCACCTCAATGACCAACTCGTCATTCGCCTGCCACTGGGTGCCGAAGCTGGCGCATTCAATCCCATAGTACAAGATGCCAGACCCTGGATCGGCGTCCAAAGCGATGGCCGTGGCGTTGGCCTCGGTCAGGATTTCCGCCGGCCGAGAGGCGATGTAGCTCGTTATTTGAATGGCCGCTTTGGCCGGGTTGGAACCATTCGCATTGACAATGGTGCCCCAAACCGACTTGGGCGTTTTCACCTGAGCCTGCAGGGTTCCCGCCATCATCAGGCAGCCGGTTAAAACCACGCCCAGCATCAGACTTTTGAGCAACACATTTATTTTCATAGGCAATAGATTTACAAATTTACCACGTTCCATCCGCGCTCACCGATATGAGGTACGCCTGGCCTGGGGTCACCGCGAAATTGCGCAGCGGCGTCCCCTTGTTGTGCCCATACCACTGTTGGAGGGCGCTGTCCCATTTCCAAATCACCGTGCAGTTGGGAATGTTCTGGGCCACCTGCTCCGCCGTGGTCAAGCTTTCCTTGCCCTTGGGCAACATGACCAAATTATAACCGGCCTTCAGACTGGCCACCGGGGCCGCCCAACCACTGCCGGTCACTGTCCAAGTCTGAGCCGCTGACACACTGACCAGCAAAGACTGGCCGGGCGTGACCGCGAAGTTGCGCAACGGCGTCCCCTTATTGTGACCATACCACTGCTGCAAGGCGGCATCCCACTTCCAAACCACGGTACAGTTGGGCACGGACTGTGCCACCGTCTCCGCATTGGTCAAACCCGTATCGTTGAGCGGAATACTGATCAGATTGTAGTTGGACGACAACAGGAACTGATTGGTGGGATTGACCGTCGCGATTGTCACCGTCAACGTGGCCACCGTACTGGTGATCGAACCAGCGGCATTACTCACCAACACATCATAATCCCCCGCATGCGACATCTGCACGCTGGCAATGCTGTAGGTGGAATTCGTCATCCCGCCCAACACCCCCCCGTTCTTCCGCCACTGATAGGCCGGAGCCGGGGTACCGCTCGCCGTAACGCTAAACGCAGCGGCTGTCCCCTCGACTTTGGTCTGGCTTTGCGGCTGGCTGGTAATCGTGGGAACCACATAAACGGTTAGAGTAGCGACCTGACTGGTGACCGACCCCGCGATGTTGGTCACCACGCACCAATAGGTGCCGGAGTTGGCAGATTGAAGATTGGCGATGGAATATGCCGAATTGGTAGCCATTGCGATTGGTGACCCTTCACGCAGCCATTGATAATACAACGGCGCAGTGCCCGTGGCGGTCACATTGAAAGAGGCCGTAGTCCCCACGACATTGGTGAGGCTGGCCGGTTGCACAGACAGGGCGGGAGGCGTACCGATACTCACCACCACGGCGGCCACCTGGCTGGTCACGGATCCATAAGCGTTGGTCACCACCACCTGGTAATTGCCAGCGTCAGCCGTCTGAATGTTCAGGAGTTGCAGCGTTGAATTGGTGGCGCTGTTCGAACTCCGCAATCCAGTCACCGGAGTGCCGTTGCGGTACCATTGCCAGCGCAACGGGGAAGCCCCAATGGCTCCGGCGGTCAAGGTCAGCGGATCGCCTGAGGCAATCGTCTGGCCCACGGGATCCTGCGTGATCAACGGGAAGGTCACACTCAGCCCCCCGTAAATCGAAGCCACCTCGTTGGAGGTCAAGGCCCGGTTATAGATGCGCACCTCATCCATCAGGCCGCGGAACGGCTGGCCACAATTGCCGGCTGCGCCAATGAACAAGGGGGCGTTATTCGGCGATCCCATGGTGGCCTCCAACCGATGGGTCATCACCCCGTTGACGTACCCCAGCATTTCCGTGCCGGTAAACACCCAGAGGAAATGCCGCCATTCACCCACCGGAGCGTCGTAATCTGACCCGGCGGAGAACCGTTCCGTCATGGATTGATAATTCCAGTCGCTACACCCGACCTGCTTGCCAAAGTAGTTCAGGGGATACCCACTCGCACTGCGTTTCACCCACATTTCAAGGCTCATCCGGGCGTTGGGGGCGAAACTGAGGGAGGCCGTATTCAGCATCGACAGCCAGCCTCCGTCAAACTGGAAGGCCTGTCCGTACAACCCGGGCGCATAGCTGACCGCTCCGCTCAGAATACCATCATTCAACCCCATCTGGTCAGCGGTGCTATTGTCTCCGGTCCACCAACTCACCAAACCGGAAGGCACGGTGGGCTTGGTCAACACCCGCACCACAAAACTGTTGGTGGCGCTGAGGGCGGGGAACTGCGAGTCCACCACCCGGGTGATGATGGCATTGGTCGCCGGAGCCTGAGCAGAGGTCGGCGTCCAGGTGATCAAACCATTGGTGCCAATCGTCATTCCGGAGGGTGCGCTCAGGAGGCTATAGGCTAATCCTCCGGCGGGAGCACCACTGGAGGCGGCGTTATTCACGGTGAGCAGTCCGTCCACACCGACCAACTGCGGTCCAACAGAAGGCAGCACGGGGTGCAGCCGCACCGTCAAGGTGGCCAATTCGCTGGTGATGGTATTCACCGCATTGGTCACCACCACATCGTACTCGCCCGCATTCACAAGCGTCACAGCGTTCAGCGTGAGGTTGGAGGTCGTCTGACCCGCGAGCGGGGTGCCCTTAAACCGCCATTGGTAACCCAACGGCTGGGCGCCATTCACAGTCGTGGTGAAGATGGCCGATCCCCCAATCATGGCGGTCTGGTGCCGTGGATGCCGGGTGAAGTAGAGTTCGCCCGTGTTCACACCCGCGTAGAGACGCCCCACCTCGTCGGCACTCAAGGCGCGTTTAAACAACCGCACCTCATCCACCAACCCATAAAACGATTGGCCACACGTGCCGGAAGCACCAATCAACAGATTGGCCAGATTTTCCGGTCCCAAGGTCGTGATGACCCGTGACACGTTCACCCCGTCCGCGTAGAGCAACATTTCCTGACCGGTAAACACCCAGGCATAATGACGCCACTGATTCACCGGCGGATCAAACGGCGTCCCGGCCGAGAACCAGTCGGATGGAGACCGGTAATTGTACGAACCACAGCCATCCTGTTTGCCAAAGAAATAGACCGGGTAGCTTCCTCCCGTACGCTTCACCCACATGTCCACCGTCATAGCGTTGCCGGGGGGGAAACTGAGCAGGGGCGAATTCGAGACAATCATCCAGCCGCCCTGGAAATTGAAGGCCCGGCTGCCATAATATCCGGCCGCATAACCAGCACTGCCGGTCAGCACCCCGTTATGATACCCCATCTTGTCTTCGGTCGTGTCATCCCCGGTCCACCAACTCACGAGCCCCTGTGGCGGCGTCGGTTCATCCAGCACCCGCACCGTGAAACTATTGGTCGCAGCCAACGCCGGAGACCCATTATCCACCACCTTCATGGTCACCTGGAATGTCCCGGGCACGGTTGGCAACCACGAGATCACCCCGTTGGTTTGGGTCATCCCAGACGGAGCCGTCAGCAGAGTGTAAACCAAGGTGTTGGTCGGAATATCCGAATCCACCGCCACATCATACAAAGTCAACGGGGATTTGATCCCCATCACCTGGTTGGCTATCACCGGCAGGACGGGGGCGGCGTTGGATTCGGTGACCAGGATGGTGAAGTACTGGGTGGCCATCAGACTCGGCGAACCCCCATCCAGGATGTAGAGCCCCACCGTGTTGGTGCTCTGCCCCTGCGCCTCGCTGGGCGTCCAGTTGAACACCCCGTTGGACAGCCCGACCGTGGCCCCGGCCGGCCCCGCCAGGAGCTTGTACAGCACCGTGTCCCCCTGGGCATCACTCACCACGTTTGTAAACGCGAACGACCGCCCCTCCACGATGGTGTAATTCGGGATCGTCGTCCAACCCGGCACCGTGTTCCCCCGGTTGGTCACCCCCACCGTCAGCGTCAATGCGCTGGCCGAATAGCTGGGGGTCAAATACCGCCCAAAGCCCGTGTTCAACCCGTCATAGTTCGTGAACGTGTTCGCCCTCACCCCATGCGTCATCACCGTGTACACCGCGTTCGACGCCGGAATGAACCCATCCAACAAAGTCACCCCCAACCGCCCGGCCAGCGTGGCCGTTCCCGACACATTGATCTGCCCGTAGCCACTGGCACCCAGCCCAAACGTCACCGTCCCATCCGTCAAACTGAAGTTCCGCCCGAAATTCAACGAGCCGCTGGTCTGCTCAATGTTGCCCTGGTTATAATACGGCACATTGATGGATGCGGTTCCCGTTCCCACCGCTTTGCGCAGCAATCCATAGTTCCGGAAATAGGCGTTATCATTGTTATAGTATTGGTAGGTATCCCAATCCCCCTGCAACTCCCAAACCCCCAGGTTTTCAATTTTCGCCCACCAGCTCGACCCATCATTCCACAAGTAAATCCACCCGCCCTTCTGCACCACCCGCCCATAGTTCGTCACCGAACCCCCGAACACAGACCCGCTCCCCACAAAATTCACCAGCCCGTTGCTTTCCACCAGCAGGCTGCCTCCCGGCCACAGCGCCGTGCCACTGTGGATGTAGCTCTGCCCATTGCCGCTCCAGTTCAGCACCGCATTGGACCGCACCACCACCGACCCGTACAACTTCGCGTTCCCACTGAAATTCATCACCGATCCCGCCAGCAGCGCCAACGGCCCGTTCACCGCGCCGTTGCCCATGTTCAACACCCCCGCCACCGCATTGCTCCCCCCCAAGGCTGCCCCGCTCAAATCCAACCGCACAATCACCCCGTTCGTCTGATAGACCGGACTCAGATTCACCGTGCCGCCGCTCATCGACAGATTGGGCAGGTAATTGTCCAGCCCGTTCAGCGTCCCCCCCGTCAGGTAATACATCCCCGTGCCCGTCAGCCGCGTCGTCGGCAAATAGTTGTACGTCCCGCCATTGAACTGGATCCCCGCTCCCGCCCCCGTCACAAACAACCCCTCCAAGCTCATCCCCTGTTCAAACCGCAGCGTCCCGCTCTGCGACTCCACCGTCCCATAGGTGTTCATCAGGGGTATCCCAATACTGCCGGTCCCACTCCCCGCCGTCTTGCGGAACACCCCGCTG
>CAIYYI010000233.1 GCA_903930345.1 uncultured Verrucomicrobiota bacterium
AATATTTCCTGCCCGATTTCACCTGGCCCAGGGAATCATACTCATACCGCCAGCAGGAGCCATCGGCCAAAGACACCCGCTGGCGCTGGCCGGCAAAGTCGTATTGATAAGCAAACGCCTGCGGCAGCTGGTTCGCTCCCGCAACCGCCGACTGAATCGACGTCAGCCGGTTCACCGGGTCAAAGGCTTTGGCCGTAGTCATTTTCACAACTTGCCCCTGCTTAAAGCTAATTTGGCTCACCAGTGGCGAATTGGCAACGTAAGAATAGGTGGCGGCATAATTCCCGGAAGTCACGCTATCCAGCCAGCCCGAGGTTGGGGAATAACCATAGGCCACCGTCGCGAGGGCCGCGCCACCGGTGAGCCGGACCTGGTTTGTCGTGCGCCGCAAATACCCGTCATACTGGTTTTCCACCATCCGCCCGCCCAAGGAACCCCCGCTGTAACTCTCGCTGAGCAATTGGCTGGCATAATTATAGGCCAGGGTGGTGGCCACGCCATTTTGGATGGCCGTTTGGAGCCGCCCCAAGCGGTCATAAACCAGGGTGGCAGCCGGGGTGCCCGCCGGATCGTTGGTGTAGGTGATGCCCACCAGGTCGCCGTGCTTCGCATTGGGGTCCGTGCCCTCGAAACCGTAGGCATAAGTCGTTACCATTCGAGGAGTCCCCCGGGCCCAGGTGCGCGTTTTCAGCCGCCCACCCGCCGTGTTAGTGTAATCCGGCCCGGTGCTGTCCGGATACCGTTTGGCCGAGAGCCAGCCCCGATAAGCGTTATAACTCCAGGTGGTCACCCGCGCCCCGGCCCCGCTGGAGAAACTGGCCCAATTGGTCATGGAGGTCAGCCGCCCCTGGCTGTCATAACCGTAACCCACCGGATACGTGCGCGAGCCGGTTTGCAGCTGCAATTCCCCCGTCAGGCTGTATTGGTTGGTCTGCCAGGCGCCATCGGGCAGACGCGTCAGCCACACCCGCCCTTGGGCGTCATAGACCGTCTGGGTCTGCTGGGCGGCCTGCCCGGCCCCGGGGGCAGGCGTGACCACGTTGGTGACCCAATCAGCCCCGTTATACGCATAGGAGGTCGTGCCATTCCGGGCGTCGGTCTGGCCCGTCAGCCGCCCTTGCGTGTCATAACTGTAAGTCGTGCTTTGGAGCAGGTTGTTATTGATATCCCGGCGCGCCACGCTCCACAGCCGCCCATATTGGTAAGTGCTCACCGCCCGGGTCTGGCCCGGAAAACATTCCGTCTCGGTGCGCAGCCCGGCGCTTGGATAAGCCGTGACCTTGCACGTCGTTGCCGGCGTCTGCCCCCCGGCATCCCGGTAGCGGGTCTCCCACACGCTCAACCCATCAGCCGACCGCTCGATTTTGGCCACCAAGGTCCGGCTGGACGAATTCGTCTCCGCATACACATAGCTCTCCGTGCAATCCACCACCTGGCCCGCATGGGTGGTCACGTAATGGACCTGCTCGGTGAGGCGGTCCTGGCTCACATCCAAAACCCCATTGCGATTTAAATCCACCGCCTGCCGGGTAAGCTCGCCCCGGTCGTTATATTCAAACAACGTCCGGACCCCGTCCCCATCCTGCTCCATCGCCAATTGCCCCAGCGCGTTATAAGCACTCTGCTCATAAGTGTTATCGGCATGGACTTTCTTATACGCCCGCCCCAGGCCGTCATAATAGGTTTTGAGCGTCTCCCCGGAGTCGGCGTAGTTCGTCCGGTTCAGCTTGATCTCCCGCCGGAACTCGCGCCAGACCGAGCTCTCCTGCTCCACCCCATACTCATACCGCACCGGGTGCGCCGCCGTGCCTTTGAGGCTCTCCAGCCGCCCGTCCCGGTAATAGGTCTCCACCCGCTGGCCCCCCGCCGGATCGGCCACCGTCAATTGCCGTTGCGTGCCATTGTTGGTGAGCGATTCGCTTTGGATCGTCACGCTCCCCGCGGCGTTGGTGGTCCGCACCAGGCGGCCCACCAGGTCATACTGATATTGGTTGAGGGCATGGCTCTGGCCATCGCTCCCAAGGCGCACCTCCACCACCACCCGGCCCGCCGCATCCAGCAATTTCCGCCCGGTGATCCCGAAGCTAAGCAGGATCGTGTCGGAGGGCCGCTTCAAGGCGTCGGGCTGATAAACCATCACCCGCTGGTCGGCATCCACCACACTCCGCGATCCGCAGCACTCCACCGCCACGCAGTTGGTCCGGCCTGCCAGGTCCACCATTTGATGCGATTGCCGCAAGTCGTCCGTATAGGTGTAAAGCTCCCGCGCGAGCAATAGATCGCTTCGCACTAACCCGTCAGTCACGGCATAAACGTGGCGGCTGAGGGTTTCCCCCACGCTCCCCGCCACAGTCACCGTCTGCCGGCCTTGCTGCACCTGGTTGTTGCTCCAACTGCCCGTGGTCTGCGTCGTGGTCAAATTGGTGGTTGTAAGCGCGTAATCATAGGTGGTCCAGGTGCCATCGGGGTGCTTGGTTTTCACCACCCGCCCCAACGCTGCATGGCTGGCGCCGTAATAGGTCTCCGTGACCAAGTTGTTCGCATCGCTCCAGCTGGCCCCCGGCTGGGGGCATCGCTTTTCGATCCGCTGCAGGATCAACCCATTGGCATCGTTCGCAATGGCGGTATAAGCCCGGCCGATCTCCCGGAGGCTCCCGCCGCTGCGGACGCTCTTCACCACCAGCCGCGGCACGTCCGGCAAATACGTCCCGTCATCCACTCCAGCCAGGGAGTAGGCATACTGCGTGATGTAACAAGGATCGGCGTTGGTCGCCGGGGCGCTGTTGTTAAAAGCGGCATATTCCACCGCGCGCCGGTGCAGGGAATCATACTCATACAGTTCCCAGCGGCCATCCGGGAAAAGAGCCTGCTGCAGTTGAAACCGGTTATTCACCGATGCCGCCGAGCCGTAATAAGTGTACTGCGTCAACAAGTTGGTTGCCTCGTCCCCTTCCTTAACCTCCTTGAGCACCACCGGCCCGCCCGTTTCAATGGGCCCGTAGGTCTGGGTGGTGCGTTGCTGGTAGGTGGCGCCGCTTAAGATGTCCTCATGCCGCACGGAATTCGGGCCGCTGGCCTCCACCCAGGTTTGAATTTTCCGCAAGCCCGCCCCGTCCTCCACACTCCAGATGTTGTTAGTATACAAATACTTATTGGTCCAGGATTGGTTGACCCGCGTCTCAATGACCCAAAGCTGGTTCCCGGTGGTGTCGGTGGAGCTGGGGTTCTTGAAGGTCCAGGTGGCCAGGAGTGTGGCATTAGTGGCAGGCGCATACAAGTCATTGGGGGCGCGGGTGAAAACGCTGGCGGCACCGGTATAAAATTTCAGATCGTATTGCTGCGGCGTTTGGTTGGTCAAAAGCACATCCACCAAACCCGCGGGCGTCTTGACTTGCCGCAACCAGCCTTGGG
>CAIYYI010000234.1 GCA_903930345.1 uncultured Verrucomicrobiota bacterium
AGATGATCATTGTGCGCGGCGTGAACCTCTACCCCAGCGGGGTGGAGGAAATCATCCGCAGTCTGCCGGAAATCCTCGAGTACCGCGCCACCGTGGATTGCCGCGCGGCCATGACCGAACTCTCCCTTCAAATTGAGGTGGCCCCGGAAACACCGCAGCCAGAGCTGGTGGTCAGCCGCCTGCAGGCCAGCCTGCAATCCCGTTTCAGCCTGCGCATCCCGGTCACCCTCGCCCCCACCGGATCACTGCCCCGTTTCGAGATGAAATCCCGCCGCTGGGTGCGCCTCACCGGATAAGGTCCCCATCTTTTCGCGGCCAATCATCCCCCCCGCCCAACCGGCTCTGCCGGGCGCGTGAGCCGGCAGCGACACCCGGTCAGTGTTTGCAAAAGCCGCCCGGCCGATAAGTCCACCATCCGCAAACAACCTTCATTTTCAAGAAGAACTGAATTGAATCGGAAGGTGGTTTTTGAAATATTTCGCGGGATTTTATCCGGGAAGGATGCCTCCCAACGGAATAAGCCCTGCTTGACGGGGCTGTGTCCCCGGGGGGATTCAACCTGCCTGGTGCGTCATTAACAACGTTTGAACCCTTGAATTATGGCTGAAATCTCGAAACTGCAACAAGCCCGGGCCGCGTATCTCCCCAAACTGCCCGCCGTCTTTGCCCAACAGGGCATGGCGGTGACCGCTGTCAAAGGCGGCCAAACCACCTCCATCGCCGACCCCCTGGAAATCCAGGCGATGTTCCCCCACACCTATGGACTGCCGGAAGTGTCCTTTTCGGCCGGCACCGGTCCGGCCAGCACCCCGATCAAGGTCGGCGTGGTGCTTTCCGGCGGTCAGGCCCCCGGCGGCCATAACGTCATCGCCGGGCTCTTTGATGGCCTCATAGCGCAGCACGCGGACAGCCTGCTGTACGGCTTTCTCGGCGGCCCCAAGGGGCTGATCGACAATAAATTCAAGGTGCTGGACGCGGCGGTGATCAACGCCTACCGCAACACCGGCGGATTCGACATCATCGGCTCCGGGCGGGACAAGCTCGACAAGCCCGAGCAGTTCCAGCAGGTGGCCGCCAACTGCAAACAGCTCGGCATCCAAGCCGTGGTGATCATCGGCGGCGATGACTCCAACACCAACGCCTGTCTCCTGGCGGAGTACTTTCTGGCCCAAAAAACCGGCATCCAGGTCATCGGCTGCCCCAAGACCATTGATGGCGACCTGAAAAACCAGCAGATTGAAACCTCCTTCGGTTTTGACACGGCGACGAAGGTGTACAGCGAACTGATCGGCAACATTCAGCGAGACGCCCTCTCTGCCAAGAAATACTGGCACTTCATCAAGCTGATGGGCCGCTCCGCCTCGCACATCGCGCTGGAATGCGCCCTGCAAACCTGCCCGAATATCGCCCTGATTTCCGAGGAAATCGCCGCCCGCAAACAGTCGTTGCGGCAGATCACCGAGCAGATCGCCGGGGTGATCCGCGACCGTGGCAACGCCAAGGCCAATTTCGGGGTGGTGCTGATCCCTGAAGGGCTGGTGGAGTTCGTCCCGGAGATCAAGCAGTTGATCGCCGAGGCGAATGACGTGATCGGCAAGGCCAAGGAGGAGTTCGAGGCCCTGACGCTGGAGGCCCGGGTGAAGTTTGTGCAGGGGAAGCTATCAGCGGAGTCGCTGACCGCGTTCAACGCGCTGCCGACGGCCATCCAGATGCAATTGCTCAAGGAGCGTGATTCGCACGGCAACGTGCAGGTGTCGCTCATTGAGACGGAAAAGCTGCTGATCGAATTGGTGGCCCGGCAATTGGCGGAGTGGAAGAAGGCAGGCACCTACACCGGCAAATTTGCCGCCCTGAACCACTTCTTTGGTTACGAAGGCCGTTGCGCGGCACCCTCAAACTTCGACGCCGATTATGGCTACAGCCTGGGCTACAACGCCAGCGCCCTGATCGCGGCGGGCCTAAGCGGGTACATGTCCGTGGTGAGTCAGGTTTCCAAACCAGCCACCGCCTGGACGGCCGGCGGCATCCCCTTGACCATGCTGATGAACATGGAACGGCGCCATGGCAAACAGGTGCCCGTGATCCGAAAAGCCCTGGTGGAACTGGATGGCAAACCCTTCCTGGCCTTTGCCCAACAGCGCGAAGAATGGGCAAAAAACAATGATTATGTGTTCCCCGGCCCCATTCAGTACTTTGGACCGGCGGAAGTTTGCGATCAACCGACGGTCACTCTGAAAACCGAGCGCGCATAGTCCATAAACACCACAAACAATTGTCAATCAAGGCGTTTCCTGTTTTTATGGAACGCCTTTTTTCTTTTCATCCCCGGCTCCACACCGCCATTTTTAAAAATATATTAAAATACCCAGACAGTATTTGTCCTACCCTGCCGATTATATCTATGTCATGAAAATGATGATTGATCGTCTGTGGCATCCGACACGGTTCCAACTGCTCGCCCGGTTTGGCGAGGCAAAATTGCTGGCCCGGGAGGATGGGAAACTGGAATTGCGGGGGGGGACGGTCTCAGACCGCATCGAGGCACGGGAGTGGATCTCCCTGTTCATGCACGAGGCGGTGCCTCAGGAGATGGAGGATTAGGCAACCCTTTTGATTGCGGAATGCGGATTTCGAGCTGACCTTGATTGCGGATTGCCGGACCCCACCGGGTTTGGGTTTTCGGTTGTTTGTTTCGTTGGGTTGCTGGTTTTGGATGATCGGATGGCTTGGGAAATGGGACGCCGACGAGTGAAAGACGTCGGCAGGACACCCGATGACGAGGGGTGGACCGCAGGATAACAGGGCCGCATTGTATTCCAGTGAGCCCCGGCCCCGCGATTAGCCCGGTTTTTGACTTCCTGAAACAACCGAAACCGCCTACAGTTTGCAGGCATGAAATTCATCCGTGTCTTTTGCCTGGTCTGGCTGACCTGCGGAATCGGCGGGCTCCCGGGTGCCACCAAAGCCACCCCAGTGCGCCCCAATGTGGTGCTCGTGCTCACCGATGACATGCGCGCAGATGCCATGGAATGCGCCGGACATCCCTGGCTTAAAACCCCTCATATCGACCGCCTGGCCCAGGAGGGGGTCCGATTCCGAAACGCGTTTTGCACCACTTCGCTTTGCTCCCCCAGCCGGGCATCGATCCTCAGCGGCGTGTATGCCCATCGCCACGGGGTGGTGAACAATTTCACCGAGTTTCCCGAGACTTTACCGAGTTTTCCCCGTCGGCTGCAGGAGCAGCGCTACGACACTGCGTATATCGGCAAGTGGCACATGGGTGAAAACAACGACGAACGACGACCCGGTTTCAACTATTTCGCCACCCACAAGGGCCAAGGGAAGTACTACGACACGGAATTCAATGTGGATGGCCAGCGGCAGGTGCTGACCGGCTATTACACCCACCGGGTAACCGACCTGGCGGTGGACTGGCTTGAGCGGCCCCGACAGCAGCCGTTTCTCCTAATGCTCGGGCACAAGGCACCGCACAGCTTTTACCTGCCGGAGCCGCAATACTCAAATGCCTTTGACCGGGTCAGCATCCCCTACCCTGACACCGCGTTTCACCTGGAAGAGAAGCCGGAGTGGATCAAGCAACGCCTGGACACCTGGCACGGCATTTATGGCCCGCTCTTTGAATGGCGAAAGACCTTCCCCGACCGACGGCCTGAGGCGGTGCGCGATTTTGCCGCCATGACCCGCGCCTACTGGGGAACGATTCTATCCATCGATGACAGCGTGGGGCGACTTTACCAGACCCTGCGCAACCTGGGACAACTGGATAACACCGTCTTCATCTTCATGGGCGACAATGGCTTACTCAACGGCGAGCATGGCATGGTGGACAAGCGCACCATGCACGAACCCAGTATTCGCATTCCGCTCCTGGTCCGCTACCCGCCCGCCTTCAAGCCGCGCGTGGTGGAGGAGATGGTGCTGACCTTGGATATCGCCCCCACGGTGCTGGAGCTTTGCCAACTGCCCCCCATTGCCAACATTGATGGCCGCTCTTTTCAGAAGCTGGCACAGGGCAAACCGGCAGGCTGGCGCAAGTCCTGGTATTACGAGTACAACTACGAGGTCCAGTTCCCTTATACGCCCAACGTGCGCGGGGTGCGCACCGACCGATGGAAATATATCCACTACCCCACCGGGGATGGCCAGGCCGACCGGCATCTGGCGGAGCTGTATGATTTGGCCAGCGATCCGATGGAAACAAGGAATCTGGCCGCCGATTCCCGGCAATCCGGACAATTGAAGAAACTGCAAAAAGAACTTCACCGCCTGATGCAAGAGGCCGGTGGGTTACCCGACAAAATGCCGCTGGATGCCGGGGTGAAACAGGAGCTGCCCGATCAGAAAATACGTTAAACCCATGAGAAACCCACTTTTGACCCTGCTGGCAGCCCTGTGGCTGGCTGGCCCTGCGACCCACGCCGCCGAAGCCAATCGACGCCCACCCAACGTGATTCTGATCCTGGTGGATGATCTGGGCTGGACTGACCTGAGCTGCTTCGGCAGCAGCTATTATCAGACCCCCAACATTGACCGTCTGGCCAGCCGGGGGATGAAATTCACCCAGGCCTACTCAGCCTGCACCGTCTGCTCGCCAACACGGGCCGCGATTCAAACCGGCAAATACCCCGCCCGTCTGCACCTGACGGATTGGATCGCCGGCCACAACCGACCCTTCGCCAAGTTGAAAATCCCGGATTGGACCCAGTATCTGAGGACCGAGGAGACCACGGTGGCGGAGGTCCTGAAAGCCGTTGGCTACACCACCGCCAGCATAGGGAAATGGCATCTGGGCAACACCAACTACTTCCCTGAGAAACACGGCTACGATCTCAACCTGGCCGGCTATGACCGGGGCCAGCCGCCCAGCTACTTCTCGCCTTACAACATCCCCACGCTCACCAACGGACCTGCCGGGGAATTCCTCACCGACCGGGAAAGCACCGAGGCGATCCGATTTATCCGCGCCAACCAAGCCCGGCCCTTTTTCCTCTACCTGCCACATTACGCGGTCCACACGCCACTAATGGCCAAAGCGCCAGTGATCGCCCGCTACAAGGCCAGGTTTGAGCCCGGGATGGGGCACAGCAATGCCACCTACGCGGGGTTGATCGAGAGCGTGGATGACAGCGTGGGCAGGCTGGCACAGACACTCCAGGAACTGAAGCTCAGCGAACAAACCCTCATCCTCTTCACCTCCGACAACGGCGGTCTGCGACCGGTGACTGTCAACACCCCGCTGCGGGCAGGCAAGGGATCCGCCTATGAGGGCGGGGTACGGGTGCCGTTCATCGCTGTCTGGCCCGGGGTCATCAAGCCCGGCACCACCAACACGACCCCCATCATGAGCATTGATTACCTGCCCACGCTGGCCGAACTGGCGGGTGCCCGCGTGCCGCCGGGCATTGATGGGGTCAGCCTGGCTGGCCTGCTAAAAGGGACACCCCTGGCACCCCGCTCGCTCTTCTGGCACTACCCCCACTACCACCCGGGCGGAGCCACGCCTTACAGCGCCGTGCGCCGGGCGGATTACCGGCTGGTGGAATTCCACGAAACCGGGGCCACGGAACTCTACGATCTGGCGCATGATGTGGGAGAGTCCCACAATCTGGTGCAAGAGGAGCCCGCGAAAGCCGCCGAACTGCTGGCGGAATTACGCGCCTGGCGGCAATCCGTGCAGGCCCAGATGCCGACGCCAAATCCAAATCACGACCCCGCCAAGGATGAGCCTCCGAGGCAACGCAAGGCCGGACGCCCACCGACCGCAGAATAGATCCTGCACCAAGGCTCCTCGGGCCTGAACACGGCCTGCGATATGCGCGGCGACAAAGCCTGACTGGGAAAATCCCCATGGTTTAGGCCGTAGCCATCATTATTTGCCACACTCAAGACAAGATTGATCAAGTACTATATAAATAGCTTATGTACAATGACATGTAGTGTTAAATAGCCATTATAACACACCTATCATTTAAGTGCTTATAATGCCAATAAGTGTAATCCAGATATTTTCTAATAGTTCTTTGTGGACTTGGGCGGTGCTTTGCCCTACCTTCCGTCCGCGCCCATGGTCCTGGCGCTGGTTGGTTCCACAGACAGAACTCTATTACCTGAACTATGACTTGGTTACTTGAACTACATAAAACGCAAACAATTGCTTATGCGGTGATCGTGTTTGCCTCGGTTGCGGTCCTGGGGCTGACCCTGGGCAGCTTCAAATACAAAGGCATCAGCATCGGCATCGCCGGGGTGCTCTTCTCCGGCATCGCGCTGGGGCACCTCGGCTTCAAAGTGGAGAAGGAAATTCTCGAGTTTGTGCGGGAATTCGGTTTGATCCTGTTCGTGTTCACCGTCGGCATGCAGGTGGGGCCCGGCTTTTTTGCCTCGTTGCGCAAACAGGGACTGCCCCTGAACCTGATGGCTGCAGGCGTGGTGGTGACAGGGGCGATGATCGCCCTGTTGCTCTCCTACCTGTTAAACATCGATATCGCCGCCATCGTTGGGGTCTTCTCCGGTGCGGTGACCAACACCCCCGCCCTGGGTGCGGCCACCGGAGCGTTGAAAAGCCTGCCGGGCATAGCCCCGGAACGGCTGGACCTGCCCGCCATGGGTTACGCGGTGGCCTACCCCTTCGGCGTCATCGGCATCATTCTCTCCATGATCATCATTCGCTCCCTGTTCCGGGTGAACGTGGAGAAAGAGGCGACGGAATTCCGCCAGGCCCAAAAAGCGAATCACCAATCGTTGGAGCGCATGACGGTGATGGTGGACAACGACAACCTGAACGGGCTGCGGTTGGATCAACTGCCCGGGCGCAACGAATTGCCCGTGGTGGTGACCCGGGTGAAACAGGCGGGCAACTCTGACGTGATGGCGGCGCTCAGCGACACGGTCCTGCACAAAGGCGACCTGCTGCTGGCGGTGGGTACCCGGAAGAACCTGGACCAGTTCCGCCTCATCATCGGAGTGGAGAGCAACGTGGACCTCACCAAGCATGCGGGCAACGTGATTTCCCGGCGGCTGATTGTCACCCACAAGGAGGTGCTGGGAAAAACGATCGAAGAACTCGGTCTCGACAAGCTGCACGGGGTGATTGTCTCGCGTGTAACCCGCGCGGACATTGAAATGACCGCCATTCCCGACATTGAGCTGCAATTCGGCGACATGCTCCAAGCCGTGGGCGAACCGGAGGACATGGAAAACGCGGCCAAGCTGGTGGGCAACTCCATCAAGGAACTGAACCACACCAACCTGATCCCGATCTTCCTTGGCATAGCGCTGGGCCTGGCCATCGGCACCTATCCGATCTCGCTTGGGACCATGCCCGCACCGGTCAAGCTCGGCCTGGCGGGCGGCCCCCTGTTGGCGGCCCTGATCCTGAGCCGCATCGGCCGCATCGGACCGCTGGTGTGGTACATGCCGGTCAACGCCAATCTGGCTTTGCGCGAGTTTGGCATTGTCCTTTTCCTGGCCTGCGTGGGGCTGAAAGCCGGCGAATCGTTCTTCGCCACGGTGCTCAAAGGGGACGGACTGCTTTGGGTGGGCTGCGGGGCGGCCATCACCGTCCTGCCCATTTTGATCTTCGGTATCCTGGCCCGCTGGCTGTGGAAGCAGAACTTCATGAACGTGTGCGGATTGCTCGCGGGCAGGATGACGGATCCCCCGGCGCTCCAGTTCGCCAACACCATCAGCAACTCGGATTCACCCTCGGTGGCCTACGCAACGGTTTACCCGCTGACGATGCTGCTGCGCATCCTGCTGGCGCAATTGATGGTGCTCCTGTTCTGCCGTTGATATGGCATGGTGAATACTTGGGCGGCCGCGCCGGGGAAGCTCCCGGCACGGCCGATTTTTCACACCAGCGATTTTAACCTTTGAAACGGCCGCCATTTGCGGCATTTTTCCCCCGCCATGAAACAATATGCGACGATAACCGTCATTGGCAAAGACAAGACCGGCGTGGTCGCCCGGGTGACCAGCTTCCTTTTTGAGAAGCACGCCAACATTGAGGCACTGGAGGAACAGGTGACCCGCGGCCAGTTCAGCATGACGCTCCAAGCGTCCTGGAAGAAGACCGAGTGCCAGCCCGAGACCTTGCAGGCCGGGTTGCGGCAACTGGCTGACGACCTCGGCATGGAGATCAAGCTGCGGTTCACCGAACCTCGACGACGCCAGCGGATGGCGATCTTTGTGACCAAGGAAACACACTGTTTTGACGCCCTGATGGCGGCGGCCAAGGCGCGGAATTTCAAGGCCGAACCGGTGCTGGTGGTTTCCAACCGCAAAGACCTGGAACCGCTGGCCCAGAAGCACAAACTGCCGTTCATTGTGGTTCCGTGGCTGGAACGGGGTGAGGCCGAGGCCAAAACATTGGCCGTGCTGGAGGAGTATGACATCGACTTCGTGGTGCTGGCCCGGTTCATGAAGATTCTTTCGCCCAATTTCGTCTGGCGCTACAAGAACAAGATCATCAACATCCACCCCTCCCTGCTACCCAGCTTTCCCGGAGCCCAGGCCTATCGCCAAGCCTACGAGCGCGGCGTGAAAATCATCGGGGTGACCGCCCACTTTGTCACCATGCACCTGGACGAAGGCCCCATCATCTCCCAGGGTGCCTTCGCCGTGAAGCCGGACATGGTCCTCAAGGACATCGTGGCGGCTGGCCAGCGGCAGGAGGCGCAAGTCCTGGTCAAAGCGGTGAATCTCTACCTCAGCAAGCGGTTGGATGTTTATTGGGGCATCGTCAAACAGGTCTGAGCCGCGCATGCGCCCCGTTGATTTGCTCGACCCGCCCGCCAGCCGGTGGTATGGTGGCTGGGTGAGCACGCTCCTCGTCGGTTTGTTCAGCGCCCTGATGGCGACCAACCAGTCTGCTGCGGTCAGCAACACGGTTCGGGCGGCCACCGGAATTTCGGTGAATGTCCCCAATCCGAATGACCCGGTGGAAAAGGCCTTTCAGGCGTTGATGGAAATCGATGACGCCGCCCAGACAGAGGCGGATGCCCTGATCAAGGCAGAGCATGCCAAAATCCCCAAAGAACCCACTTTCAGCCAGTCCACCCTGAAGCTGCGCCTGGACCAGTGCTTCGAACCGGTGCGCCGCGCCTACGATGACTTCCTGAAACGTCATCCGGACCACGCCCGGGCACGGGTGGCCTATGCCAGCTTTCTGAGCGACACCGGCAAGGAAGGGGAAGCGAAGGTCCACCTCGACGAGGCCGCCCGGATTGATCCCAAGAATCCGGCGGTGTTCAACAATCTGGCCAACTATTACGGCCACAACGGCCCCGTCACCAATGCCTTTGCCTGCTACGCCAAGGCCATCGAATTGAACCCGCGGGAGCCGATTTACCTCCAGAATTACGCCACCACCGTGTACCTGTTCCGACAGGATGCCATCCGGCACTTTGGCCTGACCGAAGAGCAGGTGTTTGCCAAAGCGCTGGATCTCTATCATCAGGCCCTGGCCCTGGATCCGACCAACTTCGTCCTGGCCAGCGATCTGGCCCAAAGCTACTACGGCATGCGCCCACGCAAAACCACGGCTGGCGACCCGGACCGCGCGGAAACGGAAAAGATTGGCCGGTCCGCTTTGGCGGCCTGGGAAGGCACCCTGAAACTGGCCCGTGACGAGGTGGAACGACAAGGGGTGCTCGTGCATCTGGCCCGCTGGCATTTGACGCTGGGACACTTCCAGGAAGTGCGCGCTAGTCTCGCGGGCATCACCGACCCCATGTACAACACCATCAAGGATCGGCTGAATCGCAATCTGGTGGAAAAGGAAACCGGGAAACCGTACACCAATACGGTGCCGGAGCAGGCCTCCGCGCCCGTGGCACAGCTCCCCACCAATTCCGCCGCCCCGAAATAGTAACCCCCTCAGGGCGTGGGAAGCTGCGATCGGTATTCCGTGGGCGAGAGCCCGATGAATTTCTTGAAGACCCGGTTGAAGTGCGTCAGCGATTGGAAGCCGACCTCAAAGGCAATCTCACTGATCCGCAGGTTATGATTGAGCAGCAGGTTCTTGGCTTTTTCAATCCGCACCCGGGAAACGTACTCGGTGAAATTCAGGCCGGTGGCCTTTTTGAACATCTTGCAGAAATAATAGGTTCTGGTGTTCACCACCCGGGCCACCTGCCCCAGGGAAAGCTCGTCTGACTGGTGCTCCTTGATGAACTCCTTGGCCCGCCGCACCACGTAAGGCTCGGCGTTGTCCTGCATCACCACGATCTGGTTGCTCACCATGGAAAGGTGCTGCGAGAAAATGGTCAGCATCACCACAATGGACTCGTACTGCACCGGCGTGAGCAACCGTGTGGCGAAATACGCCTCATGGAGTTCATCACGGTTGATCTGGGTGCCCAGATCGGCGATCACTTTGGCAACCTTGGCAAACTGCGCCTCGGTGGGCTTACGGCACAGGACCTGCCCGGTCTGCAGAAAACCGACCAAGCGCTCCCCCACCCGCACCGGCACCGCTGTGTCACACAGGCCAAAGGGACACGGAACGGTCTTGGCGCTCTCTTGGGCGGACTCCGTAAGCTTCTGCTGCACATGCAAGCAGAGGCTGCAGGTGGAGCTTTTCTGGGCGATGATCGCACAGAAGGCGTTTTCCCGGCGTTTGCCATGGTGGGGCAACTGCCAGGATTCAATCGGCTTCAGTGCCACCGGCATCCCGGTGGCCTCAGTGAAAGCCCGCTCGTAATCCTGATAAATCTTGGAGTTGCACAACACCTCGATCAGGGAATGGGCAGGGGCAGACTCGTGGTTCACACCCACGCCGTTGAACTCCGGCGGCAAGGGGGACGCCAGCGCGGATCCTCCAGCTTCCTCAGGGGCGGACGCCGACATACCCACCCTTTTGTCGCTGTCGCGACTTCGAGTTGGCTTTGTATTTTTTGTCGGCACGACGGCAAGATAAGCACACCATGCGTTGCCGACAATAGCAAAAAAGGGTTGAGAACAACTTTAACCCGCCGGCTTTAACGTCTCGACATTGTGTCCGCCCAAGAGCAGGCGCAGGCTGTTCAGGACCACAATCACGGTACTGCCCTCATGCCCCATGACGCCCAGGGTCAACGGAATGGTGCCCGCGATGGCGAACCCAACCAGCACCACCACGGTGCCGAGGGAAATCACCAGGTTTTGACGGATGATCAGCCGAGCCCGGCGGCTTAGCTCGAACGCTGCCAGAAAGTTTTCCAGCCGATCATGCATCAGCACCACCTCCGCCTGTTCCAACGCCGCAGCCGAACCACGCGCCCCCATGGCCACCCCGACGTGGGCAACCGCCAGACTGGGGGCATCATTGACGCCATCGCCAATCATGGCCACCCGGTTGCGGGTGCCGGTCAGTTCCAGGATGGCCTTGACCTTTTGCTCGGGCTTGAGTTCCGCCCGCACCTCATCCAGTTCCAACTGGGTTTTCAGGGACTCGGCCGCGCCGTGGCGGTCGCCCGTCAGAACCACGCTGCGCAAGCCCAACTGCCGCAGACGGGCCACGAGCTGGCCGGCAACCGGGCGCAGATCGTCACGAAGCAGGATACGACCGACCAAATCCCCGCACACCAGCCACACCTCAGAAACCCCGGACACGGCCGCCGGAGCCTCCTGACAGGCGCGGGTGGGGGCGATTTGCGCGATCCATTCCCGGCGTCCCAGAGAGACGGCGCGACCCTGGTGGACCGCCCTGATGCCGGAGCCCGCCACGGACTCAAAATGATCCAACGGCAGCGCGGTGAGCTGGCGTTGCTTGCCGTGGCGGGTCACGGCGCGCGCCAGGGGATGGGTGGAGAGTTTTTCCAGGGAAAAAGCGTGACGCAGCACTTCATCCTCCCGGCCGGGCGGGTAACTTTCCACCAGCGACACCTCCAGCTCCCCGGTGGTCAAGGTGCCGGTTTTATCCATGGCCACCACGTTGACTTCCGCGAGCTTTTCCACCGCTGCACCGCCCCGGAACAGGATGCCGCGGCGGGCCGCCCAGGCAATGGCGGCCAGCACAGCCGAGGGGATGGAAAGCACCAGCGCACAGGGCGAAGCCACCACCAACAAGGTCATGGCCCGGTAAAAGGCGCTTTTATCCGTACCGGTGGAAACGAAGGCCGGGTGGCCAAGGGGACCCCACCAGACCAGAAACATGACGGCAGAGAGGCCCAGAATGATGTACGTGTACCACGTGCCGAAATAGTCGGTGAAACGCTGGGAGGGCGCCTTGAGATGCTGCGCCTCTCGGATCAGGGTGATGATTTTTTGCAGGGAGCTTTCCTGGGCAGAACGGGTGACGGTGACTTCCACCACCCCCCACAGATTGATGGTGCCCGCAAATACGGCGTCCCCGATCTTTTTGTCCACCGGGGTGGCCTCGCCCGTCAAAGTAGATTCATCGCTGGCGCTGTTGCCTTTCACCACTTCGGCGTCCACCGGGAATTGTTCGCCCGGGCGCACCAGCAAGCGGATGCCGGGTTTCAATTGGTCCACCCGGACGGAGTGTTCGGTGCCATCGGATTCCATCTGCACCGCCTCTTTCGGCGCCTGATGGAACAGGGCGCGGATTTCCCGGTGCGTGCGGCCCATGGCATAATGCTCCAGCGCGCCCGACAGGGAGAAGAGAAACAGCAGCATCGTCCCCTCATCCCAGGCGCCGATGCAGGCGCTGCCCACCGCCACCGCGATCATCAGAAAATGGACGTCCAACTCCCGCTCCTGGAGCTTCTCCCACACCTCATGCGCCGGATAGCAAGCGCCGGCCAGAAAGGCCAGCACATGCAGCCAGATCGCCGCCGGGTGATTCCCCAGAATATAGCCCGCCAGGCCGAACACACCGCACAGGGCCGCCGCCACCAACTGGGGCTTCCATTCCTCCTCCTCCTTCGAATCCTCAGGCAGAAACACCTCCCGTGGCACAAACCGAGGAAGCGGCAGACTGCGCCAGCGCCAAAACTTGGGGGCGGTGGGACAGGTCAACCGGGTGATGGTGGTGGTGCTGGCCTCGTGCTGGATCTGGATGTGATCACGATCACTGGCGGGCAACGGGCTTTTGCACTCGGAGCAATTGCCGCTGCCCACCAGCAGATCGCAGTGACTATCGGGATTCTGCTCGCGGGTCTGCCGGATTTCCTCCGTCAGCACATTTTCCAAACTGCTATCGTTCACCTTGCCCAGCGTGGCGAGGTTGACCGTCTGGGCGGCCCGGTCGATCTTGACCGCCTCGATGGCAGGCTCGACCTTCATGGCGTTAACAATGGCGCGGGCCAGACAACCTGGTCCGTGACCGGCAGAGGTGGTGTTCGACGGTTGTTTCATGCGATATAAACCGGCTCAATATAACCGACCCTGAGGCCGAACTGCC
>CAIYYI010000235.1 GCA_903930345.1 uncultured Verrucomicrobiota bacterium
GCCACCTTCGCGGTCCCATTCGGCTTTGGCCATGTTGTTGCGCAGCATCGGCTCAATGTGACTTGAACCCATGACGATGGCGTAGTTGTCCGCGACGACTTTGTTTTGCGGATAACAATTGAACGGCATCGTGTTAAGATGCATGGCGGGCCAAAGATAGTTGGCGCGCAAGCGCAGCAACAATTCGAAGATCCTGGCGTAGGTCTTGGGCCCCAGACCCAGTCCTTCGTCCGGCGCGAAGGTTTGCGAAGCCCACGGCCGGATGCCCCACATCTCATCATTGATGAAAATGCCGCGATACTTCACCGCCGGCGGGCCGACCCGCAGACGCTCCGGCGAGATGTGGATCGCCTCGCGGTGCGCGGGCGTCACATCGGCCCACCAATACCATGGCGAGACCCCAATCCGGCGGGACAATTCGTAAACACCATACGCCGTCCCGCGGCGATCACTGCCGGCGATGACCAAACTCTGGCGGACTCCTGGCAAGGGATCGGCCAGCGTCGCAATGACAAACGATTCCCACAGTCCCTGCACGTCCTTGACGTCAAGTCGGCCTTCCTTGACCAAGCGGTCAATCACCGGACTTTTACCGAGCGTGCCCACCAGCACGGCATTTTCCGCCAGCCCTTCAGTCGTTTGTTTCAGCACAGGTTTGCGCCCGGTGACGCGCTCGATATCGAGGGCGAGATCACCGGCGGCGATTTGCGCGACGTGCCAGTCTCCTGAGTGCACAAACACGTCGGCCACCGCCGCTGGCGACGCCAGAGGAAAATATCCGGCGGCAGCTTCTTCGCCGACAAAGTTTGCACGCGAAGCAACTCCGCTGATAGGTGACCCTGCTCGCGCCGTGATGGCGAGAGCCAGCGTACCGAATAACGCGGACAGCAGGCTAACTGGGTGCGACATACAAGAAAACCTCCTCGCCCTTTCTAAGCTCGATCTCATAAACACCTGGCGACACCAATACGAGCTTATGTTCACGGTTACCTTTGATTCGGATTTCGCCGTTCATGCCCGGCCGCAAGCGGCAGGGTTCTCCAGCGAGGCTTCTGATGCGCACCCACTCTGTCTTGCCCCGGCTGCATTTGGCGGAAACCAGGAAGGCGCCCTCGGTGCGCAGATCGCGGAATTCCACGTCCTTCCAGGCGGGGGGCAGAGCGGGAAAGATGCGGATTGGCCCGGGCTCATCCTTGGCTGGGTCGCTCCAGCTCTGGATGAGCATGTCCTGGATGATGTTGGCCGCGGCCAGGGTGGACTCGATGCAGGGGCTCTCATACCACAGACCGTTGGGATAGAGGTCGCCCTGAAGGCGCTTCAGGCTATCCAAGGCCTCGTTCCCCAGACCGAGGGCGGCGCCAATGGGGCCCGCGTGGGCTTGCACCATGGCTTGTCGTTGACCCGGGCCCGCCGTAGATCGTGCGCGGTCGAAGGAGCGTTGCAACACCTCCGCAGTGCCCTTCTGCTCGATATTTACCAGATGGAGCGGATAGATCATCAGCAGGTTGGAGAAGTGCTGGTGGTTGGCCGAGGATGACTTGTCGC